>CAYLZI010000146.1:0-7613 GCA_964388215.1 uncultured Anaerolinea sp.
GGCCGCCAACGCCACCGTCGGCTTCTGGATGCCCTCGGCGACCTGCGCGCCGTAACAATTTTTTAGCAAGCAGCATTTTGGGCGGACTGACCTTCAGTCCGCCCATTTTTATTCATCCTGCTAACATAATGTCTGCGCGCTTCTAACGAAATTTTGACTTTCCTCCAAAAAATTTTTAACTACCGGGCGATAAGATAGGGGTAATCAAACCAAATAACGGTATTCAAAAAAGGAGATAAAACCATGTTCTACATTACCACCAACCCCTATCGCGCCGTCCGCCGCTGGGATTCCCGCCAGGCTGAAACGAACGCCCCGCGCCTTTTGCCGCTTGACATCCGCGAACAGGACGAAACCTACCTGCTGACCGCCTACGTCCCCGGCCTCAAGGCCGAAGACCTGAACATCCAAATCATCGAAGACACTCTCACCATCGAAGGCGAATATAGCCAGCACGAAGGCCAGTCTCTCATGCGTGAGCTCCCCGCCGGGTCTTTCCGCCGCGCCCTGCGCCTGCCCGCGCCGCTCGACGCCGAAAAAGCCGAAGCGCATATCGAAAACGGCGTTCTCACCTTGAGCATCCCCAAGGCCGAATCGGCTCGCCCGCGCGTTATCAAAGTCGCTGCGAAGTAACCCTTCATTCTGCTTCATACCCGGCCTGCAGCCCCACTGCTGGTCGAACGGCTCACTTCCAAGGTATGTTTGCCCGGCAGTTCAACTGCCGGGCAAACTGCTTTAATCAAGTAAAATACTCTTCATGCCCATTTAGCCCTGCGCGGCGGGTTACGCCAGCCGCGGGAACACTGGATGCTGAATACTGAACACTGGAGATTTGACCGTGCGCCGCTTTTTGGCTTTTTTCTTGACCCTGGCATTGCTGACCGCCTGCGCATCCTCCCCAGAGACTTCTGTCTCGCCGGATGCGACTTCCGTTCCCCAGCCAACCGCCACCCTTGAACCGACCCCCGGCCCCACGCCCACGCTGGCCCCGCCGCTGGTCATCCTCATCCTCCCTGCCGATTTGAACGATGAAGATTCGCAAGCCTATCAAGCCGTCGTCTATGACTTGGCCCAGTCGGCGGGTTACCGCTTCCAGGTGCGCAACCAACTGACCGCATCTGACCTGGAACCAGCCTTGAAAATCGTAATTGCCCTGCCGCCCGACCCTGGCATCCTGGCGCTGGCCGCTGCCGCGCCCCAGGCGCAATTCCTGGCGGTCAACATTCCCGATATCCAACCGGGGGGCAATATCAGCGTGCTGGGGAATGAATCAGCCCGCGCCGATTACATCGCCTTTATGGCAGGCTACATCGGCGCAATGGTCACAGAAGACTTCTTCCAGGTTGGCGCAATGCTCAAGAAAGATTCACCCGAATCGCCGGTCATCCAAAAGGCACTCACAACCGGGCGGACATATTATTGCGGGCGCTGCCTGCCGATTGGCTGGTTTACCCAATTCACCTACCCGGCGTTTATCGAAGTCCCTGCCGATGCCAAGGCGAGCGAATACAACGCCTATTCCGATTTCCTCGTCATCCAAAAAAAGGTTGAAACCCTCTTCATCCAACCTGGCCTGGATACGCCCGAACTGCTTCAATACCTTTCGACGGTTGGCGTGCTGATGATTGGTACGCAAACCCCAACGAAAAAGGTCAACGGCTGGGTGGTCACGCTCCAGCCCGATTATCTCGAAGCGTTGAAATCTGCCTTTCCTCAACTGGCCGCCGGGCAGGGCGGGCGCGCTTTCTCCGCGCCGCTCTCATTCACCGATGCCAACCCCGAATTATTCAGCCCCGGCAAACAGATGGACGCGCGCCGCGTGTTGGATGACCTGCTGCGCGGTTACATCGATACGGGCGCGCAATAAAACCAAACGTCCCGAAGGCTCTAAACCTTCGGGACGTTTTTTCTTACACCCAATCAAACGTCCGGGTGACGGCTTTCTTCCAACCTGAGAAGAGCGAATCGCGTTTGGCGGCTTCCATTTGGGGCTGTCATTCCTTATCCCGGCCCCAGTTGGCGTGCAGTTCGTCGAAACTCACTCCCAGTTTCTTCCCCCCGCCAAGAAGGCTTTGCCGGGCATTTTGGCTTTTCCAGGCGGCTGGAGTTCATCGAAGACGAGAATACCCTCTGATGCGCCAACTGCTGGCAAGCCGCCAACAATCACCTGTTTCCCTGCTTCGGCATTTCCTGGTTCTATATGCGCTTTATGGATTTTGAGCGTCATCCCTTGCCAGGGCATGAAGGTTCCCGGCCAGGGCGAAAAAGCGCGGATTTTGCGCTCCAACGCGGCGGCGGGACGGGCGAAGTCGAGCAGGCCGTCTTCTTTTTTGAGCATGGGGGCGTAGGTGGCGCCCGCTGCGGGCTGGGGCTGGGGGCTGAGTTCGCCGCGCAGGTAGGGGGGCAGCGTTTTTAGCAGCAGTTCGCCGCCCATTATGGATAACTGCTCAAAGAGCGAGCCGCCTGTGTCGGTTGGGGATATCTCCATCCCGTGTTGGGCAAGCATGGGGCCGGTATCGATGCCCGCATCCATGAGCATGATGGTGATGCCGGTTTCTTTATCCCCGGCCAGAAGGGCTGCCTGGATGGGGGCCGCTCCGCGATGCCGGGGCAGCAGCGAAGCGTGGATGTTGACGCAGCCGTGCCGGGGCAGGTTTAGCACTTCGGGGCGCAGGATTTGCCCAAAGGCGGCCACCACAATCAAGCCGGGATTCCACTCTCGCAGCCTTTGCATGGATTCGGGCGCGCGCAGCGTTTCGGGCTGGTACACTTCCAATCCCAATTCAACTGCGGCGGCTTTGACAGGCGGAGGGGTAAGCGTGTTGCCGCGCCCGGAGGGCCTATCGGGCTGGGTGATGACGCCCACAACGGGATAGCCGCCCGTGATGAGCGCGCGCAGGGCCGGGACAGCGAAATCGGGCGAACCCATGAAGACGATGCGGGGATGGTTCATTATGGTCTAATTCTATTATGAAACAGGACTTTCTGGCGGTTTTTTTGCCGAAAACGCCTTGTTTTTTGCCCTTCAGGTTGCTATACTTACTTGCGCCCTGCCGAGAAAATTTGATGCGCTGCCCTGGGTCTTGCCGTTCCCGCCTGCCTCGACCTGGCCGAGGCCTTGCGCCAGGGTTGAGTTGTTTTTTGGTTGTTTTGACAACCCAGGAGAAAAAAATGAAAACGTTATTTTGGACATTGACCACGCTGGGGTTCTTGCTTTCTGCTTGCGTTGCCCCCTCTAGCAAGACTGCGCCTGCTCCGCAAGGGGCAGATTCTCAATCTTCTACAGACGCCCCCTCGCCAAATTTGCCCGACGCCGCGCCTCGGCCAGGGCAATCCCTTTCTGCTATGCCAGAAAAACCGCTGCGCATTGAATTCCAGGCGGAGGATGGTCCAGTCCTGGTTGGTTATTATTACCCTGCTGCTTTTGCGCCTGCCCCGCTGATTGTTCTGATGCACTGGCCTGGTGATGGCGTACAATCTGATTGGTTCAATGTAGGAATGGCCCCCTGGCTGCAAAATCGCGGCCTGGATGTCCCGGTTTCGCCTAAAGGCAGTTCTTTTGCGAAGCGTTTCGATACGCCCTATCCCTTCCCAGCCTTGCCTGAACCTGAATCGTACGCTGTCTTCACCTTCGATTTTCGCGGTTTTGGCGAGAGTGGCGGCCCTCCTCTGAACCCCACCCAGTGGGAGCAATATATTCTGGATGCCCGCGCTGCTTATGCCACGGCTGCCGCGCTCGAAGGCGTTGACCCGGCCCGCATTGTTGGCATTGGCGCGGGCATTGGCGCCGATGCCGCTGTGAATGCCTGCGGCGAGGGGTGCCTTGGCGCGCTTTCGATTGGGCCAGGAGAGTACTTGGGCAAGTCTTATGTTGCTACAGTTCAGGACCTGGATAGGCTGGGGAAACCTGCCTGGTGCGTTGCGGCGCAAGATGCCAGCCTGGATGCCTCGGTTTGCAGCAATGCCAGCGGTCAGTTTTACCGCCCGCAAATTTACCCCGCCGGTGGTCATGCTATGATGCTCTTTCGCGCTGAACTTAACCTGGAACCGCCCATCGAATCGGTTATTCTTGATTTCTTGAGACAAACTTTGGGAAAGCAATAATGACTCTACTGAAAAAAGGTCTTTAAACACAAAGGACACGAAGGTTAAAATATGAAAAGCATTTCCTTTGTGTCTCTTTTCCTGCACCGCGCGGCAGGCACGCGTGTGTTCTTCGTGTTTAATGGGTTTTTGCAGTAGAGTCAATAATGACTCTATCGTTTTTATTTGCCAAAAAGGAAAAATTATGAAAACACTCAACCTATCAGGCGATTGGCAATTTCGCCAGACTGGAACCGAAAACTGGCTGCCCGCCACTGTGCCAGGCGGAGCCCATACCGACCTGCTTGCCCTGGGGAAAATCCCCGACCCGTTTGTGGCCGATAACGAACTGAAGGTGATGTGGGTGGCCGAAAGCGATTGGGAATATTGCCGTGTGTTTACCGTTGACAAGAGCCTGCTGGCCGAGCCAAATCTTTCTCTGGTTTGCGATGGGCTTGATACCCTGGCGGATGTTTACATCAACGGCGCATACATCGGCCACGCTGAAAACATGTTCCGCCGCTGGGAATGGGATGTGAAAGGCCTGCTCAAAGCAGGTCAGAACGAAATTCGCATTGCGTTTGGCTCGCCGGCGCGCTTTATCACCGCCAGGCAGGCCGAATTGCCGCTGACGGGCGGTGGCGACATTCCCGGCGGGCCGCATTTGCGCAAAGCCCCCTGTCATTGGGGCTGGGATTGGGGACCAAAACTGCCTCCCATTGGCATTTGGAAGGACATTCGGCTGGAGGGTTTCTCCTCGCGGATGGAAAATGTCCAGCTGCATCAAATACACAAAGATGATGGCAGCGTGACCATAACGGCAGATATCACAGCCGCGTGTGCTTCCAGCGCGGAATTAACTGCCAGCCTGGAAATCGTTCACCCGGACGGAAGCACGCAATCGGTGGAAGAGTCTTTGTATTGGTTCGATGATGACACCGAGCACTCGTGCAATCTCCAATTACCAATTCCCAATCCCCAATTGTGGTGGCCTGCCGGGTATGGTTCGCAGCCTTTATACACTGTCGAAGTCACGCTGAAAGACGGCCAAACCGCGCTTGGCAGCCAAACATACAAAATTGGCTTGCGGACGGTTGAACTGCGCCAGAAACCAGACCAGTGGGGCAAGGAATTTACTTTCTACATCAATGGCGTGCGTCTGTTCGCCAAAGGCGCCGACTGGATTCCCGCCGATTCGCTGCCCACGCGTATTACTAAAGAACATCTGGAAGGGCTGCTTAAATCGGCGGTGGATGCCAATATGAACATGCTGCGCGTGTGGGGCGGCGGTTATTACCCCGAAGACATGTTTTTTGACCTGTGCGACCAATATGGCCTGCTGGTTTGGCAAGATTTCATGTTCGCCTGCGGCATTTACCCGGCGGACGCGGATTTCTTTGAGAATGTGCGCATCGAGGCGATTGAGAACGTGCGCCGCCTGCGGCATCGCGCCAGCCTGGCGCTGTGGTGCGGCAACAACGAAATGGAGCAAGGCTGGTGCGATTGGGGCTGGAACAAGCCCGAAGACCCGCTCAACCAGCGACTCAAAGACGGCTATGACCGCATGTTCCATCACATGCTGCCTGAACTGCTCGAAACCGAAGACCCCCATACCCCCTACATTCCCAGCTCGGCCACTTCCAACACGCCATTCGATACCCCCAACGGCCAGACACAGGGCGATTGCCATTATTGGGACGTGTGGCACGGGCGCAAGCCGTTTACTGCCTACCGCACGCAGTTCCCGCGCTTTATGAGCGAGTTTGGCTTTCAAGCCCTGCCGCCGCTCAAAACCATTGCGGCATACGCCGACCCCGCCGACTGGAACATGACCTCGTACATCATGGAACATCACCAGCGCAGCGGCTCGGGCAATGGCCTGATGATTGCCCAAATGACCGACACCTTTCGAATGCCGAAAGATTTCTCGGCGCTGGTTTACCTGAGCCTGCTGCTGCAAGCCGAAGGCATCCGTTACGGCGTGGAACACTGGCGGCGCAACCGCAGCCGCGTCAGTGGCACGCTCATCTGGCAGCTTAACGACTGCTGGCCGGTGGCCTCCTGGGCCAGCCTCGACTTTTTTGGCCGCTGGAAGGCGCTGCACTACGCCGCCAAACGCTTTTACGCCCCGCTGCTGCTCTCGGTAGAAGATTCTGGCAAGACGATGAGACTCCACCTCACCAGTGACCGGGTCGAACCGGTAGAGGCCGCCGTCCGCTGGCGGCTGGAAACGCTCGACGGGCAGGTTTTGCAAAAAGGCGGGCAATTCGTCCGCGCGGCGGCGCTCTCAAATACCCCGGTAACGACGCAAGATTTTTCATCCCAGGTTACCACCCAAAACCAGAAAAACCTCGTTTTCGTGGCCGAACTCTGGCAGGGCGCCGAAGTCACCTCCCGCAGCGTGACGCCCTTTGTCGCCAACAAACACCTCGAATTGCGCAACCCCGGCCTGAAAATTTCCACCCGCGCAAAAGGCCAAACCCTTTTTGTGGATGTCTCTGCCCAAACCCTGGCCCGTTTTGTGGAACTTTCTATCGAAGGAGCCGATTCCGTTTTCAGCGACAACTACTTCGACGTTCCCGCCGGCATGACTGTTACCGTAACAACTCCCTTGCCGGATGGCTGGTCTGGCAGCCTGAACGCGCGTTCATTGTACGATTCGTTTGCATAATACGCCTCATCCACCAACAACCATGACAGATTTTAACCTCCGCGCCAAAACCTGGGATTCAGACCCGATGAAAGTGGAACGCGCTGCCAATGTGGCGCAAGCCATCCGCGCCGCCCTGCCGCTCCAACCGGGCATGACTGCTCTAGAAGTTGGCTGCGGCACCGGCCTGCTCAGTTTTGCCCTGCAATCCGATTTCGCCCACATCACCCTGGCCGATACTTCGGATGGGATGCTGGAAGTACTGGCCGCCAAAATTGCGGATTCTGGCATCCGCAACTTGACCCCGCTCAAACTGGATTTGACGACCGACCCTGCCCCGGCCTCCCGTTTCGATGTCACCTACTCGCTGATGACGCTCCACCACATTCCCGACACCGACCATATCTTGCGGCAGTTTCATGCGCTGCTCAAGCCCGGCGGCTGGCTGGCGATTGCCGACCTCGATGCGGAAGACGGCACATTCCACACCGACGGCACGACCGATGTCCACCTGGGTTTCGAGCGCGATGCCCTTCGGGAGCAGGTCGAAACCGCCGGGTTTGGGGATGTGAAATTCTCGACGCCATACACCATCAGGAAAAAGATTGGGGAAACCGAGAAGTCGTTCCCGGTCTTTTTGCTCATTGCGCAAAAACCCATTCTCGTAAACCCGGGCAAGCCCCAACTTCAGACGGCAAGCCGTCCGACTCCAAAAAAATGCTTGAACTGATTAACATTACCAAAACCTATGAAAACCAGACCCTGCTGCGTGGCATCTCGTTCTCTGTAGCGCAAGGCGAGACGGTTTGCCTTTTGGGCGCGTCTGGGTCGGGAAAATCGACCATCTTGCGTATCATTGCCGGGTTGGAAGAACCCGAAG
>CAYLZI010000147.1:0-7491 GCA_964388215.1 uncultured Anaerolinea sp.
TTAATAATTTCATATTTCAATACAACTAATTTATCAGGACTGCAAATCCGTCCCGTTCATCTTTGCATGAACGGGATCCATTTGCCGCCCTGAAACCCTGTTTCAGACGGTTGTTTTCAACGTGGGTTGTTTTTCAAACGTTGGTTCAATTCCCCTACCAGGAGGCTACATGGCAAGCCCCGATCCACAAATGCAAACAGAACGAATGGAACGCGCCATTGCCGCCCTTGCGGCAGGCGAATACAAGGTCTCTACGATCGAACCAGGCATCTGGAGCGTGGTCAACGGGGACAAGGTTCCGTACCGCGTTACCCACGAGACCTGCGAGTGCAAAGACTTCGAGAATCTCGGCAAACTTGGCATCCGGTGCAAACACATCTGTGCCATCCACATTCTTTTCCCCCAAGGAGCAAAACAATCTATGGAACAAACCCTGTCCCCCATCACTGGCTGGACCCGTCTGTATCACCCGGCGGGAGTCCAGGTCACCCTCCCTATCCCGCTAGAGAAACCTATCAGCCCCGAAACGGCCCAGTCCGCTCTGACCTCGGTCAGCAGCTTGCTGGATGCCGGTTGGCTGGTAGAGGCTCCCGGCTTGGAAGAAGGTGAACAGAAGCAGGAGGTTGTCTCGGTCTCGCGCCGCGAGAGCAAGGACAACACCCCGATTGTCGCGTTCTACCTGGCGCATCCGAAGACGCTGAAAAAATTTCTTCATGCGTACCTGAACACCCAAGAGGATGTGCTGGCCTTCGAAGCGGCGACCGGCCTGCGGCTGAACGCCATCCCACTCTGGCCCGGCGAAAGGGATATCGACAAAGATCATCGGGATGCTGGGAAGTACATCGTTCCCCTGCCGCATCCAATCCACATTGTCTGGGCGATCAACCCCAAATGGCAGCAGTGGAGCGCGGAAGGCGGGAAGGCCACCGGCGCGATCGAGCCGCATAAGCGCATCCTTGTCCGCTACGATGTTGCCCAGGCTCCGGCTCCCAAGTCACCTGGCACCAGCCCGCTGGTCCGTCAGTATGCGGACGGCGCGCTGGTCAACGGGGATGCCAATGAGCAGGCTGCCTACGATGCCTTTGTCAAAAACAGTAATGGGGCGAAACCCGAGAGCAAAGAAAGCCTGAAAACCTGGGTGGCTGCGAACCGCCACCTGGTCAATTTCAACCAACCGAAGCCCCAGGCTACTGCGGGCTAAATTCCAACTCATAAGGAGAAAATCTGATGTCTTCCTACATGTCCAACCAAATCATCGTCGGTAATCTTGGCCGCGACCCCGAAATGCGCTATACCCCTTCGGGAAAACCTGTCACGGATTTTTCAGTGGCGGTGAACCGGCAGTATACCGGCGCCAACGGCCAGACTGTCAAAGATGTGGTCTGGTTCAAAGTCTCCACCTGGGGCAAGCAGGCTGAAACCTGCAATACCTTCTTGAAGAAAGGCGCGAAGGTGCTGGTCGAGGGTCGCCTCGACTACGACCCGAAAACTGGTGGCCCCAAAACCTGGGAAGGCCAGGACGGGACATACCACACCGGCTTTGGCCTGGTCGCCCAGACCGTGCGCTTTCTTTCGCCGAAAGGCGAAATCTCCGCTCAGGCTGAAACCGCCGATGGCGGTAGCTTTGGCGCTGACGCTGAAGCTGATATCCCCTTCTAAAATCTCACAGCACCGGGAACTCCCGGCACAAGCAACCCCACAGGAGTCTGGCATACGCGCCAGGCTCCTGTTTTTTCTCACCACTTACAAGGAGCCTGACCCATGACCACCACCCTGCCACAAGAAACCCTGAAATCTGCCCTCGCCATCGTCACCAAAGCCGCCGCCAACAAAACCCTGCCGATCCTGGGTAGCGTCAAACTGGAAGCCAGTGAACTCTCCCTAGCCCTGACGGCCACTGACCTGGAGACGGTTATTCACGTTACCGTCCCGGCCAACAGCGAGAAACCCTTCTCCACCTGCGCGCCTGCTGCGGTGCTTTCCAGCCTGGTGCAGGCCAGCGACACCCCGCAAATCCAGTTCAAGCCTCTCGAAGGCGAGAAACTGGCCCTGGTCGCCGGTGGCGCAAAATCCACCCTGCATTGCCTGGCTGCGGATGAATTCCCCCTTTTGCCCAACACGGATGTAGAGATGGGCACCCTCCCAGCCAGCGCCCTGCGCGCTGGTCTGAAGCGCGTGCTGATTGCCGCCTCCAATGACCAGAGTCGCCCGGCGCTCTGCGCGGTGCAGCTCGCCAAACTCAAAGACCAGGTTTACCTGGCCGCCGCCGATGGCTTCCGCCTGGCAGCGTACCGCCTCGACCACGAACTCAAGTTCCCCTCGAAAACCAGCCTGCTCATCCCGCGCGGCTCGGCGGTCAAGCTGGCCGCGATCCTGCCCGAAAGCGATGAGCCGGTGACTATCCTGGGAACTAAAAACAACTCGGCCCTGTGCTTTGCCTGGTCTGGCCTGAAGTTCTGGGCACAACTGCTCGACATGAACTTCCCGGACTGGCAGGCGATTATCCCGGCCTCGTTCAAACATGACCTGTACCTGCCTGCCCGGCAAACGGTGGACGCCATCCAACGCGCCGAAGTCTTTGCCCGCAATGGCAGCCACACGGTCAGTTTTGTGCCTGCCGAGACCGGCATGTCGGTCATGGGCCAATCAGACGAGACCGGCAAGAGCGAAACGACCCTCGAGGTCGCCATGCCCTTCCGGATCAGTTTCAATGCGCTCTTTGCCCGCCAGGGCATGGAAGCCATCGGCGCAGACCAGATTCACCTGCGCCTGATCGCCGCCAACTCTCCGGCGCTGTTCACCAACGGAACTGACCGATTCGTTTACCTGCTGATGCCGATGGTAACTGTCGAAGATCAGGCCTGCGCAGCGAACGCGGCCAAAGCTGCGGAAGCAGCGGAGGCAACCGCATGACCGCCCTGCTCCTGGCTCCCGTCGAAAGCCGCCCGGCTTCCCCGGCGCTCATTCCTGAAACCAGTTCACTGGCCGAACTCAACCGCATCAAACACAGCTGGATCCAGGCCGCTCGCGACCTGGGCTATCACGAAAACATCTGGCAGGTTGTCTACTGGTTGGGATCGAAAGTGCGCACCTCCGGCCTGCGTGAATGCCAGGTCTGGCAAAGTGGGGATGTGGCGATCATCGCCAACGAGTATCCCCTGCGCTTCATCCCAGAACTGAACACTGACCTGGTGCGGCGTTCTTATAGCGTCTGGCTTGCAGATGGCCAAAAACATTCGCCGCGCTCGAACATCATTGATGACATCCTGTTCAGTTCCAACCTGGTCGCGCGCTGGGCCTGGCTGGTCGCAGGAACCCAAATCGAGGAGATCGAGCAGGAACTGCTTTTTCTCCCCGGTCGCTGGCTCAACCCGGTGCTGGCCGAACTCGGCCACGCTCACCAGGCCGCCCAACAAAGCGGTTGTGACGCCATCGAAGCCGAGCGGCGCAAACTGCTGGCCGAAATGCTGGTCGGGTTGGAGATCTGACCGTGACCATCCGCGAGATTCCAGCCTTATTGTGCCTGCCCGCTTTCTTTTCGGCGTACTGCGTTCGCTGTGGCGAGCTCATCACAGACTTCTCCGACCCGGAACGGGCGGAAGAAGCCGTTGAAGCGGCTGGCGGAAGGCTGGTCGTGAGCAAACGGATCGTCACTGACTGCCTGGCCGCTTGTGCGAACTGCAAAGATCTGTGCCTCTGCGATATCTGTGGCGCGCTCCTGGAAGATGACCAGTGTCCCAACTGCCCAACCGAGTCCAATACCTGAACCCAGAACATCAAATCCGTCCCGCTCATCTTTGTGATGAACGGGATCCATTTGCTGTTCTGCCCTGAAGTGTGCGGAATAGCTCACCATTCAACGTTGGTCGTGATTTTCCACCTTGGTCAACCCCATTTCCACACCTGGAGGAAACATGCAAAAACAGAAATTTTCCACAAGCCACCACTTTCAAAGAGAAAGGAGGCAAAGATGACCGCCCCACACAGCGTCCCGATGCCCTTACGGGAAGAACTCATCCCGGTACTCCAGGAGCGTTTCACCGCTCTGGGCTACCCACCCGGAACCTGCCTGTATCGCGTCACCATCGAGGACCTGCTGACCGTCCTGGCCCCGCGTCTGGCGCAAACGCCAGCGACACTCAGTAACGCTGACCTGGAAGGCATCCTCGACCAGGTCACCAGTTACCTGAACGGCGAAGGCATGCCGTGGCACACCGTTGTCAGCCTGGGCATCCAGGATAGCTGGCCGGAACACCCGACCCACCTGGAGGAGACCAGATGAAAACCCAACTCTCTTCCCCGGAGGTCAAAACACTCGATTTGAACCGCATCCTGAAAGAAGCCGTCATCCGCATCTCCGGCTACCACTACGTGGTGGACTTTGGCCCGGACGTGCGCCCCCGAAATCACTACGTCACCAAAGAACGGCGCTGCACCTGCCCGCGCGGTACGGACTGCCCGGCCGTTTCGGCGGTGGCAGACTACCTGCGCAAAGGTGGGGAGCGCGCGCCCGAACCCCCGCACGGTTTCTATCCCTATGCTCCCGAGAAGTGCCCGGTCTGCGGCTCGCCCGCTTACTTCGAGCCGAAACTCAGCTCGCGGCGCCGGTTGGGGCTGTTCCAAAACCGGTTGGAAACACTACTTCCGCGACCGCGCGCGAATTCTCAAGGAAGCCTTGGATATGAATCCCTGGCGTTTCCCGCCGGTTGTGATCCGCGATGGGCAGCAACTCAACGCCTGGGACGGCGCCCTGCCCACAGACACCGTGCTCTACCCTGGCTTGTTGCGCGCCGAGCTGGTCACAGACGGCCCAATCGGATATCTCGAATAATCACTTGCTCACTATTTCCCTGACAGGGGACAACAGACATTCCCCTGTGGGGAAGACACGTCTGTCCCCACATTTAGTTTGGAGACCGACATGCAAACCCCGCTTTTCACCACTACCCCCACATCTCAATATCCCCCGTCACAAGTCAAACTCCTGCCCCTGCGTGAACGCCCGGCTTACCGGGCCTCGTCTGCGCCTGCTGCCTGCACCAGCCTTGAACTGCTGGCCGCCGTGATCGGCGGTCCCCAGCAGATCGAAACGGCCAATGCTCTGCTGGCGAAGTTCGGCACCCTGCGGCGGCTGTATAACGCCCACGTCAACGAAATCGAAGCCGTGCCCGGCGTTGGCGCGCAGACTGCCGCCCGCCTGAAAGCCGCGCTGGCGATTGGTCTGCGCATGGCCACCGACGACGCCCAGGAAAGAACCGTGATCACCTCCCCGGCGGATGCCGCCAACCTGGTGATGTACGACATGGGTATCCTGCCGGAAGAACACCTGCGGGTGCTGCTACTCAACACTAGAAACCATGTGATTGAAGTAGTCGAAGTTTACAAAGGCTCGGTTAACTCATCCCAGGTGCGCGTTGCGGAAGTTTTTCAGGCTGCAATTGCCCAGAAGGCCTCGGCGATTATTGTCGTTCACAATCATCCCAGTTCACAATCATCCCAGTTCGGACATTTCTCCCAGTCCGGATGACGTTGCTGTGACCCGCGTCATTGTCCAGGCCGGAAAGATGCTCGACATCCAATGTCTTGACCACCTGATCGTTGGCGCAAACGGCCAATGGTGCTCTTTAAAAGAGCGTGGGCTCGGCTTCAACTAAATATCCGTCCAACTTAACTCAAGAATTCACCACCAAAACCACAAGGAGCCTTTCCTATGACTACCCCTACCACCACACTCAAAGAACAACTCGAAGCCAACCTGCCGCACTTCACTGGCACCGAATCCTACACCAACCTACGCTATCCCTGGCTGAAAAGCCGTTTCCTGCTCACTGATGGAACCAAGTACCTGGCCGAAACCGCCAAAGCCTTCTGGCTGATGGATGCGATTGCCAGCCACCAGACGAATAAGCAGGTGGCCGCCGAACCCTTCCAGGTTTGGAAGCTGGCCGTGAACGAGCAAAAGCAGGCCACTTTGACCTGCACGGATGGCAACGAGGCCGTGCTGGTGCGCCAGGAAATCCCCCTGACGGATTTCCCGCTCTCCGGAATCACCCTGTACGCCGAACAATCCGACTATCTGGTTGGCCGGGTGGTGATGCTGACATCGGAGTACTAAAGATGGCGATCTACCTCGGTAAACGCCCGCAAGGCGACCTGGTGCAGTTCCACTGCGCTGGCCGCCCAACCCGCGAGAACACCGATGGCCGCTTCGTCAGCGCGATTGGCCCCTTCGCCAGCGAACTGGCAGTCGCCTACTATGCCCGCTATGGCCACGCCAACCCGGAAGTGCGCACCTGCGCCGACGCCGAACGGCTGGCGCGCGAAGATCCCAATCCAGTTTGGCAAATCATCCGAGAACAAATCGAACTCGAGATGACGATGTCGGCTGAAGAGCTGGCTGAATGGCGTCAGTGCGAGGCTGAAGAATACGAACCAGACAAACCCATGCTTGGCGCAGTGGATGTTACCGAAATGTTCCGCCAGGCGCGAGTTCTGGAAGATCTTTACCAGGAGTAAAACAAAAGAGGATCCTCGGCCTGTACACAAGCCGAGGATCCTCTTCAAGATGAGATCAACTATTTCAGCGGTGGGATTTCTTCAATCCAGTGCAGCCATTTGAAGCGTTCATCCTTGAGCGCATTGAACAAGCGACTGTCCGCTGTCCAGAAGTCGCAATCCAAGCTCTGCGCTAAGGCCAGGTAATAGCTATCGTAGGCCGCGGCACGTTTGAGCCGGATGGTCCAATCAAAAGCCGCCTGGTTTTGTTCGAGATTGGGGGTGAATAATTGCACGCCCAATGAAGCGAGTTGCTCCAAGGCCTGCCGCCCTTCGGATTCGGTGATCTGTCCGAAATGAACAGTCTTGGAAATGGCCGAGGTGGTTTCATGTGCCCATAACGCGGGGGACACCGGTTGGATTTCCGCGAAGGTTTCTACCAAAGCCCGGCAGTGTCCTTGAAGGGGGTTGGGCAGGATGGCTTTGATCGCCACGCTGGCATCCAGGACGAGCAGTTTTTCCATTAGCGTTGCTCCAGATCATCACGGTCTGCGGCCAGAATGCCATCCACGTCGATAAATCCCTGGCGTTTCTCGATTTGTTTGGATAGGGCGCGCGCGTCTGCCAGCCATTTTTGAACCTCTGCCGCGCGGTTTTCGCTTTTGAGTAGCCGCTCATAGTCTTCGATATTAATTAGCGCTGCTTTGGGTTTGCCGCGGGATGTCAGAATGATCCGCTCCCCAGCATAACTGACGCGGTTGACCAGTTCGGAAATATCGCGCTTAACTTGTCCAATACTTACCTGTGTATTCATAAAGTTTTCTCCTGAATTGCAACATCCTGATATTGCAATTATACAACCCTTCAGTCACTTTTTCAATCTTGTTTCCAGTAGGACAGCAAATTTGTGCCTTTTACCGATGGTAACTGACGCAAGTTTGCTGTTCTGCCTCTGCGTAGAACAGTCTCAAAACGTTGGTCATCATTTCACGTTGG
>CAYLZI010000148.1:0-1439 GCA_964388215.1 uncultured Anaerolinea sp.
CACCCCATCACCCTCCCCTGCCCCAAAGCGTTTCGACTTCAAACGCCTGTTTTCTTTCCCATTGCAGCCCGGTAAACAATTCGAGCAAATCGCCGCCGAGGAAACAGCCTCCTGGCAAACGCCCATGCTGTTCATCAGCCTGGCGCTCATCCTTCGCCTGGTGACAAGCGGCTACTTCCAGGCGCGCGCTGCCGCCATGGGGCAAGTCTCCCTGCCGCCCGATTGGCAGTGGTGGACACCCGAAATGCAGAACAACTACATGCAGGCCATGGCGCAGACCCAGGGCCCGGTCTTCGTTTACATCATCCCCATTGTGATGGGGCTGGCCGGCCTGTGGCTCGGCTGGCCGATTTTGAGCGGATTATTGCATCTGACCTCGACCCTGTTCGGCGGGCGCGGCAAAATGGGGACGGCGCTCAGCCTGGTGGCCTGGGCGAGCATCCCCTTCGCCCTGCGCGACCTGCTGCGGGTGGTCTTCATGCTGATTGCCGGGCGAACCATCTCCAGCCCCGGCCTTTCGGGCTTCATCACGGCGACCGAACCGGGGATGGTTTTCCTGGGGCAGATTCTCGCCAGCGTGGACATTTTCTTCCTCTGGCACATCTTCCTGCTCATCATCGGATTCCGCCTGGCTGATACCCTGCCCGCCGTCAAAGCAGCCGCCGGCGTGCTGATTGTGCTGGCGCTCTCCCTGCTGGCCCAGGCCGGGCTGGGGACGCTGGCCGCGCGGCTGGGCGGGTTGATGGTCACGCGCCAATTCTGAGTATGGCATCCCCCTTTATTCGCATCTCGAATCTTAAAAAACATTTCCAGATGGGCAAAACCACCGTGCGCGCCCTGGATGGAGTGGATATTGAGATTCCCGAAAAGACATTCACGGTTGTGATGGGCCCCTCCGGTTCCGGCAAAAGCACCCTGCTCTACCTGCTGGGCGGGCTGGATAGGCCCTCCGCCGGGCAAATCGGAGTCAACGGCGCGCGGCTCGACCAAATGGACGAAAACCAACTGGCCCATTTTCGCCGCAAAACGGTTGGGTTCATCTTCCAGTCCTTCAACCTGATTCAAAGCATGACCGCGCGCGAAAACGTCGGCTTTCCCATGCAGTTTGCCGGGGCGCAGCCCAGGGAACGCGCCGCGCGCGCGCTCGACCTGCTGGCGCGAGTGGGATTGGCCGACCGCAGCCACCACAAACCCAACGAACTTTCGGGCGGCCAGCAGCAGCGCGTGGCCATTGCCCGCGCATTGGTCAACAACCCGTCCCTCATCCTGGCCGATGAACCCACCGGCAACCTGGATACATCCAGCGGCATCAGCATCATGCACCTGCTGGCCGAACTGCACGAGCAAGGACGCACCGTACTGGTCGTGACCCACGACCCGCGCATGACGCGCTTCGCCACCCACAAGATTTTCCTGCTCGATGGCAAAATCGTCAGCGA
>CAYLZI010000148.1:1539-7489 GCA_964388215.1 uncultured Anaerolinea sp.
TGACGCGCTTCGCCACCCACAAGATTTTCCTGCTCGATGGCAAAATCGTCAGCGAAAATGAATACCAGCAGGCTGTTTTAGAGTAAACGTGGCGCAAAATGCCATTTTGCGCCACAAAGGAGTAAACATGAAACTCGGAACAAAACTTTTTTCACTCACCGCTATTTTATTTGTGCTTTTCTCGTCGCTGGCTTTGCCCGGCCCGGCCTACGCAGCAATCACCGTTCAAACAGTATCACCACCGCTGGTGATAAACGATGTTCCAACCATCATCACGATTACAGGTATTGATTTCGCTGCCGGATGCAAAGTCTTTTTAGGAGCAAGAGAAATCACCGTTACATATGTTGATGTAACCACTGTCAAGGCAATCGTGCCGCAAAATATGGCATCTGGTGTTTATGATGTTCAAGTTATCAACCCAGATACAACTTCTTCTATTTTGACATCTGGCCTGACCGTTGCCGCCCCAACAACGGCGCCTCCTGTCCCGCCGCCTACGGCCTCCCCCCAACCCCCTTCCACCCCTGCCCCCTTTGGCCGCCCGCAGCTGGCGATGAAATCCTTCCGCGCCAGCGTTGGCGAAATTCGCTATGGGCAAGAATTTACCCTGACAGTGCGCATGGAAAACGCCGGACAATTCAAAGCCTATAACGCGCAAGCCACTTTTACATCCACCGACCTGGTCCCCACCAAAACCGGCGGCGTAGCTGTGGTAGGCGATATAAACGAAGGCACAAGTTTCGATGTCAGCCAGCAGATGACGGCTTCCGGGTCGTTGTATGGAAAAGTGAGCGTCATCGTTGAGATGACCTTCACCTACTACGATGAAAAAGGCACGCAATACAGCGAAAAATTCACCATGAACGTGCCTGTGGTTGCCACCAACTACGTCTATTACTCACCCACTCCTACCGTAACGACCCGCTCACAATTGGTCATCACCGCTTATGAGACCGACACCCAGCCTTTACAGCCGGGCGCGCAGTTTTCGCTCGAACTGACCATCCAAAACATGGGCAATGCCAATGCCAAAGGCGTGACCATGATTATCGGCGGCGGCTCGACCGGTTCTGGCAGCGTCGGCACGCCGCAGCCGGGCGGCGTTTCGGGCGGCAGCGGCGAATTCAGCAACTTTGCGCCGGTCGGTTCGTCTAACGTGCAATCCCTGGGCAATATCGCTTCGGGTGGAACGTTCACTGCAGCGCAAAATCTCATCGTCAACGTCTCCACCAATCCGGGCGCGTACCCGCTCAAAATCACGCTCTCATACACCGATGACAAGAACAACGTCATCAACGATGAACAGGTCATCACCCTGCTGGTTTACCAACTGCCAACGGTGGAGTTGAGTTTTTACCAGCCCGTTTTCAGCCTGACAGCAGGCATACCCAACCCGCTCCCCATTCAAATAACCAACCTGGGCAAAAAATCTGCCGTGCTGGGCAGCATGAAGATGACAACGAACAACGGATTCATCGAAAACGATTCCACCCTGGTCGGAAACATCGAGGCGGGCGGGTTTTTTACCTTCGACTCAACCGTTTTTCCTGATACCCCCGGCGCGCTCGAACTGACTGTGACGATTAACTACACCGACGACTTCAACCAGTCTCGAAGCATTGTCAAAACCCTGACGCTGGATGTGATGGAAATGCCGCTGGAACCAACTCCCGACCCCAACCTGCCCAACGGCGGCGAGTTCCCCCTGCCAGGCGCGGAGGAAACCTTCTGGCAAAAAGCCTGGCGCTTCATCCTGGGGCTGTTCGGGTTGGATAGCGGCGCGCCACAGCAGCAGCCCATCCAGCCGCCGATGGAAGAACCCCTGCCTGCGCCGGGTGGAGGCTTTAAAGGCGGATGAAAACGCTCGACCTGCTTCGGCTGATTTTCGGCAACCTGAACCGCCGCAAAGCGCGCGTGGCGTTAACCGCCATTGGCGTGGTGATTGGCACGGCGGCGGTCGTGATTCTCGTCTCGCTCGCCATTGGCTTGCAAAAAAACGCCAACGAGCAGCTCTACGGCATCGGCGACCTGCGCCAGATTCAGGTGTATCCTACCTATGGTGGAGGCGAAGGCGGCCCTTTCCCCAAACCAGGAGGCGGCGGGCAAACGGAAACCAAATTGCTGACCCTCAAGGCGCTGGATGAAATTCGCGCCATTCCCGGCGTGACGAATGTCATCCCGCGTGATTACATGATGGCAAATGCCATGCTGCGCTTCAAACAGATGGACGGCTATTCGAATATCATCGCGGTTGGCATCGATGACCTGACTGTGTTGGGTTCGGAGGCACTGCAAGGCAGCGCGCAACTACAGCGCGGGACGATTGTGATTGGCCCCATGGTGGCAAACAATTTCTATAACCCGCGCCTGCGTCCCGGGCAAGAACCGCCCCCCCCGCCCGACCTCTACGGGCAGACCATCCAGTTTATTTTCATCAAGTGGGATAACGAAGGAAAAGAAATCCGCAAATCGGCCAACTTCAAGGTCGTGGGCGTGCTAAAAGAGACCCGCGGCGAATCGGATTGGTCAATCTATATGCGTTTGGATGAAGCCAAGGCCTATAACGAATGGGCAATGGGCCGCCGCATCAACTACAACAAAGATGGCTATAGCCAGGCTGTCGTGGTCGCCGAAAACGTGGATGAAGTTATTAACATCAACCAGCAAATTGTTGACCTGGGCTTCCAGGCTTATACGCCAGCCTCGTACCTGCAAGGCATCAACAACTTTTACATGGTTTTGCAGGTGATTTTCGGCGGCGTAGGCGCAATTGCGCTGCTGGTGGCCGCCATTGGCATCGCCAACACCATGACAATGGCGATATTGGAACGCACCCGCGAAATTGGCCTGATGAAGGCCATCGGCGCGACCAACCGCGACGTGCTGGCGATTTTCCTGGGCGAGGCTTCGGGGATTGGTTTTGTGGGCGGCCTGGGAGGCGTGATTATCGGCTGGCTGGCCGGGCAAGGCATCAATGTCGTGGCGTTGGTCTACCTCGCCAACCAGGCCCAACAAGGCGGGATGCCGCCCAGCGTGGCAGTTTATACTCCAGCCTGGCTGCCCGCTTTCGCGCTGGCTTTTGCGACTTTCATTGGGTTGATTTCTGGTCTATACCCGGCCCTGCGCGCGGCCACGATGGTTCCGGTTCTGGCGCTGAAATACGAGTAAAACACCATGCAAATCCTGCCTCCTTTCCCACAAGAAAATGCCCGCCTGGGCGTGCTTGGCGCGGCTTTCGACGAAAATTCATCCTATAAGCGCGGGGCTGCGCTGGCTCCGCCCCTAATTCGCGCCGCGTTTTTGAGCGATTCATCCAACCTGTGGACCGAAAACGAGACCAACCTGGGCGCGGGCAGTTTTTTTGCCGATGCTGGCGACATCAGCCCCTCGCAAGCAGGAATGCCGCTCGAAACGGAACGCGCCGCCAGCCGGTTGTACCAGGCCGGGCTGAATGTCCTGGCCCTGGGCGGCGACCACTCCATCTCGTTTCCCCTGGTCAAAGCGGCGGCGCAATTCCACCCTGGCTTGAGCATCCTGCACTTCGATGCGCACCCCGACCTGTACGAAAATTTCGAGAACAATCCTTACTCACACGCCAGTCCTTTTGCGCGGATTATGGAAGCCGGGCTGGCGAAGCGGCTGGTACAGGTCGGCATCCGCGCCATGAACGGCCACCAACGTCAACAGGCTATCCGCTTTGGGGTAGAAGTGTTGACGATGCAAGATTGGCGCAAGGTGTTTGATTTGCGATTCGATTCCCCGCTGTATGTGAGCTTCGACATGGACTGCCTCGACCCGGCCTTTGCCCCGGGCATTTCGCACCGCGAACCGGGCGGACTCTCGACCCGTGAAGCATTGAGCGTCATCCAATCGTTGCGTGCTCAGGTCATCGGCGCGGACATCGTTGAGTTTAACCCGACGCAGGACCCGCTCGGCGTCACTGAAATGGCGGCGGCGAAGGTATTCAAGGAGTTGGCCGCAAAAATGCTAGAAGTGGGGTAAAACATCACAAGGCGCGAAATGAATTTCGCGTTACGACGCGCCCGCGCCATTGAACTTATTCATAGCCGCGTTCAGGCCTTCTATTACCCAGGTCAGGGCGGCGTCGGCGGCGCGGTCGAGGGTTTCGGAGACGGTCAGCAATTCTTTCTGAGTGAAATCCTGCAAGACGTAGGCGGCGGCGTCCATGCGCCCGGGCGGACGGTCAATGCCGAGGCGCAGGCGCGCAAATTCGGGCGTACCCAACTGCTCAATGGTAGATTTAATCCCTTTTTGGCCGCCCGCTCCGCCGCCGGGTCTCATGCGGATGGTACAGAACGGCAAATCCAGGTCGTCGTGAGCAACCAGGATATGCTCCAGCGGAAGTTTGTAGAAGCGCGCCAACCCCTGCACCGACTGGCCGGAGAGGTTCATGTAGGTTTGCGGCTTGGCAAGGATGAGTTTGCGGTCTTCATATTGGGCGGTAATCACAATTGCCTTCGACTGGACCTTCATGCCGCGCGCGTTCAGGCGCACGGTGAGCCGGTCTATCAGCATGAAACCGATGTTGTGACGGGTTTGAGTATATTCGCGGCCCGGGTTGCCCAGGCCCACTATCAGGTAAGGGGGAGTTTCGGTCAAAGCCCCCGGAGCGGAGCGGAGCGGGGTAGAGTGTGATTTGAAAAGGGAAAAAGGCCAGTGTTCAGTCATCAGTCATCAGTTATCAGTTATCAGTTATTGATTGCCTGTTGCCAGTTTTGCGAAGTGGAAAATCAGGAACGGAGTTTTTTGCTGACAGCCAATAATAACCCAAAAAAGGCAAAGACGGCGGCGACGGCCAGCGCGCCTTTGCCAAAGTGGATGGCAATTTCAAAAGGCTGCAAAACTGCCGGGTTGGGTGGGAGCGGTGTGGGCGGCGGGGCGGGGGTGTAGGAGGCAGTCGGCGTAATGGTTGGGAGCGGGGTAATGCTGGGCGTAGGAGTGATGGTGGCTGTGGCGGCAGGGGTGGGCGTTTCGGTGGCCGAGTAGTTGCGGATGCGGACGTTGACCAGGTAATCTTGAACGGCATCGGCAGAGATGATGCGCAGGCGCAGGGTGTAGAATCCGTCGGTGATGGCGGTGGTATCCCAGGCGGGGAGAAAATCGCCGATGAGGGGGTCGGGCGAGGCGGCGAGCGGGAACCAGGTGTCGGTTGGGTTGTTCTGATAGGCGAAGGCCAGTTCCCAGCCCTCAGGGGCCGCGCCGCTGATGGTCACGATTCCGATGAGGGTGGATTCTGCCAGGGGTGCGGAGATGCTGGGGGGAACGGGAGTCAGGTCTGTGACCGGTTGGGTCTCGCCTGGCGTGGGAGATGCCTGCTGCGCGGCTACTGGTTGGGGCCAGAACATCCAAAGAAAAAGCAGGAGCAGAGCAAGCAGGCGTTTTTGCATTTAGAAGCCGAATTTGAACCAGTCGGTGCCGAGCAGGACGCCAAGCGTGAGCAGGCATGAGAGGAGGAGCAGAATGCTGCCGCAGCCACAGCCACAGCAACCGCCGCGCCCAAAGCCAAATTTTTCTTGGAAGAAGTCAAAGAGGGCGTCTATGAGGAAGAGTTTGAGCAGGCCAGAGAGACATCCGGAGCGGTCGTCCATTTTATTCTCCTTGAGTAACCGTTGAAAAGTTTAACATGAAATACGCGGTTTGAGGAGCGAGGTTGCGCGCGGCGATGCTGTGTGTTGAAATTTGAAGAAAAGCCCTGTGGAGATGCGCGAAAAGTATGTGCAAAAAAATCCAGTTTGTCTTATAATTTCATGGTAAACTGTCACAGACTTTTTCGCCGGAGAATGCCCCATGAGCAAAAATCGCAGCCAGTTAATGGTCGAACGCTTGCGCGCGATGCAAGCTTCTGCCTCTGATATCGAAGCATCCGCTATTGTCTCTGTAGACGGCCTGATTATGGCCTCCGCCTTGCAGCAAGGCGCTGAAGAAG
>CAYLZI010000149.1:0-7441 GCA_964388215.1 uncultured Anaerolinea sp.
AAACATTCATCTACAACGAGACGCGCCGCAAGCCAATGGTCTTTGTGACGCTGACGAAAGTGTAAAATGCCAAAAAGGACACCCGAACGCCGGATGTCCTTTTTTGATTCGAGTAAAACTGGCAGGAAGGCTTACGAGGCTTTCAACACATCCATCGTTGCCTTGGAGCGCATAATCGCCCAGACAGTTCCGGCCAGCAGGGCAACCGCTACCAGCGCCACCACCACATTGAGCGACCCATCTTCGCGTATCATCGGGTATTTGACGATGATGGGCGCGGCCAGCAGTGAAACCAGATTGGCCACTTTAATCATCGGGTTGAGGGCCGGGCCAGCAGTGTCCTTCATCGGGTCGCCGACGGTGTCACCAACCACGCCCGCCTTGTGACGTTCAGAGCCTTTGCCTGTGTTTTTAACCAGGTCGCGCGGCTCGTCCTCGATGGACTTCTTGGCATTGTCCCAGGCGCCGCCCGCATTGGACATAAAGACCGCCAGGAGTTGGCCGGATAGGATGATGCCAGCCAGGAACCCACCCAGGGCTTCGACTTGCAGCACCATGCCAACCACCAGCGGCATCAACACCGAAATGGTCGCCAGGGGGATGAGTTCCTTTTGGGCCGAGGCGGTCGAAATCCCAACCACCTGGGCGTAATCGGGCTTGACCGTGCCTTCCATGATGCCAGGAATCCGGAACTGGCGGCGGACTTCCTCGACGATGTGTCCCGCCGCGCGGCTGACGGCGCGGATGGAGAGCGAGGAGAACAGCCAGGGCAGCGCGCCGCCCAACAGCAAGCCGATGAAGACGCGCGTATCCGAAATACGGATGGCATCCATCACAACCTGACCCAACTGGGCCTGGACGCGGCCAACGTCCGTAATATACGAAGCGAACAGGGAAACTGCCGCGATGACCGCTGAGGCAATCGCAATGCCTTTGGTAATGGCTTTGGTGGTATTCCCGACCGCATCCAGGTCGGCCATAATCTGGCGGGCGTCTTTGGTCTCTTTGTCGTCCATGTCGTGCCAGGCCATTTCGCCAATGCCGTTAGCGTTGTCGGAGATGGGACCATAAGAGTCCATCGCGACGTTGTTGCCGGTGTGCGAGAGCATACCGATGCCAATCATGGCAACCGCATACAACACATACACCGGGCCGTCCCCATTGTAGAGCAGCAGGGAGAAGATGAAGCTCACCACAATCACCACCAACGCCCAAACGCTCGATTCCATCCCAACCGAGAGGCCGGAAAGGATGGTGGTGGCTGGGCCGGTGCCGGTGGATGAAACAATTTCTTTGACCGGGGCTTTCTTGGTCGAGGTGAAGTAAGAAGTCAGCGGGTTGAAGGCCACCGCCAGACCGACGCCGATCGCCGTCAGGGCCGCGAGTCGCCAGTCATCCGCGTAGAAGACCGCAATCAGGATGGAAATCAGGACGGTGAAGATGCTCGACACTTCATACGAGCGGAACATGGACTCTTCCGCATCGTGGGCGCGTCCAAGGATGGGCAGGTCGATTTTGCCCCAAATCGGCACGGTAAATGTACCGATGATGGACGAAATCACGCCAACCGCGCGGATAATGAGCGGGAAGACAATCCACTTCAGGTCGCCGGTAATGGCAACCAGCGAAAGGCCCAAAATCAGGCCGGAGACGATGGTGACTTCATAAGACTCGAAGATGTCAGCCGCCATACCGGCGCAGTCGCCAACGTTGTCACCGACCAGGTCGGCCACCACTGCGGCGTTGCGCGGGTCATCTTCGGGAATGTCCTTTTCGACTTTACCGACCAGGTCCGCGCCGACATCCGCCGCTTTGGTGTAGATGCCGCCGCCGACGCGCATGAACAGGGCCAGCAGCGTGCCGCCAAAGCCGAAGCCGAGCAGGGCATCGGGCGCGGCTTTGCCAAAGGCGATGAAAATCAGCGTGCCTCCCAACAAGCCCAGGCCGTCGGTCAACATGCCAGTATAGGTTCCGGCATAGTAGGCAATCGAAAGGGCCTCGTTGAAACCGCGCCGCGAAGCCGCCGCCACGCGCACGTTGGCCTGCACCGCCATGCGCATGCCCCATTGGCCGACGATTAACGAAAAAGACGCGCCCATGATGAAGGCAATCGTGCGCCCAATGGCAATAATCAGAATGGTTGCCTGCTCACCGAGGGCATGGAATTCCTCCCGCGCTTCGAGGCTTGGCGGCACAACGTACACGCTCAAGAACATGACCACCGTGAGCACCGCAATCAAGGGCAGTATGGTCTTGAGCTGGCGACTTAAGTAGGAATCGGCGCCAACGCGAATGGCATTCCAGATGTCCTGCATCGCCTGGGTGCCCCGGTCGTTCTTAAGCACTGTACTGCGCAACCACCAGGCATACACCAGGCTGATAAACGCAGCAACCAAAACCAAAACAATCGCAATCTGCTCAAAGTCACTAAGACTATGGCGACTGCCCAACCATAAAATATTCATATTGACTCCAGCGTATTATGGGATTGGGGTTTGCAAAACAGCCATTTGTGGCATTGCTCGCAAAAGCACTGTTGCACAGTATAACGAAAAGGCCATAGTAAATCAATTGGCATTTTTGGCCTTTGAGTTGGTTCTCACCCCTCCTTCAAATATGCCCGCATCATCAGCGCCGCCGTTGCCCATTCGCCAGCGGCTGAAGCGGCCTGCTTGGTCGAACCGGCACGCGCATCACCCTCCGCAAACATGCCAGGGACGGAAGTCATCTGCGTTTTGCGGCAACTAACGAGAACATTCCTTCGGCGGCGAATCAGCCAGCATTTGTTTTGGCGCACTATGGCTACGCGACATACGCGTAATCTGCAGGTGGGTTTAGATACGGCTGCCACGTTTTGAGTCGCAGCCATCTTGATACCACGACCCGCTATGCCCAGCCAAGCGAGGAAGATTTGGCAAGGGCTGCGGAGGGATTGTCGGCGCTCATTTCTTCTTCCGATTCTTTTTGCGTGATTTCTTCTCTTGTTTACGTTTGTTCTTCTCTTTTTTGGCGGTCGATTTCTTGGGCTGTTAGTTGCCAGAATGATTTGAACCCAAAAGCATGTGCTTGTCACACCAGAACTCTGGTTCACGGCGTGGGGTAATACGGTCGGTCAGCAGGCCCAGTTCAATTTTTACGTCCTCAATATCCCCTCCGGCCATTTCATCAACACAATCGTCGGCAAAAGCGTTTTCAATCAATTCAATATGGTCAACTGCTTTGAGATCAACCAGATTCCATGCCAAGAAGGCATTCAATCCTTCATCCTGTTCAGGGTAGTTTTCAAGCGCCTCGACAATCGCGCTCACACACTTGCTGCTGGTTTCCGGGTACTGTTCGGCAATGCTCTTCAGCGCGTCCGAGGCTGCTCCGCGCGAATAGGGGCCGTTTTCTTCGCTGGTAACATACTCTCTCAAGGACGCTATAGCAGCCGGTCCAATTTGCCCAAAAATGGACTCGGCGTCTTCACCCAGCCAGTCATTTTCTCCGTCGTCAATCTGGCAGAAAATTTCGAGGATGGCCGGAATGGCTTCTTCGGCTTTGAGTTGGCCCAGCGCGCGCCAGGCATGGATGCCGGCATACCATTCGGGCAGGTCTTCATCATTCGGCCAGCCTTCGGGTTTTTCCATAAAGCGCAGGTCGTCAGATTGCATAAGCCGAATCAATTCAGGGACATCGGCCAGCGAGAAGCCCATTGCCGGGTAATCGAGCCAGGTGCCTTCGGGGCGGCCCAATTTGAGCAGATGGCCTACAGGTGGGGCATAGGGGGTTGTCATGATTGTTGTTTCTCCAAGATAAAGAATCAGGCCAACCCATTCAACATCGCCATCTCATCTGCCGACAGAGACAGGTCGAGCGCGGCCAGGTTTTCGGCTTGATGTTGCGGATTAAAAGATGTCGGAATGGTGATGACGCGCGGCTGCTGGGTGAGCCATGCCAGCCCAACCTGGGCGGGCGTGCCCCCTTTGGACTTCGCAAACTCTGCCAGTTTTTTGCCCTTGAAAAAGCGGCTTTTGACCGGTGAGTAGGCGGTTAGCAGAATGTCGTTTTGCTGGCAATAAGCCAGCACGCCGTTTTCGACATAACTGCGGTCGGGGATGCTGTAAGGCACCTGGTTGGTCAGGAGTGGGGTTTCAGACAATGCCTGGGCTTCTTTGAGCAGTTTCAGGCTGAAGTTGCTCACCCCAAGATGCCGCACGCGCCCTTCGCGCACAAGTTGATTCAGGGCGCGGAAGGCATCCGACAGGTTCATCCCGCGCATCGGCCAGTGAATCAGGTACAGGTCGAGATAGTCCATGCCCAGGCATTGCAGGCTGTTGGCGCAACAGCGCAAGATGGTTTCATATTGCAGATGTTCCGGGCTGACTTTGGATGTGATGAAAAACGCTTCGCGTCCCTTGCCCGATTCGCGCACGACCTGGCCGAGCAGTTCTTCGGAATGCCCGGCGGCGTAATACTCGGCGGTGTCGAAGTGGGTGTAGCCCAACTCTACTGCGGATTGCAGCGCCGCGAGGGAGCGCTCATCGTCGGCGGGGTTGGCGGCGGCTTCGCCGCCGATTTTCCAGCAACCAAAGCCGATTTTGGGGACAGAGAGCTTGTGCATAGTTTCAAATTGCATAAAGTTTCCTTGTTTACCCACCATTCACCGTCAGGTGCGCGAGGCTGCGGCGGTAGAAAACAACCAGCAGGAGCGATAACGCCGCAATCCAGCCAAGTTGCATTCCGAAGGCGGCGGCAGAAGCGGGCAGGGATGGCTCGACGAACAGACGTGCCGGGCCATAGAGCATAGACGAAAATGGCAGGGCTTTGGCAATCGCCTGAAGCCAGGCGGGATAGAAGTTGAGCGTCCACGCGCCGAAAACGGTCAGCGCAACCAGCGGCCAGCCCCACGCATCCGGCGGCGGGCCGACCAGAAACCAGACCAGCGCGCCGCCCATCAGGGCATTGATGGCGCTCCAAAAGATGGTTTCGCCCATCGCCACGCTGTAGTGATAGAGCAGAAAATCGTACGGTTTGCTCAGTATGTAGGCAATCGAGCCATCTTTGACTGCTTCGGAGATGGTGTTGCCCAGGCGCGGGCGGCTGAGATCGATGGTTTCAGCCAGCAGCAAGTACCAGATGGTCATGGGCACAGTCAGGCCGTTGATTGTGTCCGTGCCGGAAGCGCCGGAAGCGGCAAAGGTGACGCGCCAGAGCTGGTAGAAAATCCACATGAAGGGCAGAATCATCAGCGAGCGACCAATCAACTCGCCGGGGTAGGCCAGGTTGTTGATGAGCGTGACGCGAAAGATGGCAAAATATTTACGCATGGCTCACCCGGCCTGCCCATAAATCAGCGCAATCACTTCTTCCAGCGGCGGGTCGGAGATGGTGATGTCCACCAGCGTCCCGGCGGCGGAAAGGCGCGCCAGAACCACATCCGCCGGAATGGATTGGGTATCGAACGCCTGTTTGACGCCGTAGCGCCCGACCTTGAGCGTTTCCAGGCCCTCGACGTGGAAATTTTCCGTCACTTCCTCGGCGTAGCGCACCTCCACCGTTTTGCGCGTCGGAAATTTGCGCTTCAGGTTCGAGACATTGTCCCGATAAACAATCTGCCCGTGATTGATGATGATTACCCGGTGGCAAAGCGCTTCCAGGTCGCTTGCATCGTGCGAGGTCAGCAAAACGCCGACATTCTCCTGGGCGCTCATCGAGCAGGAACAGGCTTATGTAAAAGCGATGCCGCCACTTCGCAGCGCATCCGTTGCCCGAGCGAGAGTTTGCGCACCGGCGTTTCGAGCAGGTCCTTCAGGTCAAAGGCTTCGCTCAGGAAGCCGAGCCTTCTTTTAACAAAAGCATCGTCCAGTTCGTAGATTTTGCCAAACAGGGTGAAGGTGTCAATCACGGGCAGGTGACACCACAACTGCGGTCGCTGTCCAAACACCGTCCCGATTTGGAAAGCCAGTTTTTGACGCTCGCGCCAGGGGGTGAAGCCAGGCACCTGCGCCTCGCCGCCGCTGGGGTGCAGGATTCCGGTCAGGATTTTGGTTGTGGTGGATTTTCCCGCCCCGTTGGGGCCGATGAACCCGAGCAGTTCACCACTCTCTATTTCAAACGACAAGCCGCGCACCGCTTCGACGGTGTTGTACTCCGGCTTGAGCAGGGCGTGCGCCGAGCCACCCAGCCCGGCGGCTTTGCGCTTGCTCTGGAAGGTTTTTTTGCAGGTTGCTGACTCTGATGGCGAGCATAGGTGTCTCGCAGTCTAACCTGGGCTGATTGTTTCGGCCTGCCGGAGTGGCCGGTGTTTAGGTGTTTATCCGTGCCACAAGCAAACATTGCGCGCAGCGCGCCCGCACGCGATTGGTTTTTCAGGCGAACGTTTTCAGATAGAGTTCTTCGACCTGCTTGCGTGCCCAGGGTGTTTGCCGCAAAAACTTCAGGCTGGATTTGATGCTTGGCTCATTGTAAAAGCAGCGGATGGGGATGCGCCGCGCAAGTTCCGGCCAGCCGTATTGCTCCACCAGGCGGGTCAGGAGCGTTTCCAGGGTGATGCCGTGCAGGGGGTCGTTGGATTGAAAGGTCATATTCGTTTTGTCCAATCGTGATTGACACTCCTACCCAAAATTATACCCTTCCAGATTCTCTTTGCGTTCCTGCGAGCCGGACATAACTCTCGAAAGCAGGTCGTAAAAACCTTTGCCATGATTGTGCTCGGCCAGGTGACGACGTAATCAATCAACTGGCAGGGCGGCATGACCAGTTTCAGATTGAGCAAGGTTTTGCCGCGCTCGGTGCAACTGCCTATGGCGCAAATGGTAGAGGGACTGAAAAACGCCGAAATCGTCGGGCGGCTGGTGGTCAACCAGTCCACGGTCAACTATATCAGCAATATCCTGATGAAGCTGGGAGTGGATAACCACGTTGCGGCGGTGGCGCCGGTGATACAGAAAAAACTCATTTGGCGGTGTCAGGCATCTCACCCTCTGGGATGTAGACGCCGAACAGAACAAACGGCACAAATTTTGAATTACAGACTGGAGGAATGGGCAGTAAGAATAAAATAAAAATGGAGGCAACCATGAAAACGTATCTGGCTATGCCCTGGCGGGTCACCCCTACCCCGCCCTCCCGCCAGAAATGGGAGAGCCTCCTTTATGAATAGGGCAAAGTACCACTGTCACTCTGGCAACCTCCCGTTCAACGTGGCAGAATGTCCAATACTACGCGCGACCTGGTTCAAAAATGGGCCACCTAAGCGCGTTTTCTCCCACGGTTAATTGCCGTGACACCCCTATTGATTTTAAGCAAATAAAGCCCTGTTTACAGGGCGTTGCCATATATCTGGGAGATTTATGTGTGCCACGCAGTGGTATTCCCCGGCGGGCCAGGATGGGTGAGTAGTTTGACAATGTCAGATTAAACATTTGTTCTGATAAAACGCCCTCGCCCCGGCCCTCTC
>CAYLZI010000150.1:0-7428 GCA_964388215.1 uncultured Anaerolinea sp.
ATCGTTCCCTGGTTCAGCGGCTCGCGCCTGCTGGTGCTTTCGAGTTATGCCCTGACCGGCCTGGCTTCGATGGTGATGCCGAAAGAATTCCTGGTGGATTCTGTGCTTGGGATATGGGCGCTGGCCACCATCCCGCAGACCTCGCTGGCGGTGTGCTTCAGCGTGGTGATGAACGCCGTCGCCGGGCCGGAGGGCCGCTACGCTTTGCTCAGCCGCCGCTGGACGATTTTTGGATTGACGAATACCATCGTGACCTTTTTTGCCACCCAGATGCTCGACCGGGTGGCCTTCCCGCTCAACTACCAGATTTTGTTCATCACGCTCTCGCTGGGCGGCCTTATCAGTTATTATTTCTCCAGCCGTATCACCCTGCCCGACCAGGCCCCGCCGCCGCTTGCGGAGACGAAATCCCTGGCTGAAACCCTCCGAAACTATCTCAGCCTGCTGCGCGCCAACCCGGCTTTCGTTTCTTTTGTCTCGAAGCGGTTTGTCTACCTTTCCGCAATCGCCCTGGGCGCGCCGATTTTCCCGTTGTTTTTTGTGCGCCAGGTTGGCGCGACCGATGCCCAAATCGGCGCAATCAACATGGCGATGAGCGCGGTGATGATGGTGGGTTACTCGTTTTGGACCTGGATTTCGCGCAAGCGCGGCGGGCGCTTTGTGCTGCTGGCGACGACCTTCGGGCTGATGCTGTATCCGTTGGCATCCACATTGACCCCGCAAGTCGGGTGGATTATTCTCTATGCCGGGACGGCGGGCTTCTTCCAGGCGGGTATCGACCTGGTTTTTTTCGACGAATTGATGAAAACCGTCCCGCCCGAATACAGCGCGACGTTCGTTTCGCTCGCCCAGAGTTTACAATATCTCTCGGCGGTGCTGGCCCCGCTGGCCGGCACCTGGCTGGCCGACCACCTCGGGCTGGGAGCCGCGCTGCTGGTCAGCGCGGGACTGCGGCTGTTGGGTTTCCTGCTCTTCCTGCGCCCCGACCGGAGGGCGGCCTTTTGAAATTGGCGCAAACCGTTTTTATGGTGGTCTGACTATCTTCCAAAACTTACAACCGCTTTGCATAAGGTTGAAAAAATAGTACGATATTGTACAATTACGCTTGTAACAATAAATAGCAAACTTGGTGAAAATCAAGGACGCAAAGTCATGGGTCTAAAGCAGAAGGTTGCTAAGATTGCCAGACTGCTGAAGTTACAGGGGGAGTAAGATTATTCCTCTGACCGCCATAATTTTATGGTGACCGATGCGGGTTTGGCCAATAAACCAAATCCGTTTTTTTATTCTCAATCACTAAGGAGACGAATATGAACGCAAGACTCAAAAATATAGTTGTTCTGGCTGTGCTTTTTGCCCTTTTGGCTGCCAGCTCATTTCCGGCTAGCGCAGCGAATCCTGGCGCGCCATCAACCAACACGGTGCCAGTGGCCGCCAGTATTCCACCGGGAATTTATTACTCGGATAATGGAATTGATGTCCGCCTTTCTGCATCAAATTCATTCATCGTATATACAACCAATGGAAGTACACCAACGGCTACTCGGTCACTGCAAGGATTTCAAATTGTTTTGAAAGTTACAAATGGCGCAGAGTACTTAGGCCCTGTTCCCATTAAAGTCAGAGGGAATACAACAATTAAAGCGATTACCCTGAGCCGCACAAATATTCTTGCTGGACCAAGCGCGGTTATCAATTTCTCATATGAGGTTTACTCGCCAACCGCACTAAGAAATGCGGTTGTTCAGAAATTTAGCCAGTTCAACTTCAATTCTTATGATGCGACGCAAAAATATACGGCCAAGGATGGCTCAATTGGTAGTTTGCCAAAAACTTACACCGGAATTACGCCAGGCACAGTGAATTGTACCTGGTATACCTTTGTTCGAATTCGACATAATCTTGGTCGGACCGTTTTGTTCACTTCCGCAGGAGGTTTGAACGGAAAGTATTGGTATAGCAAGATTGTAGCCAATTCGAATCAAATCAAGTATGCAAATCTTGAAGATTTGATCCGGGCCAATAGAAACAGGCCAATTTACAACGTGGTTGTCTCTTTTGAACGCAATGGGACAGGTACCGCAGGCCACGTCATGTTGATTGACGCAATCATAAACGGGGTAATTTATTTTTCTGATAATAGTAAACCGGGGGTGTTGACAACCCGAAACTCGGTTGCGGACTTCAAAAACCTCTACAGTGGTTTTAATGGCAATATTGTCGGTGTAGTTCATCTAAAGTAAGTTTGGCTGTAATTGTTTAGCCTTCACCCTATACCGGCGGTGGAGCGGACTCGAACACTTGTACCTTGGCACCAACCCCTCTCCCCACAGGAGAGGGGTTGGTGTTGAGGCAAGGCACAATTTTTCCGCTGGCCGAATCTATACGCTACTGGCGGGTGGGTATTTACAACCGGTCACCGATTACTGCCCCAGCCTGCCTCGTTCTTCTTCGACCACTTTTTCATCCAGTTTCTTGAAGAGCGGCGCGGGCTGGTGGAGTTTCGCGCCGGGTTTCAGGCCGCTCGGCTGCCATTGGTAGGGCGGGATTCCATCCCGACCCACGCTGCGGTAACGTAAGCCGGTATGCGTCCCCAGCCGGTCGCTGATTTCTTGGGTGTATTGTTCGCCAAAGAGCAGCGTTTCGTAACCAAAAAACGCGTGCAGTTTTTCGGATGTGAACGGCAGGACGGGCGCGAAGAGCAGTTTGAGCGAGTCGATGGCGCGCAGGGCGGTGTAAATCGTCAGGGCAGCAGAGTTACGGTCAGTTTTAATAGCCGTCCAGGGGGCGTTGGCGTCGAGGTAACGGTTGACTTCGGTCGCCAGGCGCAGGCACTCTTTCAGGGCGTCGCGCAGTTTCACGGCGTCGTAGAGCGCGCCGACCGTCTGGAATCCGCTCTCGATGGCGGCGAGCAGTTCCCGGTCGGAATCGCGCAAATTGGCCGGGTCGATGTCCGGGACGTGTTCATCCCAATGCTTGAAACTGAACGAAAGCACGCGGTTTGCCAGGTTGCCCCAGGTGGCGACCAGTTCGCCGTTGTTGCGGGCCACGAATTCGTTCCAGTCCCAGTCGCTGTCTTTGGCTTCGGGCATGTTGATGGTCAGGTAATAGCGCAGCGCGTCGGGGTCGTAGCGGGTCAGGGCATCGCGGCCCCAAACAGCCCAGTTGCGGCTGCCGCTGATTTTCTGTCCTTCCAGGTTCATGAATTGGTTGGCGGGAACGTCGTAAGGCAGCGTGAGTGGCACATCCCGTTCGCCGTTGAAGATTTCGGCGAATTGTTCGCCCACGCCCATCAACTCGGCAGGCCAGAGCGAGGTGTGGAAGAAGATGTTGTCTTTGCCGATGAAGTAAAACTGGCGGGCTTGCGGGTTCGACCACCACTGCTTCCAGGCCTCCGGCTGGCCGGAGATTTGCGCCCATTCGATGGCGGCGGAGAGGTAACCGATGACGGCCTCGAACCAGACGTAGAGGCATTTGCCTTCCCAGCCTGCCACCGGGACGGGGATGCCCCAGTCGAGGTCGCGGGTGATGGGGCGCGGCTTGAGTCCCTCGGCGTTGATTTTGCCGAGCGATTCTCCCAGCACGGTCTCGCGCAGGTAGGCGGAGCGCGCTTTCAGGAATTCGACCACCTTCGGCTCCAGTTTGGAGAGGTCGATGTAGAAGTGTTCGGTCTCGCGCAGCTCGGGGGTGGAGGTATCCCCGGCCCATTTCGATTTGGGGTTGACGAGTTTATCCGGCTCCAGCACGTTGCCGCATTTATCGCATTGGTCCGAGCGGGCGCCTTCGAAGCCGCAGAGGTAGCAGGTGCCTTCGATGTAGCGGTCGGGCAGGAATTTGCCCAGGCCGGGCGAGAACCACTGCGGCTCGACTTTGGTGAACAGGTAGCCGTTTTCTTTCAGGGCCAGGAAGATGCTCTGGGAAACTTTGAAGTGATTCTCGGTGTGGGTGCTGGTGAACAGGTCGTAGGTGATTCCGTAGCCCTGGAAGGTCTCCAGGAAGGTGGCGTGGAAGTGCTTGTAGACTTCCTCGACCGGTTTCTGGAGTTTGTCGGCGCTCATGGTGACGGGCGTGCCGTGCGAATCGGTGCCGGAGACGACCAGGACGCGGTTCCCTTTCAGGCGGTGGTAGCGCGCGACGATGTCACCGGGCAGGTGCGAGCCGGTGATGTTGCCGACGTGGATTTCGGCGTTGGCGTAGGGCCAGGCGATGGCAATGAGGATAGGTTCGGGCATAGAAAATTCCTTCAGAAATTCGTAATTGGTAATTCGTGATTGGTAATTGGGCGAATTATCAGTTACAAGTCGCCAATTACCAAACAAAAAGGACTGCCCTCGCTTCGGACAGCCCTCCGGTTTTGGCGTTGTGGCGTGCTAACGCAGTCCCTTCGACACTGTCCCGGCGAGGGTGGGCATGGACATCATGAACATCGAGTGAAACGTGGTGGACATGAATTTATTTTACTACAAAGCGCGCTTTATGAGCATGATAGCGTTTTTCGATGTCAAAAATCGTATGTTGTTTACGCAGCTTGTGAAAAATTTCTCACTCATCCTGTGTCAAATTTCCTTGCGCGAATCCTTCAAATCAACGATAATAAATAGGTCACAAAAACCTTCACGCGGTAATTCCAGAACTGTTGGTGGTTTTTATGGAAATGCCTGGTAGCTGATGGCAATCATTGTTTTGGAGGCAATACCATGCAGCATATTCAAGAAATTCCAAGGATTTCCAAGATTGTTTTTGCGTTATCTCTGGCGTTGGCGGCATTGACCATTGTGATTTTGGGAAAATCTGTGGGCTTGATGTTGGCTTGTATATGCAGCATTGTGCTGGGAATGGCGACTTTTCTTAAATCTAAAGATGCAGCCCTCAAAACCACAGGGGCGATTCTTTTCGCCTTGGGTTTGTTGTGGTTGCTCATATCGCCATTTTGGCTGAGTTCCCCGCCCCTCGACCCATTGATTACGCCAGTACCGTCTGTCATGCCGCCTGCATAATCTTCGGGCATTGCTATCGAACATGCCGCCGTCCCAAAGAACGCAGCCTTTGGGACGGCGCGGTTGCGGAACAAATTCCGCCTTACGCTTCTTGCCTGCGGTTGGTTATCTGAGCCACGGCGCTGAAGAGGATGCTGAGGAAGTAAAGCAATGCCAGCGGCAGCATGGTGATGCCCATCGTCAGGGCGTCGGTGGTGGGGGTAATCATGGCGGAGATTAGGGCGATGACTACCAGCGCCAGTCTCCATTGTTCGAGCATCATTGCTGGTTTGACCAACCCGATGGCGGATAGGCCGTAGATGACCAGCGGAAATTCAAATGCAATGCCAAGCCAGAACAACAGGCCGGTGACGAATTTGACGTAACTGTCCACTGTCCAGTTTGTTGTGACCTGGATGAAGCCAGTTTCTATGAATGGAAGCGCGACAGGCAGCATGGCGTAGTAGGTGAAAGCCATGCCGCTGACGAAGAAGATGGCGGCCAAAGGGATGAAGAGCAGGCTAAACTGGCGGGCGCGTGGCATGAGGCCCGGGGCGACAAACAGCCAGACCTCGAAGGCGATGTAAGGCGAGGCAAAGGCCAACCCCGAAATGAGGGCGACGCGCATGAACACTCCGACTGTTTCAGTGACGGCTACCGCCTGGAGTTCTTTTAGCCCGCCGACCGGTATGGTCAGGAACGCGGCCAGCTCGTTGGTAAAGTAAAACGAAACTGCAGTGGTGATGATGACCGCTACCAACATGCGTACCAGGTGTTTGCGAACGGCATCCAATTCTTCGATGATGCCGGATGGTTGCTGGAATGCATCTGCAATGGCGTCGAGAGCCGGACGGTCATCTGGCACTTCGGTTAAGAAGATGTAGACGGGGTTCTGCCTGAATTTTTCGGCCACCGGGCGGAGCAGCCAGGTTAGGAAGCGGAACGGCAGGATGAGAATCCACCAGACCAATTTGAAGGGCGCGGTGATGAGCCACCATAGGGCGCGGCGAGTGCGTTGCATAACGGTTTATTTCCCAGGCGGGTGGGGTGGGGTGGGGGTGGTTTCTTGCTTGTTTGATGGCGAGGAGGGTGTCGGGGGGGTAGGCCCGGCGAGAATCTGGTTTTCGACAAATTGAATTTGGTTCAGGCTGTCTTTTGTCGCAGCCTGGACATCCCCTTTTACTTCCTGCAGTTCTGCCTGTATCTCTTCTATGCCGGCTTCGCGCATGAGTTTGGTGGGAATTTGCTGAATCTCTTTGCCGGTTACGCGCATGGCCTGCCAGGTAGGCGACATGATGAATGACCGCAGGGCGCGCCCAATTGTGCGTCCCGCTTTGACCATGTCTTTTGGGCCGAGCAGGATGAGCGCCAAAATTACAACAAAAAAGATTTCGGGCAGGCCAATTCCCAGGATGTCCATTAAGTGCCTTTCTTGAATTGCTGCGCGATGATGTGTTGGTGGTCGGCCAGGCTGCCCAAAACGCCATTGATGAAACGTGGCGCGGTGTCGGAACCGTATAGTTTTGCCAGTTCTACGGCTTCGTTGATGGCAACTTTGAGTGGTGTGATGCCGGTAATGGAAAATTCCCAAACCGCGATGCGCAATATGTTGCGGTCTATGGCGGCTATTTGGTCGAAGGGCCAATCGGGGGCATATTCGGCAATGACATCATCCAATTTTTTGGAGAGGGGGTATACGCCAAAGATGATTTGATGGGCGAATTCGACCAGTTCCTGGTTTGGAGTGGTCTGACTTTCTGTATATTCCTCTTCCAGGCGCTGCGCAAGAACATCGCCTGGACGGTGGTCGGTCATATCAACTTCGTAAAGTACTTGCAAGGCGAGAGCGCGCGCCCTGGTGCGGGATTTCATAAGCGGTTATTCGCCTGCTTTGTATTCGATGTCTTCGATGTGGATGTTGACGTGGCCGACTTCCATGCCGACCATTTCCGAGATGGAGCGGGCGACTTGCGCCTGCGCGTTGCGGCTGACTTCGCGCACGTTGACGTTGTTTGCCAGCACCAGGTACAGGTCGATGTACACCAGGCTGTCTTCGACGGTCAGCCGCACGCCGTCATCGGCGCCGCGCCGGAACAGGCGGTCGAACCCGCCGGGGATGGGGGCCATGCGCGCCACGCCTTCTACGTTCAGGGCAGACATGCGTGCAATGGTCAGCAGCACGTCGGGAGCCAGGGTGGTCTTGCCAGGGGAGCGATAGTCTTTGGTCATCTTTTATCTCCTTACATCATCGCCATGCCGCCATCCACGCCCAGAACCTGGCCGGTGATGTAGGCGGCCTGGTCGCTGGCGAGGAACGCCACAGCATAAGCAATTTCTTCGGGTTGGCCTTTGCGCCCCAGCGGGACGAATTTGAGCGCGGCTTCGAGGGTTTCGGGGGGCATGGCCAGAAGGATTTCGGTATCGACGAATCCGGGGGCCACGGCGTTGACGG
>CAYLZI010000151.1:0-7353 GCA_964388215.1 uncultured Anaerolinea sp.
ACCATCAACTGTTTGAATGCCTCTTGTCTATCCATTTTTAGCGGAAACTAAAGTTCAAGGAAGATTCACAAAACTCGAAACGCGTCCCAATAGAAGGGTAATTTATGCGCTCCAGGTGGATCACTCACAATGGCCGACAAATTTTTTACCAGGATTTCTCTGGTCACGATTCTATCGCGCCCGAAGCGGCGAGGCAAGAATTGGCCGAGGTTCAGGCTGTTGTTTTACAATCACCGCCCGATTCGCTGCTCGTGCTGGCTGACTTTCGAGGCACAAAAGTTGGCAAAGACCTGATGGATTTGCTGATTACCAGTTCACGCATCACCAATGCGTGCGTCAAAAAAACAGCCGTGTTAGGCGCAACAGGGCCCAAGCGCATCCTCGCCAGTATGCTCATCGTTCTGACCGGGCAAAAACTCTCCTTGTTCGATACTCTTGAGCAAGCCCTGGAATGGCTTACATCATAAACAGGAAAAAGCACCCCGCAAAAAAGAGGACTTTCCAAGAGTTGGCCTGAATCAGTACGCGGGACTCTACCCACCTGCCTCGCATTGCCTTCGCGCGGGCGCATTAATCGCGAAGATTCTCGGAGAACCACAAAAAAGGCAGGATGTTTGGGGTAAAATACCCCGACACTGGTTCAGAAGGATTTCTTGTGTTCGAACTTCTTTTTTTAGGCACGTCTGCATCTGCGCCGTCGGCCAAGCGAGGCCTGTCGGCGCAAATTGTGAAGCATGATGAATATCGCTTTCTCATTGATTGCGGCGAGGGCACTCAGCGCCAGATTCTCCAATCGGGCATTGGTTTCAAGCAACTGACCCGCATCCTGCTCACGCATGGCCATCTCGACCACATTCTTGGCCTGGGCGGGCTGATGTCCACCTTCATACGATGGGAAGCAATTGAAGAATTGGAGATTTTCGGGGGAAAATCTACCCTGGACCGGGCCCGTGTGTTGATTTATGACGTGGTGTTGCGTGGGCAAAAACCTCCGATGTCGTTGCATTTCCGCGAAACTGGCCCCGGGGTTGTTTTTGATGGCGATAACTTCACTGTGAGCGCCTTCCCTGTTACGCATCGCGGCCCCGATTGCCTGGGATACCTGTTCGAGGAGAAAGCCCGCCGCCCCTTCCTGAATGAGCGGGCGACCGAATTGGGCGTTCCCTTTGGCCCAGAGCGCCGGCTGCTGGTAGATGGGCAATCCATCACCCTGGCAGATGGCCGGGCTGTCTCATCCGAAGACGTGCTTGGCCCACTCCAGCGTGGCACCAAACTGATGGTGGTCGGCGATACCGGGCGTACCGACGACCTGCTTGAATCGGCGCGAGATGCCGATGCTCTGGTTATCGAATCTACCTATTTGGATGATGAAGCCGATATGGCGAGGCAGTTCTCGCACATGACGGCGCGCGGCGCGGCAGAGCTGGCAAAGCGGGCCGGGGTAAAACAATTGATTTTGACGCACATATCGCGCCGCTATCGTGAGAAGGATGTGCTGGCCCAGGCCCAGCCCATCTTCCCCAACACGGTTGTGGCGCGTGATTTTGATACTTTTATGATTAAACGGGACGAATTGCATGACACTGGATAAGAAACAAATGAAAATCGGAGTCCTCACATCGGGTGGGGACTCGCCGGGGATGAACCCCTGCATACGCGCTGTGGTGCGCGTTGGAATTGCGCGCGGGGCGCGGGTGATTGGCGTTAACAACGGTTACGAAGGCCTGATGAACGGCGAATTTCGAGAGTTCGGCCCACGCGACGTAGGCGGCACTTTGCTGCGGGGCGGCACCATTCTGCAAACCAGGCGTTCCCTGGCCTTTCGCGAACCGCGCGGGCAGCGCGAGGCCATCCGCCGGATGAACGAAAGTGGCATGGACGGGCTGGTCGTCATCGGCGGGGACGGTTCGCTGACTGGCGCATTGGCCTTGCACCGGCAGGGTGTCAAAGTCGTCGGCGTGCCGGGCAGTATAGACAACGACATCTGGGGTACGAACATGTCCATCGGGGTAGATACTGCCATGAACACCATCATGGACGCGGTAGATAAACTGCGCGACACAGCCTCCTCGCACGGGCGCGTTTTCCTGGTTGAGACGATGGGGCGCAGTTCTGGCTACCTGGCTGTGATGGCGGGCATCGTCAGCGGCGCAGAGATTGTTCTGATTCCTGAAAGAACGGTCGCGCTCGAAGAAATTGCCAAAGCGGTTGAGAGCGCCTACTTGCGTGGCAAAACTCACGCCTTCATCATCAATGCTGAAGGCTCCGGGTACAAGACAGAAGACCTGGCAAAAGCACTCGAAGATATGGATGTCGGCTTTCAGACGCGCGTCACCATTCTTGGGCACATCCAGCGCGGTGGCTCGCCCACTGCCTACGACCGCCTGTTGGCTTCGCGGATGGGTGTAAAAGCAGTGGAAGCCCTGATGGCGGGTATGAGCGGGGTAATGACCGGCCTGCAAGGGCGTGGAATTGACTACATCCCGCTCGAAGAAGTCATTGCCGGGAAGCGCGAAGTGAACATGGAGTATTATGAGATGGTTGGTCTGTTGGCGCGCTGACCTGGCCCTGAAGGATTGCTCTTGTGGGTAGTTTGACAATGGCACATTCCAAATTTGGAGTGCAAAAGCAGAGCTGCGCCGCTCCAAAGACCAAAGAAAGTCGGCTCTCCCGTTTCTGGCGGGATGGCGGGGTAGGGGCGACCCGCCCAGCGCGAAAACGTATCAGGTTAGTCGCCCCTGCGGGTTTTCCCGGTAAAAACGGCAGAGCCAGAAAATCTTAATCTGGCATTGTCAAAGCACATACAAATTACAATTCCGTTAGTTGTCGGACAAGCGTAGGGTAATCGTAGGTTAATCGTCAAGTAGGTTTTGGGGGCGCGTGATAAATTAAGAGCGTAAGGTGATTTCTCTTCTCCTCCTTTCAATGGAGAGCCGGGGTCGGCGTCCCCGGCTCTCTCGATTCTGGGGGAAATCCTTCCCGCTTCCCAAGTCAAGTTATAATTCAGGTGTAACTGTTCTGCCCTCACCCTCCGCCCTCCCCCGGTGGGGGAGGGGACTTGGAAAATTGATGTTCCATAACCCCTCTTCCGGTGGGAGATGGGTTGGGGTGAGGGAAAATAGTGTAGAGTTATATTCAGGTCCACTTATTCCATTCGCAACGTGGCGCAAAATTACGGTTTGCGCGGGCAAGCCGGAAGTTTTCTCCATCACCTTCCCGAGGAGCATGATTTTATGACAGTCCAGATAACTGTAATTGGCTTGGGGCAGCTCGGCGCCTCGATTGGCCTGGCCCTCAACGGGCGCGAAAACATCCGCCGCGTGGGGCATGACCGCGAAATGGCGGTCATGAAAAAGGCAAAATCGTTGAATGCCTTCGATGAAACCGTCTACAACCTGCCTGCTTCGGTCGAAAAAGCCGATTTGGTGGTCTTGTGCCTGCCGCTCGACCAGGTGGAGGACACGCTGAAATACATTGCCTCCGATTTGCGCGAGGACGCGGTCGTGTTGGATACGTCCCCGCTCAAGACAGTGGTGGCGGGCTGGTTCGAGAAACATGTCCCGGCTGGCAGGCATTATATCGGGCTTGTCCCGACCATCAATCATCTGATATTAATGGAAACGGCGCATGGCATCGACGCCGCCCGCGCAAATTTGTTCGACAAGGCCACTATCGGCATTGCTGCTCCGCCGAATGCCCGCCCCGAAGCGGTCAAACTGGCCGAAGACCTGGTGCGCCTGCTCGGCGGACAGCCGCTCTTCCTCGACCTGCTCGAAGCAGACGGGATGATGGCGACCGCCCATACCCTGCCGCAACTCCTTGCGGTTGCCTTGCTCAACGCAACGGTTGGTCAGCCCGGCTGGCAGGAGACCCGCCGTTTTGCCGGGCGGCCTTACGCGCACGTCGCCGGTATCTTGGGCGATGACACCCTCGAAGCGTTGAAACAAGCCCTGCTGCTCAATCCCGAAAAAACTGTCCATTCGCTCGACCTGGTGATTGGCGCGCTGACCCACCTGCGCAGCGCAGTGAAAGAAGGCAACAGCCTCGACCTGGAAAAACGCCTGCGCCTGGCCTTCGACGACCAATCGGCCTGGCTGCTGGAGCGCAATCGCGCCGAATGGGACAGGGAAGATAAAAAGCCCGTCGAAATCGGGAACCCGCTCCAGCGCCTGTTTACCGGTTCCCGACCCAAGAAAAAATAAAAAACGCCCCGAAGGTTTTCAGAGAGCAAATCGAATTGCCGCCCAAAACCTTCGGGACGTTCTATAATTAGGTATGCCCTTCTACTGCTACCTCCTCGAATGCGCCGATGGCACGTTTTACACCGGCTGGACGACCGACCCGGCCCGCCGCGAACGCGAACACAACGCCGGAAGCGGCGCGCGCTACACCAGCACCCGGCGGCCCGTCCGCATGGTGTATGTGGAGGAAGTGCCAGATAAAATCTCGGCCCTCAAGCGCGAGTTGGCAATCAAACGCCTGCCCCGCAAAAAGAAACAGGCATTGATTCATGTAGCGCGAGATTAATCTCGCGTTACGAATGGAGACCCCCGGCATGGACGCGCATATCTACCTCGCCTTTCGTTTTCATGGCAACTTTTACCACTCCTACCGGGGCGATACGCCCGACGAACTGGGCTTCGGCAAAGACATCCGCATCATCCGCCACATTTTATGCGCGCTGGACGACCTGAACGCGCGCGGCATCCCGGTCTGTGGAACGTGGGACTTCGAGAACTACTTCTCCCTGCAAGAAATCATGCCCGCCCACTGCCCGGATATTATCGAGGCCATGCAGCGCCGGGCGCGCCAGGGGCGCGACGAATTCCAACTGATGTCCTACAACAACGGCCTCATCAGCGCCCACACCGCCCGCGAGTTCGAGGCCGCCGCGCGGCGCGGCGTCAGCAACCCGGCCGGCTCTGGCCTGCGCGACCTGTTCGGCGAAGCCTTCTACCCGATGGTCAGGCCGCAGGAAATGCTCTTCACGCCCATCCACCTGCAACTCTACCCGGCCTGCGGCATCCACGCCATCAGCCTGTTTTACTCAGCCCTGCCCTTCAACGGCTTCAGCAACTTCATCCCCCCGCTCTCTCTCACAGAACGCTACAACCCGCTCACGCTCGCCTACCCCGGCATCGACAGCACGATGACCCTGCTGCCTTGCTACAACACCGGCGACCTGGCCGACCATCTCACCCTGCGGCGCTGGGTGACGCACATGCGCCGCCAGCAGTTGCAACTGGACGAGCCGCAAGACCTGCTGCTCCTGATTGACATGGATGCCGATGACGAGTTCTGGGTCGGGTTCGATGTCCCGTTCCTGAAAGGCCGCTTCTCCACCGTCAGCGGGCTGCAAGGGCTGGTGGAGAACGTCGCCGATTTGGATTACCTCCGCTTCACTACACCGGGGCGTTATCTCGATTCGCACCCGCCGCGCAAGACCATCGTCATCGGGCAGGATACCGGCGATGGCAGTTTCGATGGGATGTCGAGTTGGGCGGAAAAGTGGTCGAATCATCAACTGTGGACTCTGCTGGAGCGCGCCCGCCTGCTCGAATTGCAGACTCTCCGCCTGGCTGGAAGCGGTTTGACCGCTGCGATGGAAACTTTACTGGCTGAATCGTTCGAAGCGCGGCTGAAACTGCTCTCCACCACCCATTTTGGGATGTCGGCCCCGGTCATGAACTGTGTCCGCGAAGGGATTGCCTTCGACCTCGCCAACCGCGCCCTTGAGACCGCCGCTGAAGCCTTTCGCCTGGCATCTGCCCCCGCCCCGGCTGATACATTCAGCCTGCTCGACTACCCGCGCGGTGTTTCGACGGAGGTCATCCGCTACGAGGCGCGCGCCTCGGCTGGGTTATTGCGCCTGCCTTTAAGCGAATTGGCCCCTGAGATATTTTCCCTGCGCGATTCAGACGGGCATCCCATTCCCTCGGCTGTGTTTGAGCGCGAATTGTTGTTCGTGGACAGGTTCGCCCCCGCCGAGCGGCGCGATTACGTCATCGAATCTGGTCAATCCCCGTATCCGCCCCAAAACCCGGTGAAAGTGACCGAAAGCGGACTCCGGAACGAGTTTTTGCAACTGGCCTTCGACCGGGAGGGGCATTTCGCCAGCGTTATGGCCGGGGGTCAGGAGTTCGCGGCGGGGCAGTTCCTTTCCAGCGCAGTCACATACTCCGGGCAAACGTACCAGGTTCCAGCCTGGGAGATGTCCGATTCGATAACGGTGGGCGTGGCCGGGTGGATTCGGCAAAAGGGCAGTCTCACGCTGCCGGGTGGACATCCCATAAAATATGAGCGTGAAATCTTGCTGGCGGCGGGTTTGCCGTACATCTACGTCACCATGCGCGTCCAATACCCACAAACCCCGCATGTCGGTTTCAGCAAAGGCAAGGCTGAGCGTCTGGGACGCACCTGGGACAATCGCTGGCGCGAAGTCATGCCTTGCGAAATTCACCCAGCCCTGGCGGGCGAGTTGCGGGTGTGGAAGCACAATTACTGCAACCACGTCAGCGCGTACAGCCTGGATTACGGGCGGTTTTCGCAAAACGCGGAACTGGACAGCGTCAATAATCACGTTACGCATGGCTGGGTGGCGGTTTCGGATGGCGGGCGTGGTCTGCTGGCTTCCCAAACGGCGGAGTTGTTGAGTGGGATGGCATTTTGCCCGCTGCGTACCCGCCGCGTGGGGGCCGGGCTGCGGGTGTTGCTCAACCCGTTTGGCAGTTATTCGGGACGCCAATACCGCTATGGAACGGCTGATACCGGGCTGGGCAATTTCATGGCGGTCAGCATGTCGGCTTCCGACCATATCAACCCCTACGCGCCCTCCTACAACGGGCAGGCGCAGGAGTTTCGCCTGCTGCTCGCGCCCTACGCGGGCGACGCCCCACCGGAGAATTTACGTTACGACGCAGAAGCCTTTGCCTATCCTTACATTGCTGTAGGACAGGTCTCCGACCTGTCTTTGGTGCGGTAAACCAAGAACCAAAACTTGTACACAGATTATGCGGAATCTGTTTTAGTCAGGAGGGCCTTGCGCAAATCTGGTAATCAGGTAAGGTAGAAACATGAGTCCAAAACGAATCTATTTTGGTTTTTCCACGCCCCAACAGCGGAAGCTCTTGTTTGAGACCTGGGAAGCGACAGGCAGTATCGCCCAGGCATGCCAGAAAGCCCGCTTGAGTCGAAGGGCGTTCTACTACTGGAAACCACGCTTCGATGAGTTGGGGTACGCAGGCTTGGAAGAATTTGCGAGCCGGGCAGCACATCATCTGAACTACAAAAGTCCAGAGATTACACAGCGGGTGGCGGACATGCGGCGTGAGAACCCAGGCTGGGGCAAGGCAC
>CAYLZI010000152.1:0-7215 GCA_964388215.1 uncultured Anaerolinea sp.
TCGTCCGCGAAATTTGCGACCGCTACGAAATCCTGTTCATCGCCGATGAAGTCATTACCGGCTTTGGGCGCACCGGCGAATGGTTCGCGCTCGAACACTGGGGCGTTAAACCCGATATTTTGAGTTTTGCCAAAGCCATCACCAGTGGCTACGCGCAGTTGGGCGGCATCCAGATTTCGGATGAGATCCGGGAAACCATCGAAACCGCCTCCGAGGGCGAAGCCTACATGCACGGTTTCACTTACTCCGGTCACGCCACCGCCTGCGCCGTCGGCCTGAAAAACCTGGAAATCATGGAGCGTGAAAACTTCCCCGAACGCGCCCGGCGGCTCGGCAAACGCCTGCTCGACGGACTGCGAACGCTGACGGAATTCCCGTTCGTCGGCGATGTGCGCGGCCTGGGACTGGTCTGCGGCGTGGAGATTGTCTCAGACAAAGCCGCCAAAACCCCCGACCCGGCCCTGGCAATAAAAATTTTCAAAGCCGCCCAAACGCACGGGCTTCGCTCGCGCCCGCTCGGCGCGACGCTGGCCTTCGCCCCGCCGCTGGTCATCAGCGAGGAAGAAGTGGATGAGATTGTGAAACGATTGGAAGCAGCGATGGAAGGGATGGGATAAGTATGTCTCCGCAAACCAATTTCCACTCGATTGATGAGTATGTTGCCACCTTCCCAATCGAGATTCAAAATATTTTGCAAGAAATCCGCGCCGTAGTTCAGGATGCAGCGCCAGATGCTATTGAAAAAATCAGTTACCAGATGCCAACTTTTTACTTGCATGGAAATCTGGTGCATTTTGCGGCATTCAAACATCACATCGGCTTTTACCCCACCCCCACCGGAGTAGATGCCTTCGCCAAAGAATTAGCCCAATTCAAAAGCGCCAAAGGCTCAGCGCAATTTCCACTCAATCAGCCCATGCCGCTTGAGCTGATTGCCCGAATTGTCAAACATCGGGTGGCCGAAAACCTGAAAAACGCCGCGCTGAAAGCGGCAAAAACGAAAAAAGATTGAGCTAACGCACTCTCGGTTCAAAATTTCAGGAGGTTTCTATGACCCCAAAGCAAGATACATTTACAGACAAAGAAAAAGCCGCAATGAAGGAGCGCGCCAAGGAGTTAAAAGCCGAAGCGCGCATGAATAAGGACAGGGCAGCAGGGGAAAACGCCCTGCTGGCAACGATTGACGAGATGCCAGAGCCAGAGCGCAGCATGGCAGCGCGGCTGCATGAAATCATCACTACCAATGCGCCGGGCCTTGCGCCAAAAACCTGGTATGGAATGCCCGCGTATGCAAAGAGTGACGGCAAGGTGGTCTGTTTCTTCCAAAGCGCGCAAAAATTCGGCGCACGGTACGCCTCCTTTGGATTCAACGACGCAGCAAATCTGGACGAAGGCGCAATGTGGCCGACATCCTTCGCTCTAAAGGAACTGACCCCCGCCGAAGAGGAGAAAATTGCCAAGTTGGTGAAAAAGGCGGTAAGTTAAGGCATGTGCCGCAACATCAAACCCTTGTTCAATTTTGAGCCTCCCGCTACCGAAGCCGAAACTCGCGCCGCAGCGCTGCAATATGTGCGCAAAATTAGCGGAATGAACAAGCCCTCGCAGGTCAACGAGGCTGCTTTTCAATCGGCGGTGGAAGCCATTGCGGATATTTCTGCCACGCTGTTAAACGCCCTTGAAACCAATTCATCTCCCAAAGACCGCGAGATAGAGGCCGCCAAGGCGCTGGAGCGCAACGCCCGGCGGTTTAAAAGCCGATAAAAAACGCTGGAAAAGGAAAAAATAGCTCAGCCCAGGCGTTTATGGCCGCCAGGCTCTGTCCTCCGGCACGGAGTTCCCCCCATCCACAACGATTAACTGACCGGTGATGTAGGATGCGCCGGGGTGGGCTAAAAAGCGGACGGCGTGGGCGACTTCTTCGGGTCTGCCGGAGCGTTTCATGGGGGTAAGTTCTCCGGCTCGTTTTTCGGATTCGAGTTGGGAGGCGGTGGCTATCCAGCCGGGGGCGATGGCGTTGATGGTGATTCCATCGGCAGCGGTTTCGATGGCTACGGCGCGAGTGAAGCCCCACATGCCGGCTTTGGCCGCGTGGTAGGCTGCATCGCCCACAAAGGCTTGTACAGGGCCGCTGGTAGATGCAATGTTGATGATGCGTCCGTAATTTTGGGCACGCATGAGCGACAATACAGCCCGCGTGACGAGGAAGCAGGTAGTCAGGTTGCGCGCCAGGCTTTTGTCCCAATCGGCGAGAGATAAGTCGTCAATCAGGCTTTCGAGTTGTTCGTCTTCGGTGGCGACGGTCATCCCAGCGTTGTTGATGCAGATGTCGAGGCGGCCAAATTCGGCGCGAATGTCATCCACGATGCGCTGGACGGCTTCCGGCTGGGTCAGGTCGGCGGCGTAGCCTATGGCGCAGATGCCTTCGGCCCGGAGTTCGGCGGCGCGGGCGTGGATGCGGTCGGTGGTGCTGACCAGGGCTAGGGCTGCGCCATCCAAGCCGAGGGCGCGGGCGCTGGCAAACCCAATTCCGATGCGCGACCCAGCTCCGGTTACGAGGGCAAGTTGTTGGACCAAGGCAGTCACGAGTCAAATCCCCGCGTTGCTGAGCGAGGCGAACATCTGCGAGAGCGCGGCGGTCATTTTGGGGTGTTCGACCTCGAAGTGCGCGATGGCTTCGTCGAGGCGGGACAGGGTGGAGGGCAGGGAGGCGTCTTCAGAGCGATCCAGCAGGGCGTGGATGTCGGCATCGAGCGCGCGCAACAGTTCGCGTCCTTTTTCGTCAACCTGGTCTGCCGTTTCCAGTTCACGGCGGAGTTGTTCGAGCAGTGCGCGAAATTCGGGGGTATTCATCACAAAACTCCTTTCTCAGGGTGAACCGGGTTGAGTTTAATTCTATTGTACGCTTTTTTGGGGCTGCGTGACTCCCTGTTTTACGTTAGTATCTTACCAGTGAAATTCTTGCACCCTGGCCTGATGCCAGCGCAGGCAAAAAGCAAGAAAATTTAAACACAAAGGACACGAAATACACGAAGGTTTTAAGAGCTTTTAAGGTTTTCCTTTGTGTCCCTTTGCCTGCACCGTGCAGCAGGCACGCGTGTGACCTTCATGTTTAAAGGTTTTGCTTTTCCGGCTTGTCCGGGTTAGGGCAATCAGAGATTGAATTGCGCTCACCCGCCCGGGTATGGGGGTGGGGTATCGGTTGGCTGTTTCTTGGGTGGAGGAACATGTGTTGGCTTATCAGTTGGCGGTGGAACGGTCGTTGGCTTATCAGTGGGTGGTGGAACGGGCGTTGGCTTCTCGGTTGGTGGGACAGGCTTATCAGTTGGTAGAACAGGCGTTGAGGGGGCCAGGCCGTCGCTTGGGCGCGTAGGCGATGAGACAATGACAGGCAATGATTTTGTTGGGGTAGGCGTTGCGATTAAACCGTCCAGGCAGTCGAGGGAACGCGAGTCCCAGGATAACATTTCACCATCACTCATGACTTCAGGCGCTTTTGCAATATTGCCTAACGGCAGATATGCTCGTTTATTTTTTACGGAAACCCTGAATAAGTCGGCGTTTCCTCCTGGATCTATTTGGCAATCTCCTAAAAAGCAGTAGGCCACGATTTCATCATTCACGAGTTCTACAATCATTCTTCCATTTTCAACCTGAACGATTGTGTTTTCAAATCCTTGTTTGCTAAAATGAACTTCCGATTTGCCGTCTTGTGGGTTGAGGCAAATTGCGCCATTCGCCAGGGCTGGGCTTGCGCGGGTTGAATCAAAATTGAGTATTCCTGCGCTCTTGCCAAGCCAATATAACAGGCTGGCCCGGCCCTGTTGCGTGCCAAGAACCATTTTTATGCCACCGGTGCTAGATTCAATGGGCGCGCCAGTTAGAAGGTATTGGCCTATCCTAACATTTGCGCCTGTCCCTTCTATTGCTTCGACCCTTGCCTGGCCAGGGTTGATGGCCTCCGTTGGCGTTGCTGTTGGAAGATTAGGTGTGTTTGTTGCCGTAGGAAGGCTTGTGAGTGTTGAGGGAAGCGCAGTTGGCTGTTCCGGTGCTTGCCTGTTTATGAAAAAAGCAAATGCCGCAGCGCCAACAAGCAGGATGCTAAAAAGCGCAAGAACAGCAGGCAAAACAGAGAAGCCTTTGGGTTTCTGCAAAGGCTGAATCGAGCGGCGCTGCGCCAACAGTTCATCGGAGAAAAGTTGAATAGTTACGGCTGATACATTATCGTTAGGACGCCTCCCTTCTGCCACGCTTACCATTTTGATGGCGGCCTTGTTCGTCTCATATTCAGTCTGGATGGCCTGGACGATTTCTTCGTCACTGGCAAAGCGCTGTTGGGCGCTGTCTGTCTTTATCAGGCCATCGGAACACAAAACAATCGCGTCTCCAGGTTGTAAGGCAATTCCAGAGTATCCAATTTGGTAGGCTCGCTCTTTGGTGGCGCCTGGCTGGATGTAAATTCCAAGGTCTACTTCAATATCGCGCTTCAAGCCGATTGCATTAACAACGGCGTTGGCGTTGGGAGCCGAAGGGCTGCCGCCGTGAATGTTGTAAAAGGTGTGGTCTTTTGTTAACTGTAATAATTTTCCTTGCGGAGTGACCCAATAGGCGCGGCTGTCTCCTATATTGCCGACATAGAATCTATCATTCTGTATCACGCACAATACCAGGGTCGTTTGCCCCTGCTGGTCTTCGTGGACTTGATTATCCTGATACACTGCCCGGTTGGCTTTCAGGCAGGCTTCTTCGATAATATCTGGAATACTTTTGTCGCCTGGCGCGCTCGTTTCAATGGCCTGGCGAGCCGTATCTATTGCCAATTGCGCGGCGCGTGAGCCGGCATCCGCGCTTCCTACGCCATCGGCAACCATGCCAACGAGCAGCGTCTCGCCCTGGTTTCGAGAAATGAAACCGACAAAAACCCGGTCTTCATAACTGCGCCGGGCATCGCCAACTTTCGAGCATTCTCCCAACACATATTTCGTTAGTTTTTTTGCGTCGTTAGGCATGTGTTCTCCATAAAAATTGCGTTTTGCCGCATTTTATCTTGCTAAATAGCCCAGGGGGGGTGAAAAACCCGTTCCAGAATTTGTAAAATCATTGGCGCGGCCGGCCGACGCTCTGGGTCCTTATCCAACATGTCAGTAATTAAATTTTTCAAAACAGTGTTTTCAGGAATAGATGATGGCAAATATGGGTTGAGTTGGTCGCGAATAATGGTCGTGCGCATATCCCGGCCCTTATTGAGCAGGCTATGTCCGGTCAGAATTTCATAGAAGATTAAGCCAAGGCTCCAAATATCTGCTGCCCGGACGTTTTCTACTGGGGCGTTATCTCCGCCCATAGATTTCAACAACCGCTCTGGAGATGCGTACTCGCGAGTATGGGCGGCATCAATAATGGCATTTTTCCCTAATTCATCTTTGCCCAATGCCAGGGCAAAATCCACCAAGACGGGTTCTGGATGCTGGTTGGCAGAAGTTAAATTGCGAAAGACAATATTCCCTGGTTTTAGGTCACGATGAGCATATTGCCGGTTTTCATGAATAAATATTACCGTCGTAAGAATGCGATAAAAGAGTTCCAGTTTCCACTCAAAAGAGAATTTTTGAACGCTGCCTAAATTTTCCGCAAGGCTTTTCCCTTTCAAGTATTCCATCGCCATATACCAGGGTTGATTGGGAAGTTGGGCAGCGCGCACAACAAACTCCGGCTTCCTTAAGGGGGTCGGAATCAGCCGAACAATTCCTGGGTGTCTCCAGGCAATTTGGCTTATCAGGTCTGCTTCGTGCCTCAATAGCATATCTTCATGGTTGGCATCAGACTGGTCAGCCTGCGCTATTTTAATGGCGACCTGTCTTTTCGCCTCGTTATTTACAAGCGCCAGGTAAACCGAAGCAGTGCCGCCGCTATGAGACAGCGGGGCAGCAATTGTGTAGCAATCCATATTCGTGCCTGCTTTGAAATTCATCCTGCTCCTTGTTAACTATTGTCACATACCAAAAGGAAAAAACGCGCTTGGTTAACTACGCAAAACACACCAACCTTGGTAAAGCAAGATTTGCATCAACCTTTTGGTGGCAGCATATAGGGCGCATGACATCTATTCTTTGCGCAATTTATTGATATAGTCATCTACATCATCTTTATCTGTTTTGATTTTATTTTTTTCATCCTGAGTGATGCCGATGTGGGCTTGTTCCCCAGAATCTACCACTGCCGTTTTTTCGTTATCTATGTAAGTTTCACTCACGCCTTCTGATGTATCCACTGTCAAAGTAATATCGGGGTCTTCAACCTTCACCGAGCGAGATTGGGTTGAAATTTGGCTTGTGGCAGCCTTGCTGTGATTGGCAACATCGGTAACAAATTGAAATTCAACCGGCTGCTGCGCCAAATAGCCCAGGCGGACAATATCCCCTGATTTCAAGAAGGTCGGCTCCTGGAAATCTATGGCCGTGCCATTTACAAATGTTTCGCTTCTGCTCTCTGAAACCGCCACGATGCGCCAATTTCCATTCACCCGTTCGATGATTGCGTGAATTCCGCTCACCGAAGTAGATGTTTCCAAATCGTAAAAGGTAAAGTGTGTTTTTTGCGGGTCGCGCCCGAGGGTTATATTTTCAGTATTAACCTTGAGGTCCTGTCCTACAATCTTCTTAGGGCCATCTATAATGCGCAAAACAGCAACCGGTTTGCGATTCTTTCCACCACCCACGATTGTCTTCTGAATGTTCTGAAGGTTTTGTTTTGCCACGCTGGCAAGGTTTTGCACCCCATTTAAAGAGACATCGCCCAGTTTTTTCCATAGCACCAGGAATAACAGGAGAGCCAATAAGAACACAAAGGCAATGCCGACAGCCAACGCATAAACCCACCATGGCGTCGCAGATGGTTCTGATTTTCCTGGTTCAACAACAGGCGCAGGCATATTAATCGTAATGGTATTTTTGGGCGTCCGCAGCGATTCTCCAAACTCATCAAAAACTTCAACCTGGATAGAAAATTTATTAATTGGCTGCGAGGTTCTATCTGCAAAAGACCATTCAAACTGATAGTTACCTTCTATCTTCTCCAGGTTAATGTTAATAGTGTCGTCTTTACCACCATCATCGGTGAGATGCAGAAGGGCATTTGGCCGCAAGATACGGGGATATCCATCGGGCCAGGAAACATTTATCTGAAATTTCGCGCTTTGCTCGGCACCCTCTTGCACCG
>CAYLZI010000153.1:0-6919 GCA_964388215.1 uncultured Anaerolinea sp.
CCTTACTCCTTACTCCTTACTTCTTACTCCTTACTCCTTACTTCTTACTTCTTACTTCTTACTCCTCGCCTGGCTCATCATCGGCACGCTGGTCGTTGCGCCGCACTTCCTGACGTTCTTCAATGAGATGGCGGGCGGGGCGCGGGGTGGGTATCGTTATTTGGTGGATTCCAATCTGGATTGGGGACAGAATTTGTGGGATCTGCGCCAGTGGATGGACGACCATGATGAAGGCCACGTCTATTACGCACACTACAGCCCGGCGCGCCCGGATGTGTACGGCATCGACGCCGACTTCTTGCCGCCCGATCCACGCGCGGTTGACTTTTCACCATGGCAGCCTGCGCCAGGGTTGTATGCGATCGGCGCGACGGTGCTGCAAGGACCTTATGCGCCGGATGTGAATACCTACGCCTGGTTTAGAGGGCGCGAACCTTTGGCGCGCCTGGGCAACGCCTTATGGCTGTATCGCGTCGCGCCACGCGCGGAACTGGCCTGGGCTGCGCTTTGTTCGGGCGTCTCCTTTTCGTCGGAGGCCGTGACGCAGCGTGTAGGCGTGGATGATCTGCGCGTGCTATGGCCGGATTGCACTCACACGTCCGTCTATCCGGTGGGTCGGCGACCGGGGATACTCGTCGCGCCGCCGGAGGTCGCAGCGCCACCTGCGGCAGAGATTGACGTGTCCCTGCGTTCAGCCGCCGGAGAGATCGAAGGCGTGGTGTATCGTTTGTCTGGATTCGCGCCTGTACCGGAAACGGTGGTATCCGGCGTCGAAGTCGATGGGCCGTTGGATTTTCTGGGGTATACACTGCACGCAGAGACCGTCACGCCCGGCAGTGAGATCCTCCTCGAAACGTATTGGCGCGTTCGCGACGTGCCTGGACGTCCACTCTCGCTGCTCGCGCATCTGCTTGGCCCGGATGGAGCCGCCGTGGCTGTCGGGGATGGATTGGGTTTTCCGATTGATCAATGGCAGCCCGGCGACGTGATCGTGCAGCGGCACGTTCTGTCGGTTCCGGCAGACGTGCGGCCCGGCAAATATACCGTTATCACCGGCGCGTATTGGTTGGACACGTTGGAGCGGTGGCCGGTAGGTGTAGGAGAGACGCACATCGTTGTGGGACGGTTCAACTGACGCCGTTAAGGTTGACAGCTATGTGAGAGATGATATAATTCGGTCTGGGCTGGTGCGCCATATTGCGCTGGTCCCGATTTTTTTTCTGGGTGGGGGCGTCAGATGGGACAGAGACGGGTGCTTTGGGTTATCGTGGCGCTGTTGAGCGCTTTTGTCATCAACCTGAGAATGTTGCCGCCGCAAGCAGCGCAAGCGCAACAACCAGGCGTCAATCTGCTACGTAACGGTGATTTTGAGGAGGGCGCAGGTGGGGCCTGGCCGTTCCAAGATGGCATTCCTGAAGTGCAGATTGCTCCGGGATGGCGGGGTTTCTATGTAGACAATCCGCCTCCCTACGCCAAAATACCTGTCCATTGTGTGGGCGATCCTGACTGTAGTTACTGGCGGCGACCGGAATTCCGCGGCGTGAGCGCAGGTGAATTCTCGTATCGCGTTCATAAGGGTTTCCTGGCGCAGAAGTACTTCACCTTTGCCGGTCAACACGAGGCCGGGCTGTATCAGCAGGTTGGCGGCATTACCCCCGGCACCCAATTGCGCTTCAGCGCCTATATGGTTACCTGGTCGTGTATGCCCTCGGCGACACAGTGGAATGTTTGCCCTACGGCGCCGCTTTCCAGTAGCCCTGCACCGATGCATACCAAAGTCGGGATCGACCCAACGGGTGGCGCCAACCCCTGGTCTCCGAGCATTGTCTGGTCTCCAGAACTCAATGCCATCGACAACTGGACCCTGTTCTCAGTGGAAGCGAAGGCTGTCAACAGTACCGTTACTGTCTTTACTTATTCATGGGCAGACTGGACGGATTACTTTTTCCGTTTGAACAACGACGTGTATCTGGATACCGCCTCATTGGTGGTGGTGGGCGATCCTGTCCCACAGCCTACCGAATCTCCAACACCGGGTGCGGTCGAAACGCCTGTCACGGTATCCACGCCTGTGCCTGTCTTTACAGCAACGCCGCTGCCCGATGGCGCTATCGTTCACACCGTGCGCCAGGGCGATACGCTTAACGCGATTGCTTCTGACTACCGCGTACCTGCCGATCAAATCATTGCTCTCAATGCCCTCGCCAATCCGGGACTGCTTATTGTCGGTCAAGAGTTGATTATCTCCAAGCCGGAAGGCGTCGTTCAACCTACGGCCACTCCGCCCGTTGCAACAACTTCACCTGAGCCTACCCCGCAGGATGAGGAACAGACTATTCCCGCGACTTTGCCTGAACCCGCCTTGCCAGACAAGGGTCAAACCGTTGCATCTGGAGGTGGAAAGTTGTGCCTGCGCGCTTTCAGGGACTCCAACCAGGACGGTATGCAACAATCTGAGGAACTTCTGTTGCCAGGGATCACTTTCACCATCCGGAGCGTCAGTGGCGAACCTGCGTACTACACCACCGATGGCATCCGGGAGCCATACTGTTTGGATGCGTTAGCAACTGGACAATATCAGGTTATTGCACAAGCCGTCAGTGGTTACAAGTCTACCCTTGGCAATGCCTATCTGGTTATGGTCGATCAATCGATGCCTATGGAGCTGGCGATGGGATTCGTGCAAGATGGTACAGGTTCTCAAGCCTCAGCCACCGAAGAGGCCCCAGCAACCCAGGAATCTCTATCGACGGATGACAAAACGCCGTCGCGCTTGCCGCTTGTCCTGGGCATAACGACCGTGGTGTTGTTATTAGCTGCGGGCGGCGTTGGTTTCTTTGTATTGCGCCGGCGTTGAATCGTAGATCATCGCTAATTTGATAATATCGTGGGATGTGTGATGTTGCGGATTCTACGATAGTGTTGAGTTTGTAGCCTGGTGTTTTCGCGTTGAAATCCATGCGTTGACAGCGCTAGGAAAATACAGTTTTGGCAAGGAGGATAGTAAGAAAATGATGCGCCGTCGAATTCTTTCATGTTTCCTGGTTCTATGTGGTTTGCTGGCAATTTTGGGGATAGGTTACAGTGCAGCCCGGCCCACCAAAGCCTTTTCCGATAATCTTTTAGTCAACGGCAACTTCGACGAATTGCCTTTTTATTGGGCTTATCCCAATCATTTTGTCGCCGGTGGGTGGGATCGTTGGTGGATTCATGGCACAGTCCTGCCCGAATATGATGACGTCAAGGGTGTGCGTGAGCTGATTTACGTTGATGGGGGGCACGCCCAGGTTTATTTCAAATGGGGCAACAACTACACCGCCGGTATTTTCCAGGTGGTGAATGGTCTTACGCCTTGCCGTCCCTATAAACTCACGATGTACGCGCGCACTCACACTCTGGAAGGGGCGCGTCCAGGTACGCGCATTGGGCTTGATCCTGTAGGCGCCCAACTCACCCCGGATGGCGCTGTTCATGATCCCACGCCGCTTTACCGGACGGTCTGGTCCCGCGAACAGACGGCGCTTCGCACCTGGGAAGAGCTGTCTGTAACCGCGGAGCCGCTCGGAAATAGCCTCACTGCGATACTCTATGCTTCTCCGGTTCCAGGTAGTGACGCTGTCCATTACTATGACACTTTTTGGGATGCGGGCGCGCTTCGTCCAGCGTCATACTCGGATGGGCGGTTACCAGGTCCAATACAGCCAACTACCAGCTTCATTCAGAATGTCACGCCTATGACCTCTCCCACGAGCCTGACGATCAATTGGAGTCTGGCTGATACCGCCGGAACCCAGGTCTGGTATAGCACTTTCACGCCTGCTCCTCCAGTGCCGATCACGTCTACGTTCTTGATCAACTATCCGGCCTATCTGCCAGTGGTGCAGCGGAATCCGCTCAATTTCGCACATTACACTACTCTTGATTACACAACCAACGCGACACACTCGGCGACCATTACGGATTTGTCTGCCGATCAGACGGTCTATTACGTCATCGTGGCGCGGCGGTCGCGGGGCGATGCTTGTGTCACGGAGTATGCCGGTCCTTACACTATCCACATGCAGCCATAATGGGTATCGATCTATCGATTATTATCCCTTGCTATAACGAGGCGGAAAATGTTGTCCGGATGGCGGAAACGCTGTTCCCGGTGGTGGATGCATTGGCGCATACCCAGACACTCGAACTCGTTCTGGTGGACGATGGCAGCCGCGACGATACCCTTGCGCGGCTCCAATCGCTGGCCGACCAACGTGCAAATGTGCGGGTGGTCCGGCACGAGCAAAACCGGGGCCTGGGCGCGGCGATGCGTACCGGCTATGCTCACGCTCACGGCAATGTGTTGGTAACGACCGACAGCGACGGGACTTACCCGTTCACCGAAATACCGAAAATGCTGGCGCTGCTGGCGCCGGATGTGGACATCGTCGTGGCGTCCCCTTATCATCCGCAGGGTGGGGTGGAAGGGGTGCCACGCTACCGCCTGCTCTTGAGCCAGGGGGCGTCGCTGCTGTACCGGGTGCTACTCAAGTGGGACGTTCACACGTACACGGCGATGTTCCGTGCAGTGCGGCGCGAGGCGGCGCAACGCACACCTTCAGAGGCGACCGGGTTTCTCATGCCCGCTGAGTTCCTGGCGAACGCGTTGTTGCTTAGTTATCGCGTCGCCGAATTCCCGACCGTGCTGCACGTCCGCCGTTACGGCCAGTCGAAGGCGCGGATAGCGCGCATCATCCTGGCGCACTTGCGTTTTCAGATGCGGCTGATCGGCTATCGTCTCACCGGGCGCAAACCACACCCCAAGGGGGATTGAGTGCCCCGTTCTAAGGTCATCACCGTCGTCGGCACGCGCCCGGAACTCATCAAGTTCTCGCCTGTGATCCCGCTGCTTACCGACGTTTTCGAGCACCGGCTGGTTCATTCCGGGCAGCACTATAGCTATGCGATGGACGCGCTTTTCTTCGAAGAGTTGCGCCTGCCTGCGCCTGACTATCGCCTGGAAGTCGGCTCTGCTTCGCATAGCGTGCAGACGGCGCGCATCCTGGAGCGTATCGAGCCGGTGCTGTTCGCCGAGCAGCCGTCCGCTGTGCTCGCCCTGGGGGATACCAACACCGTCCTCGCGGCCATGCTCGCGGCGGTCAAAGCGCATATCCCCGCCGTTCACCTCGAAGCTGGCTGTCGTTCCTTCAATCGTGACATGCCTGAGGAGATCAACCGGGTTGTGGCGGATCACATTGCCGCGTGGTGTTTCGCGCCGGGTGAAAGGGAACGCGCGCACTTGCAGGCGGAGGGGATCGCCGAATCCCGCATTCACGTGGTCGGCTCGACGGCGATCGATGCGTGCCTGCGCAACGCGCCGTTGTCCGCTGACCGGACGCTTGTGCAGCAGCTTGGGCTTACCCCGGATGGGTACGTGCTGCTCACTCTCCATCGCGCCGAAAACACCATCTCCGAAACGCTGCGCGATCTTATGGAAGCGATCAACGCGCTGGCAGAGGCGTGGCCTTTTGTTTTCCCGATCCATCCACGCACCCGCTCCGTACTGGAAGCGTTGACGCCGCCGCTGTTGTTACATCCGCAGGTGCGCGTGATCGAGCCGGTGGGCTATCTGGATATGCTGCATCTTATGACGCACGCTCGCGCCGTGATGACCGATTCCGGCGGGCTGCAAGAGGAGGCCGCCACCTTAGGCGTGCCGCTGTTGATCGCGCGCCACGAAACCGAGTGGATGTATCTGGTGCAAGCTGGCGCCGCGGTGATCGCCGGTAACACCCGCGATGCGTTGCTGGCGACCGCGCCTGCCTTGTTGCAACAGGGGCGCGCCGCCTTCAAGCCGGTCGACGTGACGCCGCAATGCGGCGCGGCTGAGCGCATCGTCGACGCGCTCAGGCGGATTGGCGATGGCGCGGTTCAGGCATCTTGACACGTTTGCGCGCGTGCGGCAGTTCCTCGCCTCGGATGCTGCGCACCGTTGCGCACGGGTGGCGCTTCTGCTGGTTTTCCTTGCGCAGACACTCAATGCGGCGCGCCAGCTCTCCCTGACCAGCGATGAAGGCCCGCAACTGACCAGCGCCTACGCTTATCTGACGACCGGCGATCCACTGCTCATCGAGTACGACGCGCATCCGCCGTTCGCTAAAGTCTGGAATGTCCTGCCGTTGTTGTTCGTCCATGACCTGGGTTCGCCCACCACCGCGCCCTCGTGGCAGTCGCCCGATCCGATCAGCTTGTTGTGGGTGACGCAAGAGTTTTTCTACCCCTACCGCCCATTGGATCGCCTGGTGGTGGCGGCGCGGGTGATGCCGGCGCTGCTCGGTGTTTTGCTGTTGGCGGTGATCTATCGCTGGTCTGTCGATCTGGCTGGACGCTGGGGAGGATTGCTCGCGCTTTTCCTGGCAGCCTTCGATCCCAACGTGCTCGCGCACGCTAGTCTGGCGACCAACGATCTCGCCGTCACCCTTGCGTGTATTGCGACGCTTTTCGCTCTAGGCCGTTTTTTGCGCCATCCTAACCTCCACCGAGCACTGGCTATGGGGATCGTGCTGGGCCTTGCCCAGAGCACCAAGCTCAACGCCGTGCTGTTGTTGCCCATCGTGGGATTGTTCTTCCTGGTGCGTGCGTGGCAGGTCTATCGAGGGTCACAGTGCCATACGCTGCTACGGTTTGCGATCCAGGGTGTGCTGGTTCTCGTTGTGGCTTTTCTCGTTTTGTGGGCGACCTATGGTTTTGAGTTGCGTGCCGCCTTTGGGTTGCCCTTTGCCGTTCCTGCTGGCAGCCATGTCCTCCTGTGGGAACGGGTGCTCAGGGCCACCGGCGGAGGGCATCCTGCCTTTTTGATGGGCGAGTTTTCCACCGAAGGGTGGTGGTACTATTTTCCCGTCGCGTTTGCGATCAAGACGCCGTTGCCCACACTGCTAAT
>CAYLZI010000153.1:6929-7164 GCA_964388215.1 uncultured Anaerolinea sp.
CCCGGCTGCCGCCGATGCGGGCCTGCGCGAGCAGCGCATCCTCGCGCGCCGTCACCCGGCACTGGACGAGTTGGTATTATGGACGTTCGTTTTGCTCTACGGCGCGTTTATCATCTACAGCCAGCTCAACATTGGCTATCGTCACATGCTGCCGGTGTTGCCGTTGCTTTATGTGGGAGTATGGAGTAGGGAGTACGGAGTAGGGAGTAGGGAGCGTGAATGGCAAATGGCAAAT
>CAYLZI010000154.1:0-7139 GCA_964388215.1 uncultured Anaerolinea sp.
TACCGTCTCGCTACGCCAACTCCTGACATAAATTTATTGCCGATAATGTCTATTGGGAGATATGCCTGGGCGAAGAAAGCACACCACTAGAAAACCTTATCTGAACACCACCTTATCGTTCTCCACATCCACCGTCACGCCGCTGCCTTTTTCATATTTCTTGGAGAGCAGTTCCACCGAGAGCGGACTCTCGATAAATTTCTGGATGGCGCGGCGCAGCGGGCGGGCGCCAAAAGCCGGGTCGTAGCCCTGTTTGGCGAGCCAGGCGCGAGCAGAGGCAGTCATTGTCACGACAACCCCATACTCAGCCAGGCGCGCCTGCACTTCCCTCATTTGCAAATCCACTATCTTTTCCATCTCTTCCAGGCTGAGCGGCGAGAACATGATGATTTCGTCGATACGGTTCAGGAACTCAGGCCGGAATGCGCCTTTGAGCGCCTTCTCAATTTTTTCGTGCGCCTCGCGCTCGCCATCGTCGCTGGTTTTTTGAACAAAGCCGAGCGTGCCACCCTTGCGGACGTATTCCGTACCGAGGTTACTGGTCATAATCAGCACCGTGTTGCGAAAATCAACCACATTGCCCTGCCCGTCGGTCATGCGGCCATCATCTAGGATTTGCAGCAGCGCGTTCCAGACTTCGGGGTGCGCTTTTTCGATTTCATCAAACAGCAGCACCCGGTAGGGACGGCGGCGCACAGCCTCAGTCAGTTGGCCGCCTTCTTCGTAGCCAATGTATCCGGGCGGCGCGCCAAACAGACGGCTGACCGTATGCTGTTCACGGTATTCCGACATGTCAATACGCACGAGCGCGTCTTCGTCATCGAACATGAACCAGGCCAGTGCTTTGGCGAGTTCGGTCTTGCCGACGCCGCTTGGGCCAATGAAGATAAACGAGCCAATCGGGCGATTCGGGTCCTTGAGACCACTGCGCGCGCGGCGAATAGCATCTGAAATGGCGCGAATGGCCTCCTGTTGACCGATAATCCGCTCGTGCAGGCGATCCTCCATCTGGAGCAGTTTCTCGGCCTCGGTCTCCATCATCTGGTTGACAGGGATGCCCGTCCACTGATGCACGACTTCGGCAATGTCGTTGACATCCACCACCTCGTCGATTTGGTTCTCGGCCTCCCATTTATCCCGTTTTTCGTGATATTCGCTTTCCAGGCGCAGCCGCTCCGATTTTTTCTGGGCGGCGCGTTCATATTCGCGCGACAGGCCAGCCTGCTCTTCTTCGGAAGCCAATTTGTCAATTTCGTTTTTCATGTCCTTGAGTTCGGGCGGCATCGAGTAGAGCGCTACGCGCAGTTTGGCGGCGGCCTCGTCCATCAGGTCGATGGCCTTGTCGGGCAGGTGGCGGTCGGTGACGTAACGCTCAGAAAGATGCACAGCCGCCGCCAACGCCTCGTCAGAGTAGCGGATTTTATGGTGCGCTTCATAGCGATCGCGTAAGCCATACAACATCTTGATGGCATTTTCCTGGTTCGGTTCCTCGACATAAATCGGCGCAAAGCGGCGCTCGAGGGCGGCATCCTTTTCGATGTGCTTGTGGAACTCATCCAGCGTGGTCGCGCCGATGCACTGCAATTCGCCGCGCGCCAGGGCCGGTTTGAGCATGTTCGAGGCGTCCATCGCGCCCTGAGCCGCGCCCGCGCCAACAACCGTATGCAACTCATCAATCATCATGATGATGTCGCCCTGCGAGCGCTGGACTTCCTCCATGACGGCTTTCAGGCGTTCCTCGAACTCGCCGCGGAAGCGCGAACCGGCAATCATCGCGCCCAGGTCGAGGGCGACGACCTTCTTGCCGCTCAAAATCTCCGGCACATCGTTGTTGGCGATTTTCTGGGCCAAGCCCTCCACGATGGCGGTCTTGCCAACGCCCGCCTCGCCAATCAAGACCGGGTTGTTTTTAGTACGGCGCGAAAGAATCTGGATAAGGCGCAAAATTTCGTTGTCGCGGCCAATCACCGGGTCGAGTTTGCCTTCGCGGGCCAGTTGGGTCAGGTCACGGGAGTATTTTTCGAGGGTGCGGTAGCGGTTTTCGGCCTGCGGGTCGGTCACGCGCTGCCCGCCGCGAATCTGCTGGATGGCTTCGTGCGCCCGCTCACGGGTAATCCCGGCGCTTTCCAGCACGCGCGCCGCCGGGGTGTTGCGTTCGGTCAAAATCGCCAGGAAAATATGCTCGGTCGAAATATATTCATCGCGCAGGCGGTTGGCTTCCTCGTTCGCCAGGTCGATAATGCGCTTGACGCGCGGGGTAATGAAAATTTGCCCGGCCCCGCCGCCGCCGAAGATGTTGGCCTTGGGCGTGGCGCGCAGGGTGGCATCCAACCGGTCGGCCAGGGCCTGGGCGTTGACGTTGAGATGGGTCAGGATTTGGGGAATGACCCCGCCGGGCTGCTCAATCAGCGCCAGCAAAATGTGCTCAGTATCAATCTGGTTATGCCCGTAACGCTGGATAATCTCCGCGGCGCGCTGGGCGGCTTCTTGCGCTCGCTCGGTGAATCGGTCAAATCGCATCATAGACTAGAATCCTTTCACATTGACAGCGATTATAGCAAAGCCTGTCTCAATCTTTTGGAAAAAAGGCGTTAGAAATGCGTATGAAAAGATTCTACACGGAATTCGATTTTCGTGGCGCAAGATGACATGGCAGCAGCGGAGTCCAAAATCTCCCGATTTTGGCCGAAGTCGGGAGACACTGACAACTTGCGCTACTTGCGCTACAATTGGGGCAATGACCGCCACGTTCGCGCTTGCCCCAGCCACCTCAACCGCCGCCCCAGGCAGGATGCGCCCCTTGAACATCCTGCGCGACCTGCCCACGGTGGCCGACCTGATTGAGTTGTGCTTCGCCAACACGCTCGACCCGGAGGGCCGCAGTTACATAGACCAAATGCGCCGCAACGGGCGAGATTCGGGCTTCTTAAACTGGGCACCGCGTGTCATTGAATCGGTCTCTCTGCCACTTTCTGGCTTCGTTTGGGAAGATAACGGGCGGATTGTCGGCAACGTCAGCCTGATTCCGTTTTCAAAAGCCGGGCTGAAGGTCTTCCTGATTGCCAATGTCGCCACCCATCCTGATTATCGACGCAGGGGGATTGCCCGCGCCTTGACCGAAGCCGCCATGCGGCGCGCGCGCGAAAAACACGCCGACACCATCTGGCTGCACGTCCGGCAGGATAACCCCGGCGCGATTGCGTTGTACCGCAACCTGGGCTTTTACGAACGCACCCGGCGGACGACCTGGTACACCTCGTCGAGCGGCATTCCACAATCGAGCGGGCACGGGACGGCCATCAGCATCCGTCCGCGCTCCTCGTGGGATTGGCCGCAGCAAAACCGCTGGCTGGAAGTGTCCTACCCCCCCAGTCTGGACTGGTATTTCGCCCACCGGTGGAATGTCCTGCGGCCCGGCCTGTTCAACGGCATCTACCGATTCCTGGCCGACATCGACACCTTGCAATGGGCGGCCTATAAAGACAACCGGCTGGGCGCGGTGCTATCGTGCCAGCGCGCCACCGGGCGCAGCGACCACCTGTGGCTGGCTGCGCCCCGCAAACCCGACCCCGAAATTGTGTCAATGCTGCTCCTGCATGGCCGCCGAATGCTCTCCGAACGCTACAGCCTGAGCCTGGAATTCCCCGCCGGGATGGCCGATGGCGCCATCCGCGAGGCCGGGTTCCAGCCTCAGCGTACGCTGGTATGGATGGAAGCCCATGGGGCGCAACCTCGCTGACCCATCTGCGTATGTAGGGTAAAAAGGAGAGAAAAATGAACCGTTTTGTCTTACGCTGGTTGATTAACGCGGTGGCACTCTATGCCGCTGTTGCGCTTGTCCCCGGAATTGAGGAGCAATCCACAAACTGGTTATCCTTCATCTGGCTTGCGCTGATTTTCGGCCTGTTGAACGCTTTGCTGCGCCCGCTGCTCAAACTGCTAACCTGCCCGCTCATCATCCTGACCCTGGGTGTGTTCACGCTGGTCATTAACACCTTCCTGTTCTGGCTGGCGGGCGTCGTTGGGACAAACTTCGGCGTTGGTTTCACTGTCGCCGGGTTCTGGCCGGCCTTCCTGGGCGGGCTGATTGTCAGCGTGGTGAGCGTGGTTCTGACGATGATTTTCAAGGACGATAAGAAGAAGTAATTCGGGATTGGATACTCGATATTCGAGAATTAGATGATAAAAAGCGGCTGTCCCCAGGGGCAGCCGCTTTTTTTACAAATTAGAGACCAGCCAGGACGGTTTTCAGCGCCCTGACCCCTTCCCCTATTCCCTGCGGATGCTTGAAGACGGCATTCCCCGCCACGAAGGCGTTTGCCCCGGCAGAAACCAGGGCCGGCAGGGTATTTTCGGCTACGCCGCCATCCACTTCCAACCAGGCGGGGGAGTTTATCGCGGTCAACATCCCGCGAGTTTCAGTAATTTTGGCGAGCGTTTCGGGCAGGAAAGATTGCGCCCCAAAGCCAGGATTAACCGTCATCACCAGCACCAAATCGACCATGCCCAGGATTTCTTTGAGCAGGATGGCCGGCGTGCCGGGGTTGAGCGTCACGCCAGGTTTGACGCCCAAATCTCTAACCTGTTGCAGCGTGCGGTGCAGGTGCGGGCAGGTTTCCACGTGGACGGTCAGGCGGTCGGCCCCGGCGCGGGCAAAGGCTTCGAGGTAGCGCTCCGGCTGCTCAATCATAAGATGCACATCCAGCGGCAGGCGGGTGGCGCGGCGGCAGGCCTCCACCACCAGCGGGCCGATGGTCATGTTCGGGACGAAGTGTCCATCCATCACGTCAAGGTGAATCCAATCGGCCCCGGCTTCTTCGGCGGCGGCAATCTCCGCGCCCAGGCGGGTGAAATCGGCAGATAAGATGGAGGGGGCGAGGACGAAGGTGGGCATTTTCACCTTGTATTGAGCAAGGTGCCAATTACATAAAACCACCAGGGAATCAGGCCGCCGACGGCAGCCAGGGCCACCAATCCGAGCGCGACGCTAATCCAATCGAAACTGGCGAGCGGGTCGGCGGCGGGTTCGGGTTCTGGTTCAGGGCGCGTGACTCTGGGGCGCGGTGCGGGAGGGAGGGTGGCGACAGTCGGGGCGGGGGACTCTGTGACTGGCGGGGGCGGGGTGAGGCGCACGGCTGCCGATTTTTGGGCTTGCCCAAAAGTCATCAGCACCCGCCCGAGTTGGTCGGCAGTGCGATAGCGGGCGGCGGGTTCTTTCGAGAGAACTTTCAGGATGATTTGTTCGAGTTCGGGGGTAATGGCCGGGTTGAGTTGGCTGGGCGGCTGAGGCGTCATCTCACGATGCAAGCGCGAAAGGGTTTCAGCGGTGCGCGCCACGAAGGGCGGACGCCCGGTGAGCAGTTCGTACATGACCACGCCCAACGAATAGACATCCGAAGCGGGCGAGGGTGCCTGCCCGGCGGCCTGTTCGGGCGCGAAATAGAGCGGCGACCCCCAAACGACGTCGTTTTGTTCTTCAGGGTGAATTCCGGCAATGGCGCGCGCAATACCGAAGTCGGTCACTTTCAGTCGCCGGTCGGGGGTGACGAGCATGTTGTGGGGTTTTACATCGCAATGCACCAGCCCGGCGCGATGCGCATACCCCAACCCGGCGCAGGCCTGCGCCATGAGCGGGATGGCGTCTTCGAGGCTGAATTTGCCCAGGTTCTCAATCATCGTCTTGAGATTGGTTCCAGGCACAAATTCCATGACGATGAACAACTGCCCCTGGTCGAATCCAAAATCATGTACTGTGACGATGTTGGGATGCGAAAGGTTGGCCGCGGCTTTGGCCTCCTGCCTGAAGCGAATCTGGAAATCTTTATCGGCAGAGTAGTCGGCGCGCAGCACTTTGACGGCCACGAATCGCTCCAGCATCAAATCGCGGGCGCGGTAAACCTGCGCCATGCCGCCTGTGCCGAACGGTTGGAGGATTTGATAACGGTTGTTAAGGGGGGCAGGTATGGTCATAGGCTCTTGCTAGAATTATATCATCAGCGGTCACATGCCCTGCGGGCCGCGCCGGTTACGCAAGACGTTGAATCCGACCATGATTTTGCGCTGTTCATCCCACAGGCGGTAGTTGAGTGATTTCAGACTGCGCCAAAGGGTCAGCGGGCGCACCTGCTGGAAAATGGGGTTTTCCTTCTGGACTTTGGGCAGATAATAATTGGGGATGCGCGGGCTGAGGTGGTGAATATGGTGGAAGCCAATGTTGCCGGTAAACCAATTCAGCACGGCGGGTAGTTTGTAGTAGGAACTACCCAGTAAACCGGCTTTGTAGAAATCCCAATTGGCCTGACGTTCCCAATAGGTGCCGTCGAAATTGTGCTGGACGTAGAATAACCACAACCCGCCGGTAGATGCGACCACTAACAAGGGCAGTTGGATGGCGAGGAAGGCCTTCCAGCCGACCAGCCAGATGAGCAGGGCAATTACGGCAATCAGCGCCAGGTTGGTATAGATGGTGCTGGCCTTCTCGCGCCTGCCCGCGCCCGGAAGCCAGAAACGGTGCGAGATGGCGAATACATAAAAGGGGACAACCGTGAGCAAAATGAGCGGGTGGCGCATCAGCCGGTAGCCCAGGCGGGCATACCAGGGTTTGCCGTTGTATTCCTCCACCGTCCAGGTTGGCACATCGCCCACGCCGCGCTTATCGAGGTTCCCGGCGGTGGCGTGATGAACGGAATGGTCATGTTTCCAGTAATCGTAAGGCGTAAACACAATCACGCCCAGGATGCGCCCCACCCAATCATTGGCGGATTTGGACTGGAAGAATGAGCCGTGACAGCAATCGTGAAACAGGATGAAGCCGCGCACCATGAATCCGCCCGCCAGGATGGCAACCAGCAGCGTCACCCAGTAGGGGAAATGATTGAAGGTGTAAACCGCCAGCGCCCACAGCCCAAAAAACGGGGCGAGGGTATTGACCATCTGCCAAACACTGCGCGGGATGCTCGGTTTCTGGTAACGGTTGAGAATGGCGCGAATGGCTTCGCGCTGCGTTTCGATTTGGCGCGTAAACTCTTGAACAGTTGGCATTTGCATAGCGTCCCTCCGGCGAATAAGTGAGATAGTTCTATTGTACTTTGACAATGTCAGATTAAACATTTGTTCTATGGCAAAATAGGGAGATGGAG
>CAYLZI010000155.1:0-7047 GCA_964388215.1 uncultured Anaerolinea sp.
GGCTGGGATTGCACGGTTACAGTCCATTCCGCTTCGTGCCGTTTGCAGTGGTTCTGGGAGTCGGGCTGTATCTCATCCATGCCGCTTCGAAAGGCTTCCGCAAACAAACCCTGACCATGTTTGTCATACTGGTCCTGGCCTCGGTGCTGGTCTTCCTGCCGCTGGGACGCTACGCCATCGACCGCCCGGATATGTTCGCTTATCGCGCGCTAACGCGCATTGCCGGCGATATGCTCCCCGAAGCCGACACGCCCATCGAGCGGTTTTGGAAAAGCCTGACCAACCCGGTAAATACCGAAACAGATGACCCGCTATACCAGGTCTTTTTCGATAACACCTTCAAGGCGCTGGTCATGTTCCAATATGATAATGGCGGCATTTGGGTGCATTCGATTCCTGGCCGCCCGGCGCTGGATTTTGTTTCAGCGGCGCTGTTCACGCTGGGATGCCTGTTCCTGCTGGCCCGCTACATTTACAAGCGCGATTGGCTCGACCTGTTCCTGCTGCTCTCCATCCCGCTGTTGATGATGCCGTCCATCCTGTCGCTCGCGTTTCCGGGTGAGAATCCGTCATTGAACCGCAGCGGCGCGGCGGGGGTGGTGGTTTTTGTCATCGCGGCGCAAATGCTGGATGGCCTGTATACCGGCCTGCGGGGAGTCCGCTCCGCGCAGGGAAAGGCTGGGGCAGGCAATCAGGCCTTCGCGGTGACGATTGTCATCGCGCTGCTGGCTGTTTCAATGTTCCAAAATTATTACCTGGTGTTCGACCGGTTCGCCTCGCAGTTCCGGGCTGGGGCATGGAATACATCGGACATGGGGCGGGTTATCCGCGCTTTTGTGGCGGCGGGCAATAACGTGGAAAATGCCTGGGTTGTACCGTTCCCACATTGGGTAGATACGCGCCTGGTCGGAATCCAAACTGGCTACCCAACCCGCGATGCCGCGCTATGGCCCGAATCGTTTGAAGGTACGCTGGATGTTCCAGGCAATAAACTATTTATTGTAAAAGACGAAGACCTGAACAGCCTGGGGCTGCTGCGTGGCCTGTACCCAAGCGGCGCGCTGGGTAAGTTCGATTCCCCGCTCGAAGGCAAAGACTTCTGGATTTTTAGCGTCCCTGACGCTATCACTGGCGAATAATCATGATGAAAAAATTTCGTTCCCGCACCTTGTTCGACCTGTTATTTGTGCTTGTGCTGATTGGCGCGGCTTATTTTCGGCTGATGGGTCTGAATTGGGACCAGAGCCAGCACCTGCACCCCGACGAACGCTTTATGACGATGGTTTCGACCGCGCTCGCGCCAGTGGGCAGTTTTTCGGAGTATTTCGACACGGCGAACTCGACCCTGAACCCGCACAATCGGGGCTATGGTTTTTATGTGTATGGCACGCTGCCGGTCTTTATTGCGCGCCATGTGGCCGAGTGGATGTCGCTGGGGGCGGCGCAAGCGGCCAATTACATTGCGGAACACGGCACGGATGGATTCTGGACGCCGTTGATGACATGGCTGGCGGCCACGCCCAACTGGGCCGGGTACGATGAGATTACGCTGGTGGGGCGTGTCTTTGCGGCGCTTTCCGATTTGGGCTCGATTGCCCTGCTGTACCTGATTGCGGCACGGTTGTACGGGCGCAAGGTGGCCTTGCTGGCAGCAGTGTTTTCCTCGCTGGCGGTCATGCAAATTCACCAGGCGCATTTTTATGTGGTAGATAGTTTCGCCAATTTCTTCATCTTCCTGGCGACCTTTTTCGCTGTGGAAGTGATGATGGGGCGCAGGGGCGCGCGATTCGATGCCCTGGATTGGAACTCGCTGCTACGGGCGGCCTTTTCGCCGCTGGTATTGAACACTCTCGGCTTTGGCATGGCCCTGGGCGCGGCGGTGGCCTCCAAACTGAATGCCGCCCCGCTCGCCATCCTGCTGCCCGGCGCGCTGCTGGCGAGGTATTGGATGTCTACGGATGAAGCAGAGAAACGGGTACAGACAACGGATGAAACGGACAATCGAAGCGCGGAAGCGGATTCGACCGAAACCGAATCCCGAATAACCAATAACGAATTTCCAATTACCAATTACCGCTTATCCCTCGAAGCCTCCATCCTCCTGCTCATCCTCGGCGCGTTTTTCTCGGTGCTGGCGTTTCGGGTGTTCCAGCCGTATGCCTTCAGCGGGCCGGGATTCTTCGGCGTAAAGCCCAACCCGCAGTGGGTACAGAATATCTCCGACCAGCGCGCCCAGGCCGGCGGCGATGTCGATTTCCCGCCCGCCTTGCAGTGGGCACGGCGGCCGGTCTGGTATTCTGGCTATAACATCCTGGCCTGGGGACTGGGCTGGCCGCTCGGCCTGCTGGCCGTGGCCGGGTTCCTGTACATGGGCTGGCGCATGTTAAAAGGCGAGTGGAAACCCCACATCCTGCTGTGGGGCTGGACGGCGTTCTACTTCGCCTGGCAGTCGATGCAATGGAATCCCACCATGCGTTACCAATTGCCCATTTACCCGCTGCTGGCGATGTTTGCGGCGTGGTTTATCTTCAATGGCCCGCGAAAAACGAAGCACGAATTAGGAATTAGGAATCATGGATTACGAATTACGAATTTCGTCTCACGTTTCGCTTACCCAATCCTGGCCGTTGCAGTCCTGCTTGGCACGCTGGCCTGGACTTTCGCCTACACCCGCATTTACACCCGCGAGCATTCCCGCGTGCAGGCCACCCGCTGGATTTTCCAAAACGTGCCTGGGCCGATTAACCTGAAAATCCAACAAGATGATGGGACGCTCTATACCCAGCCGCTCTCCGTATCGTATGGTTATGTGTTCGCGCCGGGGTTGCCCTATGCCACCCAGTTCATGGCCTTTGCTTCGGGGGAAATGCAAGAGATTGTGATAGGCTACGCGGCAGATTTCACCCAAAACGGCCCGCAAACCCTGAAGGCGGAACTCGCCTCCGACTTTGACTTTGCGCCAGGAAATATTTTGGCAACTATCACCCTGAGCGCTGATTTCGCGCCCCGCAACAACCCAAAAGGTCAGTCATACACGCTCACCTTCGACCCCCCCGTCATATTGGATAAAAACCGCACTTATTACCTGCGGCTGGAATCCAGCACCCTGCTGTCGATAAGCGGCGCATCACCCATCCACGAGACCTCGTGGGATGACGGCCTGCCCCTGCGCATGGACGGTTACGACGCATACGGCGGCATCTACCAGGGCGGGCTGAACTTCGAGATGTATTGGGACGATAACGAGGACAAACTGGAACGCTTCATCGGTAACCTCGACAGCGGTGACTACGTTTTCATCACATCTAACCGCCAATGGGGGACCACCACCCGCGTACCGGAGCGATACCCACTGACGACGGCTTTTTACCGCGCCTTGATTGGCTGCCCCGCCGATAAAGATGTCATCTGGTGCTACAGCGAGGCCGAAGCAGGCATGTTCCAGGGGCAGTTGGGCTATGAACTGGTCAAGACTTTCACATCCTACCCTGAAATTTTCGGCTACCAGGTCAACACCCAATATGCCGATGAAGCCTTCACCGTCTATGACTCGCCAAAGGTGCTGATTTTCAAGAAAACGGATGCATACGACACCTCCGCCGTTCGAGCCATCCTGGAAAAGGTGGATTTGTCGAAGGTAGTGCGCATCACCCCACGCCAGGCCAACAACTATCCCGGCGACCTGATGCTTCCCGCCGGGCGGCTCGCGTGGCAGAGAGTCAGCGGCACCTGGAGCGACCTGTTCTCATATAGTTGGCCGCAAAACGCCACCCCACTTCTGGGCCTGCTGCTCTGGTATCTCACCATCGGCGTTCTCGGCCTGTTCACCTGGCCCATCCTGCGCCTGCTGCTGCCCGGCTTGAGCGACCGGGGCTATCCGCTCTCGCGTCTGAGCGGGCTTTTGTTCCTGGCCTGGTTCGCCTGGATAGTCGGCTCGCTCGGCGGGGAATATAGCCGAGAGACGATTGCGGCAGGCTGCGGCCTGATACTGATGCTCGGCGCAGCCGCCTTCTGGAAGCAGCGAGACGCCATCGCCGCCGAGTGGCGCGGCAATCGGCGCTACTTCCTGCTGGTCGAAGTCCTCTTCCTGGCCTTCTTCCTGGTTGACTTCGGCATCCGGCTTGGCAATCCCGACCTGTGGCATCCGGGACGCGGCGGCGAGCGTCCGATGGACTTTTCGTACCTGAACGCCATCTTGAAAAGCACGGCCTTCCCGCCCTACGACCCCTGGTATGCGGGCGGCTACATCAATTACTACTATTGGGGCTTCGTGCTGGTCGGCACGCCCATTAAACTGCTCGGAATCGTGCCATCGATTGCCTATAACTTCGTCCTGCCAACCTTATTTGCCATGCTTGGCCTGGGCGGATTCTCAATCGCCTGGAATTTAGTGTCAGGCTTCAGGTATCAGGCGTCAGCAGACGACCCCGGCAATCCTTCAACATTCAACCTGCAACTTCTAGCCGGGCTGGCAGCGGGCGCGGGGCTGGTGCTGGTGGGCAACCTGGGAACCATCCGGCTTGTGTACCACGCCTTGCAAAAAATGATTGTCCCCAACGCCGTCATGGAAGACCCATCCGTCTCGGTCTTCCAACACCTCCTTTGGGCAATTCAGGGCCTGGGGAAAATCTTGATTGGCGAACCCCTGCCCATCGGCTGGGGCGAGTACTACTGGGCGCCCAGCCGCGTCATGCCGGTTGGCGACCTGGCGATTACCGAATTCCCACTCTTTACGTTTATCTACAGCGACCTGCACGCCCACATGATTGCCCTGCCGTTAACCGCGCTGGTCATCGCCTGGGCGCTTTCCACGCTCCTGGTGCGCAACTTGAACCGTTGGGGTTGGCTGGCGACCCTGGCCTTCGGCGGGCTGGTGATTGGCGCGCTGCGTCCCACCAACACCTGGGATTTCCCCACCTACCTGGCGCTCGGCGCGCTCGTAGCGGGTTATTCCGCCTTTCGTTATGTGGAGATTGGGGACAAACCGCGCTTTGGGCTTTCGCCGCTCATCCAGCGCGTCATCCTGGCCCTGGGCGTGATGGGACTCCTGACTTTATTCGCGCTCCTGTTCTACCAACCCTTTGCCCGCTGGTACGGACTCGGCTACTCGAGCGCCGACCTGTGGAAAAACGAGAAGACGCCCATCTGGTCGTATCTCACCCACTGGGGCTTGTTCCTCTTCGTCATCGTCTCGTGGATGACCTGGGAAACCCGCCAATGGATGGCGCAGACACCCATCTCCGCGCTGGCGAAACTCAAACCCTACACCATCCTGCTCGAAATTGCGCTGGCCCTGCTAGTGGCGCTGACCCTGCTGCTGCAATTCGTCCTGGATGTCAGGGTCGCCTGGCTGGCCTTCCCGCTGGCGGCCTGGGCTTTGCTGCTCATGCTGCGACCCGGCCAACCCGATTCCAAACGACTGGTCTTGTTCATGGTCGGCACCGGCCTGGTGCTCACGCTCATCGTCGAATTCATCGTCCTGGTCGGCGATATTGGCCGCATGAACACCGTCTTCAAGTTTTACCTGCAAGTATGGGTACTCTTTGCCGTTAGCGCGGCGGCAGGCTTCGGCTGGCTGCTCGAAGAGTTCGACCAGTGGAGCGCAAACTGGCGCAACGCCTGGTACACTGTAGCAACCATCCTTTTTGCCGGCGCCATGCTCTTCATTTTCACCGGCAGCATGGACAAACTACGCGACCGCATGGCCTCGAACACACCCTTCACCTTCGACAGCATGACCTACATGTATTACTCCACCTATTGGGACCAGCAACAGATGACTTTGGATGAAGATTACCTCGCCATCCGCTGGGTACAAGACAATATCAAAGGCACGCCGGTCATTGTTGAGGGCAATACCCCCGAATACCGATGGGGGTCGCGTTACACCATCTACACCGGCCTGCCAGGCGTTATCGGCTGGAACTGGCACCAGCGCCAGCAGCGCGCGCTCTTCCCGCCCAACTGGGTCACAGACCGGGTTGATGCAGTTCGATTCTTCTACGATACATCCAGCGGCGAATATGCCCGCGACTTCATCGAGAAATATAACGTCGAATACATCATCGTCGGCCAACTGGAGCGCATCTACCACCCCGAAGGCATCGAAAAATTCGAGCGCTACAACGGGAGTTTGTGGAACAAAGTCTATGAAAACGGGCAAACCGCCATCTACGAGGTCATTCCGTGAGCCAGATTTACCACATCACCACCCGCAACGCCGCGCTGGCAGCCCGCCAAACCGGGCTGTATCGCTCTGAAAGCCTGCAAACCGAGGGCTTCATCCACTTCTCACAACAGCACCAGGTTTTGGATGTGGCAAACGCCTTTTATCGCGGACAGGCCAACCTGGTCATTCTCGTCGTCGAGCCATCCCGCCTGAAAGCGGAACTCCGTTACGAAGCGCCGGCCCATCCATCAGCATCCCCATCCGCCCCAGGCCCAGAGAACCTGTTTCCACATCTCTACGGCCCGCTGAACATGGACTCTGTTGTAGAAGTAATTGATTTCCCGCCCGATGAAAAAGGCTTGTTCAGTAATCAGTCATCTGCTATTACGAAATATCGAATAACGAATATCGAATAACGAGTCCCTATGCTCTCCTTCTTCCTCTGGTATCTCACCATTTCCCTGCTCGGCCTGATAACCTTCCCGTTGGCCTGGCGCTTGCTTCCGGCCCTGGCCGACCGGGGCTATAGTTTCAGCCGCGCGCTCGGGCTATTGCTATGGGCTTTCATCTTCTGGCTTGCAGCGTCATTCGGACTGATTCGCAACGAAGGCGGGGGGCTGCTGTTCGCCCTGCTCGTACTGACCGGGGTTTCGGCCTGGGCAATAGGAAAGATGAAAGATGGAATAGATGAAAGAGAAGAAGGCCAACCAACATCTTTCATCCTTCATCTCTCATCCTTAAAATCCTGGCTCAAAGCCAATCGCGCCCTCGTCATCACCGTCGAAATCCTGTTCTTCGCTGCCTTTGCCTTCATGGCTTTTGTGCGCGCCAACAATCCCGAAAACATCGGCACCGAAAAGCCGATGGAACTGGCCTTC
>CAYLZI010000156.1:0-7046 GCA_964388215.1 uncultured Anaerolinea sp.
CGCTGCTCTCCTTCCAGAAACAGGATGGTTCGGCGCTGCACCAGTTCAACCCGCTGACGTTGGAAGGCAGCGAGGGCGATGCGCTGGAGCGCGAAGACCGTCCGCACTATTACAGCGATGACCACCTGTGGAGCATTTTGGGAATTACGGCCTATCTCAAGGAAACCGGGGATTTTGCCTTCCTCGATGAAAATGTTCCGTTCTACGAAAAAGACAAAGCCGGGAATCCACTGGAAACAGCCACCGTTTTCGAGCATATCCAGCGCGGACTCAACTTCACCCGCCGCGACACCGGCGCGCGCGGCCTGCCCCTGCTCGGATTCGCCGACTGGAACGACACCATCAACCTGGCCAAAGGGGCCGAATCGCTTTTTTCGGCGCACCTGTACGGGCGGGCGCTGGCCGAGTTCATCGCGCTGCTCGAGCACCTCGGGCAGGATTCCGCCGAATGGAAAGCCGCTTATGCTGAAATGAAAGCCAGGGTCGAGCAAAATGCCTGGGATGGCGAATGGTATGTGATGTATTTCGACCATGACGGCACGCCGGTCGGCTCGCGCAAGAACCAATACGGGCAAATCCACCTGAACGGACAGAGTTGGGCGGTGCTTTCAGGCTTCGCCTCGCCGGAACGCGCCAAACAGGCCATGCAGTCGGTGTACGAAAAATTGAATACCAAATTCGGCATCAAACTTTCGACCCCCGGCTACAACGGCTTCGACCCGCGTTACGGCGGCATCACCACCTACCCGCCCGGCGCGAAGGAAAACTGCGGCATTTTCCTGCACCCCAACCCCTGGGCCATGATTGCCGAAACCATGCTCGGCAACGGCGACCGGGCGTATGAATACTATGCGCAAATCAATCCGGCTGGCAAAAACGACCTGATTGAAACCTACGAGAGCGAGCCGTATGTTTACCCGCAAAATATTCTCGCCGATGAGCATCCGCAGTTTGGCCTGGCGCGCAATTCGTGGCTCTCCGGCACGGCTTCGTGGTGCTACCAGGCCGGGACGCAGTGGATTCTGGGTATCCGCGCCGAGTACGACGGGCTGCGGGTTGACCCGTGCATCCCATCCCGCTGGGAAGGCTTCAGCGCGGCGCGGAAGTATCGGGGCGCAACCTACAAAATAACGGTCCAAAACCCAAAAGGCATCTGCAAAGGGGTCAAAAAAATTCTTGTTAACGGAACACCGGTACCGGGCAATTTAATCCCGCCACAGGCCAGGGGCGAGTATCAAGTCGAAGTCTGGATGGAGTGATGATGGACGAGAATCTGCTTGAAATCCACGAATTTACCGGGATTGGCTACCAACCGTTGAGTGATTACGGCGCGTGGCGCGTGGCCAGGCTGTGTTTTATCGATGACTTAACCCCTCGCCTGATCGAGTGTTCACAGCGCCATAACGAAACCGACGAGGTTTTCGTTTTGCTGGCCGGCCAGGGCGTCTTGTTCATTGGCGAGGGTGAAACTCAGGTGGATAAATTAACCCCACTGGTAATGGAACCGCTGAAACTATATAATGTGAAGCGGGGCGTCTGGCACAACATTGTCTTAAGCCGCGATGCGAGCATTTTGCTGGTGGAAAATCGCGATACCGGGGCGGCAAATTCGGATGATGCGCCCCTGAGCGCTGCGTTGCGCCAATTCATCGTCGAGACCGCGGCCCGCGAACTGCCAACCTGGTGGTCAGAACGATAGCGAAGCAGTCTCGTAATTCAACAGAGGATGATGGCATGGAACAAACCCTTTACGCAGGCAACAGCCCAATTCAAAACGACCCAGGCGCTGTGGCCGGTGAATACACCCGTCTCGATGGCGAACTCTATTACTGCATCCGTAATTTTGACCAGATGCCGCCCTTTTTCATGAGCCTCGTCAGCAGTTCCGACCACTGGATGTTCATCTCCAGCACGGGCGGGTTGACTGCCGGGCGCGCTAACGCCGAGTCGGCCCTTTTTCCGTACTACACCGACGACCGGGTGACTGAAAACTACGCCAATACCGGTCATGCAGCCGTTTTACGGGTAATGCGCGCCGGGAAAAGTTCCCTGTGGGAACCGTTTTCGCCGCGTTACGAGGGGTTATACCGCATCGAGCGCCGCCTTTACAAGAATATTTATGGCAATAAACTGGTCTTTGAAGAAATCAATTTCGATCTAGGATTAACCTATCGCTACTCCTGGCGGACGAGCGAAAAATACGGATTCGTCCTGACTTGCCGACTGGAGAACACTGCCGTAACTCCCTGCACCATGAACCTTCTCGCCGGGCTGCAAAACCTGCTGCCATACGGCGCGACAACCGCCCTCCAAACCACCTTCAGTAACCTGCTGAACGCCTACAAACGAAATGAGATGGAACCCCACTCTGGCCTGGGGATGTTCAGCCTGAGTTCCACATTGACCGACCTGGCCGAGCCGAGCGAATCCCTGAAAGCAACATTCGTCTGGCAGATTGGCCTGCATCAACCGCGCTGCCTGCTTTCCACCCGCCAACTGGAAGCTTTCCAGCGCGGAGCAGAAATCACCCAGGAAACAGATGTTCGAGGCTTGCGCGGCGCTTACCTGGTCAACGCCGCGCTGGAACTGACTCCAGGCCAGGCAAAAGAGTGGCGGCTGGTAGCAGATGTCAACCAGGACAGCAATCAGGCGGCAGTGTTAATCGAAGCACTCAAGACCGAACCTGCCGCGCTGCTGGACAGCCTCGAGCAAGATATAGAAAAGAGCAGTCTCGAACTGCAAAAAATCGTCGCCAGCGCCGACGGGCTGCAACACTCCGCCGACCTGCCGGGGATAGCCCACCACTTTGCCAACGTGCTGTTCAACACCATGCGCGGGGGCATCTTCGCCGAAAATTACAGCGTTGGCAAGGCCGATTTGCGCGATTTTATTGGCACCCGCAACCAGGTTGTGCTGCGTGAACAGGCGGCCTTCCTTGATAGGCTGCCCGAAAAAATCGCCTACGATGAACTCATCGAACAGGCTGCCGCCACCGGCTCGGTTGACCTGGAGCGGCTGTGTTACGAATACCTGCCGCTGACCTTCAGCCGCCGGCATGGCGACCCCAGCCGCCCCTGGAACCGCTTTTCGATTAACATCAAAAACCCGGATGGTACGCAGCGCCTGGATTACCAGGGCAATTGGCGCGATATTTTCCAGAACTGGGAGCCGCTGGCCTGGTCGTACCCCGAATTCACTGAGGGCATAATTTGCAAATTCCTGAACGCCACCACCGCCAATGGTTACAACCCCTACCGGGTGACGCGCGACGGAATCGAGTGGGAGACCCCGGCCCCGCACGACCCCTGGGCCAATATCGGCTACTGGGGCGACCATCAAATCATCTACCTGCAAAAACTGCTCGAGATTTCCCGCAAGTTCCACCCCCGGCGCTTGCATGGCCTGCTGGCGCGCCGCATGTTCAGCCACGCCAACGTCCCATACCGAATCAAGCCCTACCCGTCGCTTCTGGAAGACGCCTACAACACCATTGAGTTCGAACGGAAACTCGATACTCAAATCGAGGCGCGAGTCGACACCCTGGGCAGCGATGCCAGGCTGCTGGCCGACCCCGCCGGTCAGGTTTTCCATGTCAACCTGGTAGAGAAACTGCTGATATTGCTGCTCGCCAAGCTGGTGAACCTTGTCCCGGAGGGCGGTATCTGGATGAACACCCAACGCCCGGAGTGGAACGACGCCAACAACGCCCTGGTGGGCAAAGGTCTCTCAGTAGTCACGCTCGGCTACCTGCGCCGCTATATCGTCTTTATGCGCGAGCTGCTCTCTGACCAGGAGACCGTTGAAGTCACTGGCGAGGTCGGCGCATGGTTCGCGGAGGTCTTGTCCATTTTAGCAAAACATGCCACCGCCTTACCAGACGGGTTCAGTGATGAGCAGCGCCGCCAGGTGATGGATGAACTTGGTCAGGCCGGCAGCGCCTATCGCTGGAGTTACTATGAAAACGGGTTCTCAGGTGGGTATGCCCACCTGCCCAAAACTGACTTTTCGGCTTTCCTGGGCCTCGCGCAAAGTTATGTGGAGCAATCCCTGAAAGCCAATCGCCGTCCAGATGCGCTTTATCACGCTTACAACATTCTCCATTTGAAAGACGGCAAAGCCTCCATCGGCCACCTGGATGAAATGCTCGAGGGACAGGTTTCCATCCTGTCATCTGGCATGTTATCTAGCGCCGAAAGCCTGGGCCTGCTCCGCAGCCTGCGCCAGTCGCGCCTGTATCGCGCCGACCAGCATAGTTACATCCTGTATCCTAACCGCGACCTGCCCGGTTTCCTGCGCAAAAACTGCCTGGATGAACAGCAAGTGGCTGGTTCGGCGCTGATTGCCAAACTGGTAGCGCAAAACAACCGCAGCCTAATCAGCCGCGATATTAACGGCGTTTATCACTTCAACGGCAGTTTCAAGAACGCCCGGGATGTCAAAAAAACACTCTCCGACCTGCGCCAAACAGCCGGCTACAAAGATTTGGTGGATGCCGAAACCGATTCCATTCTGGAGATATTCGAGCGCAGCTTCAATCACAGCGCCTTCACTGGCCGCTCTGGAACCTTTTTCGCCTACGAGGGGCTGGGCAGCATCTACTGGCACATGGTCACCAAACTGCTGCTGGCCGTGCAGGAAACCTACCTGCGCGCCGCCGGGCAAAACGAATCCGAGGCAACGCTCACAGCCCTGGCGGAAAGCTACGCCGACATCCGGCGCGGGTTGGGCTACCACAAAACCCCTGATGTCTACGGCGCATTCCCGACCGACCCTTATTCACACACACCCGCCGGGCAGGGCGCCAAGCAGCCAGGCATGACCGGCCAGGTGAAGGAAGAAATCCTGACCCGCTTGGGTGAAGTGGGGCTGTTTGTAGAAAACGGCGCGATTCATTTCAACCCGCTTCTGGCGCAAACCGCCGAGTTCACCACCCAGCCGGAGATTTTCAACTATATTGATGTCACAGGTCAAGAAAAATCCATCCAACTGCCCGCCGGGGCCTTGGCCTTCACCTTCTGCCAGATGCCAGTGACTTTGCAAGCCGGGACAGCAGAAAAACTCATCGTCCAGTATACTGATGGCAGCGTGGAAGAAATCCCCGGCAGCGCGTTGACTCCTGAAATCAGCCAGCACATTTTCAAACGTGACCATCACGTTGCCCAACTCACCTTCCAAACCAAAGCCAGATAAAACTCCATTTACCCGGCCATGCTGTTCGACGAATCCACCCTCCGCAAATTGAACCAACTGACCTTGGTTGCCTCGCGCATCCGCAGCGGGGCGATTAAGGGCGAACGGCGCTCGTCGAAGCGCGGCAGCAGCGTGGAATTTGCCGATTACCGCGATTACACCCCCGGCGACGACCTGCGCCGCCTCGACTGGAACATCTACGCCCGGCTGGAGCGGCCTTTCATCAAACTGCTCGAGGAAGAAGAAGACCTGGCCGTCCACATTCTGCTGGATGGCTCGAAGTCGATGGATTGGCCGCTCGAAGCGGACTCCGCCCTCCACAAGTTCCGCTACGCGCTGCGGATGGCCGCCGGGCTGGGGTCGGTGGCGCTGGCTGCAGGCGATTCACTCTCGGTCGGATTCCTGCAAAACGGGCGCGTAGCCGCCGAGTTTGGCCCAGCGCGCGGACAAATTGCCCTGCCGCGCCTGTTTGGGTTTCTCGAAAACCTGGAACCGGGCGGCGAAACCGACCTGGACGCCGCCCTGAAAGCCTATTCCGTCACCCCGCGCTGCGCCGGGCTGCTGGTTTTGATTTCTGACGTTTTCGACAGCGCGCAAGATAATATCTTGCGCCACTTGCGCCGACCGCACGAAGCCGCCCTGCTGCACATCCTCTCACCCGATGAACTCGACCCGTCCCTGGCTGGCGACCTGCAACTCGTCGATATCGAAACCGGCTCCAGCCAGGATGTCTCGCTCGATAGCGGTCTGCGCTCCTTATACCGGCAGCGCGCCCAGGGCTGGGTGCAATCCATCCAATCCGAATGCCGCAAACAGGGCTTGCGCTACCTGAGCATCGTCACCGACCGCCCATGGGAACAGGTCATCCTGCTCGAACTGCGCAAGGCAGGCATGGTAAAATAGGGACATGGCACAACAAAATTTCGAAGCCGAAGTGATGCAATGGCGCGCCGAGCGCGCTGAACGCCTGCACGCCAGCGAAAAAAGCTGGCTGGGATTGGCCGGTTTATACTGGCTGAAAGAAGGCGACAATACCTTCGGCAGCGACCCAAAATGTGACTTCGTCCTGCCCGCCTCCGCGCCGAAAAAGGCCGGGGTTTTCCAGTTCAAACACAGCCTGGTGTATCTCAAAGCAGAAAAGGGCGTTGCGATGACCTGCAATGGCGGCGCGTTGCCCAGCGAGGCACTGAATGACGACCAAAAAGAAACGCCAGACTTTTTAGAGTTGGGCCGAGTGCTTTTGGTCGTGCTAAAGCGCGGCAAAAGCACCCTCATCCGCCTGTGGGACATCGACAACCCAATGCGTAAAGAGTTTTCTGGCTTAAATTTCTATCCTTACAACCCAGAATACCGCATCGAAGCCCAATATAACGGATACGCGCCCTACAAACTGGTTAAGCAAGAAGACATCATCGGCGAAGTGCATGACACGAAAATGATTGGTCATGTCACTTTCGCCTGGCAGGGTAAGGAATATCGGCTCGACGCCGAGGACGCCGGCACCGGCGGGCTGTTCATCGCCATCCGCGACCAGACCAGTGGAAAGACCACTTACCCTGGCGGGCGCTACCTGCTAACAGACAAACCCGAAAACGGCAAAGTCATCCTCGACTTCAACAAAGCCCACAACATGCCCTGTGCTTACACAGTCTACGCCACCTGCGGGCTGCCAACTGCCAACAACCGCCTGCCAATCGCCATCGAAGCCGGGGAAATGAAATACAAGGACAACCATTAAATTTGCGCGCTGATAGAACGAGCAAATCACCGGCGAACTTTAACGCCGGTGATTTTTTATTTACCCCGCCTTTTCTGGTAGACTCGGCGCAGGAATAACTCAATGCAACTCCTGGTCC
>CAYLZI010000157.1:0-7028 GCA_964388215.1 uncultured Anaerolinea sp.
TGGATGTGATTGCCGTCCACCAGGCCGGGTTCGAGAACGTCATCTCGCCGATGGGCACGGCTCTCACCGAAGACCAGCTGCGCTTGTTAAAGCGATTCACCCGCAAAATTGTACTGGCCCTCGACCCAGATGCCGCCGGGCAAAAAGCCGTCCTGCGCGGGCTGGAGGCGGCCCGAGCCTCAATGGACAGGGAAGACGAACTGCGCTTCGATGCGCGCGGACTATTGCAACACGAGGCGCGTTTGCAAGCCGACCTGCGGGTGGCGAACCTGCCCAACGGCCTGGACCCCGACGAAATCGTGGAGCGTGACCGGGAAGAGTGGAAACGGCTCATCGCCAAATCCAAACCAGTCGTGGAGCATGTCCTCGATACGCTGATAGCCGATAAAAACGTCAACGACCCGAAGGTGAAGGCAGAAATTGCCAACCAGGTGCTGCCGCTCATCGAGGATTTGCCGAATCCCATCGAGCGCGATTCGTACCGGCAAATGCTGGCGCGCCGCCTGAAGGTGGACGAACGCTCCTTGGTATTGAGCAAAACCCAGCCAGCGCGGAAGGCGTCATTCGATACGCGAAAAGCGATATTCGATACTCGAAAGTCGAATATCGAACCCCGAACCTCGAACATCAAATATCGAATATCGAACATCGAAAGCGCCTGCCTGGGTCTGCTGCTGCGCCGACCCGATTTGCTGCCCCGTCTCGACCGACGCTTGCAAGAATCAGGCCTGGGCGCCCTCACTGCCGCAGATTTCGAGTATACTGATTACCAGTTGTTGCTGGGATTGTTGCAAAAGGCGCTGGAACAAGATGAAACCGAAATGCCCCATTTTGTGCAAACGCACATGGAGGAGAGCCTGCGTGATGTCCACGCCAGCCTGGCGGCACAACCCGCGCCCAAAGGCGCAGACGACCGCCTGCTGGATGAACTGACCCGCCAGGTGCTGCAATTGCGGCGGCAGGTGTTGAGCGAGAGCCTGAACCAGTTACGCTTTTTGCAAGAAGAAGCCCAGCAATCGGGCGACCAAATTGCAACCACTTACCAGCAAATGGTGTTGCAATATACGCGTTCCCTTAATTATCTCGATATAGCCCGTAAAAAGTTAAGCGAAAACCGCCGGGAGTGAGCCATGCACAGCACCTTGCCACGAAAACCGAAGGCCGCAATCAAAAACCCTAAAGACCTGATTCCCGCTCCCGCCTTTCGCGGGACAAGCACAGCCGATGTCGAAGGGGAAGACCTGTCTGTGGAAGTAGACGACCCCGAACTGCTGGGCGAGGAACTGGTTGATGTAGAAGAGCCGCTCGAGTTATTCAAAAACCCCGCCCTGGCCGAGGAACTATCAGAAGACCCGGTGCGTTTATACCTGCGCGAAATCGGCCAGGTCAAACTACTCGACGCCGACAGCGAGTTCCGCCTTTCGACGATGATTGAAGCCTGGCGGCTGCTGGAGGGACTGCGCCACCGCGCCGAACTCCGTTCCACGCGGACCAGGCAGCCTGGGATAGAGCAAACTTCGCCACCAGCGGGACAGGCGGCTGTCATCTACCGCGCCGCGCTGGATGAGATGCTGATAGCCTGGAAGCGACTGGAAGAGGACGCCGCGCGATTAGACGCACACTTGCCCGAAATGCGGCTCGTGGTGGCCGAAGCCCAGGCCCTGCGCCAGGGCTGGGAGATTGATTCGCCTTCGTATTTGCGTGCCTTCCTGGATAACGGCCAGTGGGGACGCGATTCGCGCTGGGACGGCCTGGCCGGTAATGCCTTCAACCTGTTCATCGGCCTGTACATCCTGCCGCCCGAGCTGGCGGCCTGGCTCTTGAAATATTGCCAGGCGCACGGCACAGAATGTCCCGCCGCGCGCAGTTTGCAACGCAACCTGCCCAGCGACGACCTGCAATTCGACATCCGCATCATCGAATCGCGCGCCGACGAGGCCACCCAGTCCCTCATCCGCGCCAACCTGCGGCTGGTAGTAAGCGTTGCCAAACGCTACCTGGGACGCGGCATCTCGTTTCTCGATCTCATTCAGGAGGGCAACCTGGGGTTGCTGCGAGCGGTCAACAAGTTCGACCCACGTCGCGGCTTCAAGTTCAGCACCTACGCCACCTGGTGGATTCGCCAGTCTATCAACCGCTCCATCGCCGAGCAGGCCCGCACCATCCGCATCCCTGTTCACCTGTTTGAATCCATCACGCGCATCCTGCGCATCCAACGCTCGCTGGTACAGCAGTACGGGCGCGAACCCAATAACGACGAACTGGCCCTGGAAGTGGGCTATCTCTCCACCGCCGACGTGCAGGCCGTTCTACGCGCCAAAGCGGAAGGCACCGACCTGGACCCGGTCATCCAGCGCCGCTGGGAAACGGCCACCGCAAAAGTAGACCGCATCCTGCGCTCGGCGGAAGAGCCAGTCTCCATTGACGGGCCGGTCGGTGACGAAGACTCCAGCCAGTTGGGCGATTTCATTCCCGACGACGATGCCCTGGAACCAATGGACGCCGCCGCGCGCGATATGCTGCGCGAACAAGTGCAGCACGCCCTGGCGGCCCTCTCTGAACGTGAGCGCCAGGTGCTGGAACTGCGCTTCGGCCTCATTGACGGCAAAGACCACACCCTCGAAGAAGTCAGCCGCTATTTCAACGTCACCCGCGAGCGAATCCGACAAATCGAGGCAAAAGCGTTGCGAAAATTAAGGCATCCAACCAGGAGCCGGCATTTGAAAGATTATTTGGGGTAAAAAAATTACGGAGCCACCTCGCCTGAGCTGACGGCGTTGTTATACAACTCAAAATGCGCTGTTTATCGTAGCATTTATCCGCTTCATGGGGGATATCCAGTAGCATACATTTTGCAAAAAACAGCGTAACTGCTCAGGCATAGCCGTTTCGCCCTTGTTTCGGTGGGCTAAAGCCCTTCCGCAGTACAAAAAAGCCCTTTGGGCTACCAATTCGAGTCGGCTGCCCTGGCGCCGCCCGCCAGGGCAGGTGTAGCCGACTTCCATGCTTTGAGGCAAGGCTTTAGCCGCCGAAATGGGATGAAGTGTTACCAGCCTGAGCAGTTACAAAACAGCCTCCTTTCCAGGATATTTTCGTTTCCCAACCAAGCAGGAAAAGATGCAGTGTGATTTTTGTCACATCAGCCGCGCTCGCTTTGTGCAACAATTCACAATAAGAGCCACGCCTGTGACTACACCAAACCAGGAGAATGCCATGAACCTGTTCACGCTCGACAATCTATTCCTGTTGCTCACCGGCCTGCTTGCCGCGTACCTGTGCTGGTATTTTTGGAAGCGATATGGCCTGCGCAAAGCCCTGCACAACATCTACTACCTGATGGGCTTTGCGGTATTGCTCGTTTCGGGGTTGCTGCTCATTTTCCTGGGGCTGGGAATCCTGGCTTCGCCGCTCGTGCTAACGGTTTCCAGTTTAATTCCGCTGGGCATTTCGATGGGCATCGCTGAAGAATATTACCCGGCCTGGAAAAAGTATTTCAAGTGGTTTGCGGCAGTCGGCTTCGTCGCCATCGCCGTCACTAGTCTGGGTGGCATGGAATCGCTTAAGAAAATCGCTGTGCCGCTCTTTCACGGAGGCGCAGGACTGGTCATCTTCCTCGGCCCATTTTTTGCTAAAAAGGCGCCAAAAGGTTTCTACTGGGTTGGCATCGGCGGCCTGCTAATAGGCCTGGGCGGCATTGCCCTGGCATTCATTTCGGCAGGGGCGCAGTTGCTCTTCTTTAGCCCGCAGTTTGTGATGATGATTCTCACCCCGCTGTTATTCTTGATGACTGGCGCATTTACGCTGGGGTTTGCAAAAAAAGGGTAAAGCCACATTGCCCAGAGAAGCAAGAGGAGAAACTTCCATGCAATTCGTTCAAGACCGCTTCAATTATCTCTTCCGCTCGACGCGCGGGCTGACGCTGGTCGCCATTGCGGTCGTCTCGCTCATCACCGCCGTATGGGGAACGCTCTCCGGCCCGATGGTGGAGTGGGGCATCCGGGATGTCACCGTGCGGGTGCTGGGCATGGAGCTGGTGCAGGCTGCCCGCGAGGGGCGCATCATCATGCTTTATCACACCATCGCCATGACCATCGTCGCCATCGAGGTATATTTCATCACCGAACTGTTGCCCATGAAACGCCACGAGCAGACCACCATCAACGCCACAGTGACTATCGGCTACCTGGTTTCGGTCATCTTTGGCATGGCATTCGCCTACTGGGGGCGTAACTTCATCTTTCATGGCCTGTTCCTGCTGGGGCAATCGCTGGTCTTTTTTGCCGGAATCTTGCTCTCGGCGGCGCTCTGGCCCTGGAAAAAAGAATACCTGCTGCCCGTCAATTCACCCTTTGCCCACGCCAATGGTGGGGTGGACGTAGAGCGCATCGCCTTTTTTGTGATGGCCGTCTCGACCCTGCTTTCAGCCACCTTTGGGGCTGTTTCCGGCTCATACTGGGGCAACGGCCACGAAACCTTCCTGGCGGAGGATTTAATCCGCAACCCATTCAAAACCTACCTGCAAAAAGCCATCATCGGCCACCTGCACATCATGCTCACCCTGGTTGCAATTGCCATTACGCTAATTGTTGGGCGCTGGCTGAAATTCCAGGGAACCCTTCACAAAATTTCCATGCCGCTCATGATTTTCGGCACAATTGTCATCACCACTGGGGCGCTTTCGGTGGTCTGGGTAGAGGCGGCGCATACCATCATCTATGTTGGCTCGGTGGCCGTCTTGCTGGCCGCCCTGTTGTTTGTCATCTACTCGTGGGGAATGCTCATCCGCGAAGGCACGGCAGGCATCACCAAGCCGACCTTTGGGCAAAAACTGAGCGCCCTGCTCAATGACCCGCTTAAATTCGGCGTGGGCTGGCAGATGGTTTTCATGAACTTTGTGGTTAGCGGGGTGGGCATTTTCCTGGCAATCAACCTGACTCGCATCATCCGCGTCTGGCCGCACCGCGAGGAACGCATCACGCTCACCGGTCACTGGCACATTCTGGCTGCCCTGATAGCCACCATCATCCTGCTCTACTTCGCCGACCTTTCGGGGCTGAAGGGCAAAGCCCGCAAATGGTTCGGCTGGATGGTCATCATCATGTCAGACCTGGCCTTCGCCGCTGTGACTGTTTTCTCGATGAAACGCTTGTTTGTCAGCGAGGCCAACCAGCAAAACCTGGTCAACTGGACCATGCTGCTGACCGACATCGGCCTGGCAACTGTCCTGATTGTCCTGGCAATCTTCATGCTCTGGCGGCTGGCCGACCTGTTCAAAACGAAAGGTTACTGGAGGGCAGAATACAAATCCGAAATCAAGAAAGCCGCCGAAGACGAGTTAAAAGACCAAAAACGAAAAGTGGAAGAGTTGCAAAAAACAATCAAGGAGGCCTCGAAATGAACCGCGCGCTCATTTTACTGATACTGGCTGCCTCCCTGCTCTTAACCGCCTGCGCCGCCGCGCCCAATGTCAGCGCAATTACGCCCCCCTACATCGAAACCGGCATAGACCCCGAAGCCTGGGCGCTTGTCCCGGCAGGCGATTTCCCCTACGGACAGCATGACCACATCACCAGTGTTGATTACGATTACGAAATCATGGTCACAACCGTCACCAATGAGCAATACGCCCGCTTCCTGAACGAAGCATTGACGGCAGGGCTGATTCAAACTGGCGAAGTGACCGTTGAGACGAAAAAGCGTGATTGGGTCGAAACCGGGGCATACGGCTATTATCCCGGCGATCGGTATGACGGCTACAAACACGAGCAGGAAATCACCCCTGGTGACAAACTCTTCTTTCCAGCCGAGGCAGAAGGCGCCCGCATCCAATTCGATGGGCAAACCTTCCGCGCCATTCACGAATACAGCAATCACCCCGCCACCATGATGACCTGGTTCGGCGCAAATGCCTACTGTGGCTTCTACAACGGGCGGCTGCCAACCGAAACCGAATGGGAAAAAGCCGCTCGCGGCACAGAACTGGTCGATGGGCATGGCCTGCCCTTCCCCTGGGGAACGCACATCGAGGGCAACAACGCCAACTTCTACTCATCCACCGACCTGTTCGAGAAAATGTTTGGCAAACTGGGCAACACCACCCCGGTTGGGTTCTTCAACGGCAAAACCTACAACGGCTACGCAACGCTCGACTCGCCCTCGCCCTACGGCCTGTACGACATGGCAGGCAACGTCTGGCAGTGGACCGGCGACATATACCCCAAACAGCATTACCGCCACATGCGCGGCGGCAGTTTCTACTCCTACGAAGTGGACTTGCGCGTCTGGAAGTTCAACAGCGCCGGGCCTGAATACTACAGCCCGCAGGTTGGATTCCGCTGCGTTCGCTAATTGACGATTTCAGATGGACGATTTACGATTGCATCTACCCTGAGCCACTGCGCCCGATGCCAGAGATGTTCATGACCATCAAATTCAAATCCAAAATCGAAAATCTAAAATCCCCCTGTACTGGCCGTTAATCAAATCCCTGCAAACCGGGCTGCTGCTTACCACCGGCATAGCGGGATACATGAGCACGCTGCCCGGTGTTAAGTTGGGGAGCGCTGGCGGGGCTGGCCGGCAGCCTGTTCCTCGCCATCAGCGGCAGCGCCATTCTCAATATGTGGCACGACCGCGACATTGACCGCGTGATGAATCGCACCCATCACCGCTCAATTGCTTCGGGCAAGGTTTCGCCAAAAGAAGCGCTGCGGCTGGGAGGCTCCTTTTTTAACCCAGCCAAGCCCGGGTTGCGTGCACCCCCTGCGGCGCGCGCGTCCTGGCTGGGGCGCTCGTTATTTAATCTTGCAGGTGGGGTAAATTGGCAAGTTGCCCCACCTGAATACTCGCATGCTCCCCTTCACCTTGAAATCAAAAGCCTCTTGACAACCACCACGTTTTTGTTGTATCATGTAGGCGAACGTTCGCGCGAACGTTCGCTGTTCAGGAAAATAAACCCCATGTCATCCAAAGCCACTCTTAAAGCCGTTGCTTCCCATGCCGGGGTCAGTTACCAGACTGTCTCCAAA
>CAYLZI010000158.1:0-7020 GCA_964388215.1 uncultured Anaerolinea sp.
AATTTTTTTTTTTTTTCTAAATTAGCGCATAATGCTTTTATATCATTCTTGTAGGAGCGGTAATCGTGTTATCAAAAATCACGAAAAGGTTGCCAGAAATTCTAACTTTGCTCATTTTGTGTTTACAAGTTGTTTTGCTTGTTTTGCTCACAATCAAGATCGGAAATTTAGAAAGAATCTTCAAGCAAGTGCTTGATGTAAATGCTACAAAGCCAGAAGTCATGTATGTTGAGCGTATCCCGGATGAGCGCGGGCAGATTACGGGTTCTCAATATGCAGATATAACCGTTGTTATGTTTTCCGATTTTGAGTGTCCTTACTGTGCTAAAACATCTCATATTATTCAAGAGATACTTAAGAAACACCCCGACAGAATCAGGTTTATTTACCGTCATTTCCCTTTATCTGGGATGCATTCCAATGCATTTAATGCCGCCAAGTCTTCGGAATGTGCAGCAGAGCAGGGTGCGTTTTGGGAAATGCACAACCTTCTGTTCGTTAATCAAACAGCACTCGAGTCTGATGATTTGTATCGTTATGCAACCGAAATAGGGCTAGATATTAACCAGTTTACAAACTGTATGAATTCCGAATATATATCTTCCAATATAAAACAGGACATTGCTGATGGTGAAAAATATGGGGTAGACAGCACGCCGACTTTTTTTGTAAACAATATGAGAATTGTGGGTGCTTCTGGATTAGGAGATGTCGTTCAAAAGGTGCTAAATGCACCTTAAAAGATTATTTTCAAGGAGAAAAAAATGAACGAAATTCGTAAATCTATCCTGGTAATTATGCTTTGTGTCATGGCTGTGTCGGTTGTTATGGCTGCATGGCCCACCCCTGCTCTCGCTTGCGGACCAACGCCAATTCTTCCAACACAAGAATGTGCCAATATCTCCTGCCCAAAATGCACTGCCACAAAGATTCAGGTAAAATGTACCCCGGGCATCATGTATTTGGATACGTGCACGGGCATTGAATTTTGTAAAACCTCTGGATATTCATATACTTGTCAGGGCTGTGGTTCATCTTGTCCTAAGTGAAAAGCAATGTAAAATTCAACGCAGTTGGATGAGCGATTAGAAATACCATTTTTCTAATCGCTCTCTTTGCATCTTATGTTCAAAACACTCCCATCCAAAGTACAAACTATCTCCCTAATCCTCTGCATGGGATTGGTGATTGCTTCCATCTGTATCCCGTTGTCTGTGTACGAAAGCCTGGAAAACCAGGTCAAACGCTGGCTGCAAGAAACGGGAGCGGATGATTTTTCACTGGGGCTTTTTTCTCCAAAATTGATGGAGCAGTTGCGTAAAACGCAGGTTTCTGAAGTCGGCATTTTTGCTGCGAAAGGGGAAATCTCTTTTGCAGATGCCGCTGAAGAAAATTCAGCGATGTTATACAATTTCACATCGGCGCGAATGGCTGGCATTCAATCTCTGCCTCATGTAGATGAAATATACTGGTGGCGCAATTATTCCTGCGATTTTTATGTGAGTGGAGATGACGACGGGCAGTTCGTCTTGTTGCTTGTCTCGCCGGGGTATTTTGAGTTAAGTGGTCTGCAAGTTGCGCAAGGCCGGCTGCCAACCGAATCTGACCCTGCCACGGTTGCGGTGCTTGGTTCAGGCGCGGCGCAAAAGTTGTTTGGCAGCGCCGAATCCGCCATTGGACAAACTTTGGCAACCAGCCAGATGACCAGCCCGGACTGCCAGCGCTCCTTGACTGTCATTGGCGTCCTTGCCCCATTTTATGAGCCAAACAATCCGGATGCGAAATTGGTGGATCGTGGTATTTTCATTCCAGACCGCGAGCCGCTCGACGAGATTGTATTTCTGCCTGGTGGAAGGCCTTATATCGTTCCTGTCTTTTTCCTGTGGGTATCGCCAAAACCAGGCTATCAGCGGGAAGCCATCAGCGAGGTACGCAATTATTTCAAGGAAGAGTCTGGCGATAGAATTTACCTCCAAGTGATGACACGCGGGGATTTCTATCGCATTTTAGGTGGTATCCAGACGCGCCTGGCGTATCTGCCGTATATTGGGAACATCGTTGGATTGGTAACGCTGGTGGCCGCGGTCAATCTTGGCCTTATCCTGTCTGCTCGCCTGCGCAAAAAACAGTATGAAATCGGGGTCAGGCGCAGTTTAGGCGCTTCGCGCGGGCAAATCCTGGGGGAACAGTTGGGTGAAAACCTTCTGGTTTGGGCAGTCGCCATCAGTATCGGGATAATGCTCTCGTTTGCGCTTACGCCTGCCGCGGGCGCGTATTTCCAGGCGCGTCAAAACAGCGCAGTTGAGGCGTTTCCTGCTTTCTTGGGAACCTGGTCCAGCCTGTTCACCATCATAGCGGGATTTCTTCTGGGCATTCTGGTGACAATTGTTTCCGTTCATATTTTCCTAAAAAAAAGTGTCACCGCTTTGTTAAGCAGACAATCAGGTTCGCTGGGTGGTGGTTTCAGGGGAACTTTACCTGGCGGCGCGGGGTTTGCCGTTGGGACGCTGGCGCTGGTGGTCTTGTTCGGTTTGCGTGACGGCGCCATAGCGCATTTCGATAAAGTGCTGGGTTGGGCGGGAGGCGAGGCTTCCGGCGCAATCGTAGATTGGAACGTGTCAACCGATTGGGGCGCGTCCATCCGTATTGCCGAGTTATCTTACCTGGATTATGAATTTCTCCGGGAGCAATTCCCCGAGGCGCAATTTGGCTGGTTGGGCCGCAAGGGCAATCTGTCGGGCGTGGAAGTTATCGAGGCCAGCGCGAGTATCGAGACCATCCGCCCGCCCCAAATGCTGGCCGGTCGTTGGTTTAATCTGAATGAGGAGAAGCAGCAGACGCTGGTGACAGTACTTGGTCTTGACCTGGCCCGCCAACTGGCCGAGCAAAAGGGCATCTCTCCTGAAAACCTGGTCGGTACAACGTGGCGTTCTTACCGGGTGATTGGGGTGATGGATGAATGGCCGATGCGACATGGCCTGGGGTTTTATTCAGATGCAGCCTACGTCCCGATTGGCGCGAGCAGGGAGCAAATCACTTTCCCGGGCGGCCAAATCCCCTTTATTGCGCCCAATGGTGTTCAGGTGCATGAATTTGTACGTTTGATGCAACCGATGCTAGTGCCAAGCCATCCCGAGGGAACGCCGCAATTCATCCTTGCTGCTGAAGAAGTCGGGGAACTGCTGGAATGGCGGCTGCGTTTGTATTTGCTGCTGAGCGCGTTCGCGGTGGTCAGCCTGCTGGTTGGCGGTTTTGGCATTATGAATGTTCTCTTTGTCTGGGTGGTCAACCGCTGGCGAGAAATCGGTATTCGCCGGGCAGTAGGGGCCAGCCGCGCCGATGTGGCGCGCATGGTACTGGGCCAGGGGCTGCAAATTACGCTATTCGCCGCTCTGGTGGGCGGGATGGCTGGAACTCTGCTCGCCCTGGTCATCCAGTATATTTCCGGCTGGCCGCTGACCCTCTATCTGTCCTGGCTGGCAATTGCGTTCGGGGTGGCGATGGTCGCTGCCCTTGTGTTTGGCGGTTTGCCAGCCTGGTGGGCTGCCTCGCGCGCGCCGACCGAAATGCTGCGCATGGAGTGAACGATGAGCGAACCAATGATGGAACTGACAGATGTGAGCAAATACTTTGCCAAAGGAAGCGAAACCATCCGGGCGGTCGATGGCGTCTCGTTTTCAGTTCAGCGGGGTGATTTCGTGACGATTCAAGGCGCTTCAGGGAGTGGAAAATCTACCCTGCTACACCTGCTTGGCGGGTTGGATTGGCCCACGCGCGGGCAGGTGAGCTTCAACAGGCAGGAAATCTCGCGCATGGGCGACCATGCTCTTTCACAGTTGCGCCTTCGGCATATCGGCTTTATTTTTCAGTCCTTCAATCTGATTGCCGATTTGGATGTGTTGCAAAATGTGGCGCTGCCGCTCAAATACGCGGGCGTGTCGAAGCCGGAACGTGAGCAGCGCGCCCGCTCGGTGCTGGCGCTAGTGGGCATGGAGCACCGCTTGATGCATTATCCTGGTGAATTGAGCGGCGGCGAGGAACAGCGCGTGGCGGTGGCGCGGGCCTTGGCCAACCAGCCAGACTTGGTGCTGGCCGACGAGCCGACCGGCAATCTCGACACCGCCAACCGTGACAGCCTGATGGATTTGTTTGCATCTTTGCATAAACAGGGCCAGACCTTTGTCATCGTTACTCACGATCAGGTAGTGGCCGAAAAAGCCGCCCAGCGGTACTGGATGCAGAACGGAAAGTTATTTGGTACCGAGTGAGAATTTGCTATACTACCAAGCCTGGCAAGGAGTGGCAAATCAAATGAACGCAAAAAAGACCGGGACTCCGGTCTTTTTTGCCTGGCGAACGTTTTCGACTAAATCGCGTAATCGACCTCTTCCCAGGCGTCGCCGACCGGGGTGTAATGCGCATGACGTGGATGCGAATGACCATCCACCTGGTTTTCGAGTTCATCGACCCGCGCGAGCAAATCACGGATGGCGTTGGCAAACACATCCGGCAGGGCGGTATGATTTAGGTCGGGAGCATCGCCCGCATGGTGGAGCGTCACCCGTTTGACGACCTGCCCCGGCACCCCGACCACGACCGCGTTTTCTGGAACGGATTTGACCACCACCGCATTGGCCCCAATCCGGCTGTCGGCCCCGATGACGATATTTCCCAACACTTTGGCGCCTGCCCCAATCGTGACCCGGTCGCCGACGGTAGGATGACGCTTGCCTTTGTTGAGCGAAGTCCCGCCCAGGGTGACGCCGTGATACAAAGTCACATCATCCCCCACTTCGGCGGTTTCCCCAATGACGACGCCCATCCCATGGTCGATGAACACCCGCTGGCCGATGGTCGCGCCGGGGTGAATCTCGATACCGGTCAGGCCGCGCGCCAGTTGCGAGAGCCAGCGGGCCAGGAATTTGGCGTTATGCGTCCACAACCAGTGAGAGACGCGGTGAATCCAAATTGCGTGCAGGCCGGGGTAGAGCAGGGCAATCTCGAAGCGCGAACGCGCCGCCGGGTCGCGCTGCAAGGCCGACTTCAGGTCCGCGCGCGCCGAAGCAAAGAAGTTGGGTGATTGGGTGATTTTTTGATTGAGTGATTTGGATAATTCGGCTTGCATAAAAAACTCCACAGATGAATTGGTGACTGGTAATTACCCATTACCAGTCACCAATTACTTACTAATCCGCCAGATGCGCATACAGCGCCGAGGACAGGTAGCGCTCGCCAAACGACGGGATGATGACCACAATCAGTTTCCCGGCGTTTTCGGGGCGGCTCGCCACCTGCAAAGCCGCCCAGGTTGCCGCGCCGGAGGAAATCCCAACCAGGATGCCCTCCTCCTTCGCCAGGCGGCGGGCGATTTCCATGGCGTTGTCGTCGGTCACGCGGATAACTTCATCGTAAATTTTGGTGTTCAACACTTCTGGCACGAATCCCGCGCCAATGCCCTGAATTTTGTGCGGCCCCTTCACGCCGCCCGACAGCACCGGCGAAGCGTCCGGCTCGACCGCCACCATCTGCGCCGACGGTTTGCGGCTTTTCAGCACCTCGCCCACGCCGGTAATCGTCCCGCCTGTGCCAATGCCCGACACCACAATATCCACCCTGCCATCCGTATCGCGCCAGATTTCCTCGGCGGTCGTCCGGCGGTGAATTTCGGGATTGGCCGGGTTCTCGAACTGCATCGGGATAAAGTGTTTGTCAGGGGCCGCCGCCGCAATTTCCTCGGCCTTGCGAATCGCGCCGCCCATCCCGTCCGGGCCGGGGGTCAGCACCAGTTCCGCGCCATACGCGCGCAGCAGCGTCCGGCGTTCCTTGCTCATCGTCTCTGGCATGGTCAGGATGCACTTGTACCCTTTGGCGGCGGCCACCATCGCCAGCGCAATCCCGGTGTTGCCGCTGGTCGGCTCGACGATGGTTTTGTCTTTCGTCAGCACGCCCGCTTTTTCGGCGTCATCAATCATCGAGAAGCCGATGCGGTCTTTCACGCTCTTGGCCGGGTTATAAAACTCCAGTTTTGCAACGACTTCGGCATCAACGCCTTCTGTAACGCGGTTCAGGCGCACCAGCGGGGTGTTGCCAATCAGTTCAGTGACATCAGATGCGATTTTCATATTGAATAATCCTCGATTTCAAGTTGTTGGATGAGTTTTTTCGCCGTGGCAATGCCCTGGTTCACATAACGCGGCTGGCCGCTGGCGTCGATAACAAACGTGGTCGGGACGGTGAGTACGCCCCACTCTTGCGCAACCTCCGGCTGCTGGCTGGCGTCTACCTCGATGACCTGGAACCACTTCCCATAACTGGCCTTCATCCGCTCGATGGCCGGGCGCTGGACGGTTTTGCAGGGCGCGCAGGTCGGGGTGGTGAAGTACACAATCGCCGGCAGGCCAGATTGGTAGGATGCGAATTTGCTGACTTTTGTGGAGGCCCGCTGGAGCGTGTACCGATTGAAGAGCAGGTACGCCGCCACCGCCAGGCTGGAAATTGCTGCCGCTATGAAAAGCCGTTCCCACACTTCAGCGCTCATCGCTCACCGCCTTTCGGACGCATCCCTGGAAACGTTCCAGCCGGGGGATTCTTCGAGAATCCCGGAAGCCCGAAGCGGGTCAGCCAGTAGTAGACAAAACACCCGACGCAGAACCCGCCCAAGGCGTTGAGCGCGGCCAGGGCGGCCACCATCCACACCAATCCCCAGCCCAAAACGCTGAGACCAGCGAACAGGGCCAGCGCCCCGCCCAGCATGAACACGCCGCCCAGCCCCTGCGCGAAGCGGTGCGGCTCCGGGTTGTCGAGCAGGATATGCGGCTTCACCAGCCCCGCCGGTTTGAGCGCGGACTGGTAGATGAACCCGAAACCGGGCCGGCCCGCCAGCGTTCCGAGCAGCATCACAGCGGCCACCAGCCCCGCCAGCCAGGGCAGGTTGAAGACAAATGCGATGATATTGAGCGCGATGATGATGACCTGGTTGACGGTCATCGCGCTGTGGTCGATTTTTTTGAGTGATTCCAT
>CAYLZI010000159.1:0-6994 GCA_964388215.1 uncultured Anaerolinea sp.
AATGATTACCTGGTGATTGGCACAGCCGAGAAAGAGTATTGGCGGGCTGGCGTAGGTAATCTCCATTCCCAAAATGATTTGCTTGACAATTTACATGGGTTTAAAGACTACCGCAATTTTGAGCTCATCGACGGCTGGATGACAGAAGAAGACTATAAAAATGCCTTACAGGGAAAACGCGCTCCTGGCAGTGTTGATAACCCCAGGAATTCCGAAAAACTGGTTGAGAAAATCAAGGGAAATTTGCCTGTCAGCTCTCGGGCTGGAAAAGACCTGCTCAAGATGCTCCGCAAGCAGGGTTTTCCTATCAGCGACCGGCAGACGCTGGCTATTAAGGCTGTTTTCTACGGCGGCGATGAAATGGGGATTGCCTGTGACATTACCCCGCCCGGAAAACATAAGCAGGTGGTTCTGTTCTCAGACTCAGCTTGAAATCGTTGGCGATGTGCAAGTTCTGGATTTTGAGATGAACGAGAAAGAAGGCTATGACGAATGGATAGATGAGCGCGGGCTGCTCTCAACGCCAGGGCGCTTGCGCGATGACTTGCCCGAAGGCGATTACCGCGCCCTGTACCTTGCCTGGCTCAAAGCCATGAGCCTTGAATCCAGCTATTATGACGAAGACGAAGATGACCCGGAAAACTTTTCTAGCGACCCTGAACTACCTGTCCCCGCCGGATTGAATCAATTGACCCCGCCGCTTCAGGCTTTGATGGATTTCTTTGAGATTGATTCTTTCCTGGTCTCTGCCCCTACCGAACTCAGCCCAAACCTGTCTCCCGCGCAACAGGCGGATTTTTCCCCGCTGATTTCACACCTGACCCGCCCCGAATGTGACGAATTCCTGCTCAAAATTGTCAATGGAGAACCCGGAGCCGTGGCCGTTTTGAGAAAACGATTACTCTCACTCGAAAAGCCAAAAGCCGCCCCGCGACCCAATCCTTGCACCTTTGGCGAATTGCTCAAAACTGCTGACAATCTGCGCAAAGCCGCAGCCAAACGCCAGGCGGAAGAAAAACGTAAAAAGCACATTGTTGAAATGGAAAAACTTGCCAAACGCGAAGCGCAAACTTGGCAGGAAGTGGAGCAAACCATCGCAAGCGGCTACTCCGCCGCAACTACGACCATGCGACCAGTTTATTGGTAGAAAAATAGGCTCTACCGTTTTTGATGTGAAATCCCGTAGGGACGAACCGTCATGCGCGAAAAATCATCCATTTGCGCCTGGATACTTTGCAAAAAGCATCTTGTTATGCCCTGGGCGGTTCTTATCAAAAGTTCTACTTCCCAAAGAGACAGTAGGTCGGGGTTGAGATAGCTTTTCAGGAGTGGTTTCACCTGCGGGCGGACAAGGTTGCCAGGCAAGATAGGTTGGTTCATAGCACTTCGTTTTCGTACAAAATCTCGTACTTATACCCCTGTTCGGTCAGGAAACGCGGGCATCCGGCAGGTCGATGCTGAAATTGGCGACTTTCGAGACGACCAGGACTTTCACTTCCCCGGTGCGGAACTGTTCGTAGAGTTTTTCGCGTTCCTTGACCGGCGTCTGCCCGTTAATGAGCGGCGCCTGCAACAGCGCGGCAATTTCGTCCAACTGGTCAAGGTACATGCCGATGACCAGGATGTTTTCGCCAACATGCCGCTCCAAAATGGCCTGCAAAACCGGCAGTTTTTTTGGGTTGTGTGCCGCCACCGAGTATTTGTTGCGTTGTTCGGCCACGGCATATTCCATTTTGACGCTCTCTGCCAGCGGCACGCGGATTTCGTGACAGGTTGCGGTGGCAATCCAGCCTTGTTTTTCCAGGTCTTTCCACGGAACGTTGTATTTTTGCGGCCCAATTAGCGAGAAAACGTCGCCTTCCATGACATCCTCGCGGACGAGGGTGGCGGTCAGCCCCAGCCGCCGCCGCGCCTGGATTTCGGCGGTGATGCGAAAGACCGGGGCCGGGAGCAGGTGAACTTCGTCGTAGATAATCAGCCCCCAGTTGCGGGCGCTGAACAGGCCAAAGTGCGGGAATTCGTCGCCGGAACCACGTTTTCGGTAGGTCAAAATCTGGTAGGTGGAGACGGTGACAGGGCGGATTTCTTTTTGCAGCCCGGTATATTCCCCAATCATGTCCTCCGTTAGCGATGTTTTATCAATCAGTTCACTTATCCACTGCCGCACGGCCACCGTGTTGGGGGTCAAAATCAGGGCGGAGGTCTGTAACTGCGCCATGGCCGCCATGCCGACGATGGTTTTGCCCGCGCCGCACGGCAGCACGACCACGCCGCTGCCGCCTTGTGCCGAACCGCCCGCGTGAAAGACCTCGGCAGATTCCTGCTGGTAGCGCCGCAGGCGGAAGGGCTTGCCGCCCACCGTCGCCAGCCGCAGCGTAATCGGCAGGTCTTCACCGGCCACATACCCGGCCAGGTCTTCGGCGGGGTAGCCGATTTGCAGCAGTGCCTGTTTCAGGTGTCCGCGCCGGCCAGGGGCCACCAGCGCGCGGTGCGCATCCAGCCGTCCGTGCAGATAGCGCGCCGTAGATTTGTGATTCTGGATTTCAACCATCAGTGTGGCGTCGGCGCTGGTCAAAACCAGGTTCTCGCCCTCGCGCACCAGTTTTACCCGCCCATAGCGCCCCACATATTCATCAATATCGCGCACCACATTGGTGGGCAGGCCATATTTAGAAAAATCTTCCAGCTGCGCCAAAATTTCGGCGGCGCTCAAGCCTGACGAGGCCGCGTTCCAAAGAGAAAGCGGCGTGATGCGATAGGCGTGGATGTACTCCGGCGACTTTTCCAGCTCGGAAAAACGCGCCAGCGCATCGCGCGCGGCCTCGTATCGCTCGCTTTGCACTTCAAGCAGCAGGCTTTTATCGCCCTGGACGATTAATGGATTAGAAGGGTTTGGCATATCTTTCTCACAAACGGAACACGCAATACGCGATATTTTGCCGTATTGCGTGTTCCGTTATCCGATTTCTATAGCAAAAGCATCTTTCAATTTCTCAACTGCCTCATCAAACTTCGCCTGTTCTTTTTGCTGGATGCTGACGATGCGGGTGGCGGGGTCAGATTGAAAGGGACAGCGCAACTCTGCGAGCATTTTCTTGATGAATCGAAGGATTCGGCGTCTGGGAACTGGTAGCTGACGGTAACAACCTTCGCCACCTTCACCGGTCTCGCCGTTTTCGGGGCGTTGACTGCCGCTGATTCTTTGGGGAACACGCTTTCGGCGGATTCCGCTGCCGGGGCCAGCTCGCCCGCCGGATGCTGAATCCGCGCCGGAACGTGGCCGAGCGTTTCGAGCGTGGCAAACACCTTGTCGGGGCTGCGAACCAGCTGCAGGGCGGGCGCGATTCTCTCCGCGATGAATTTTTCGGCATCGAGCGGCACATCCGCCATTTCGAGCAGGGAAAAGCCTTCGTACAGGGTAAATTGTTCGGCGTGACCGGCCCACTCATCCAGTTCAATTTGCACATTGGGCGGCAGGTCGCGTCCGCTGAGTTGTTTGAGCAGTTTGATAACATCCAGGTTCGGGTCTTTGACCTGCGCGGCGGCAACCGATGCTTTTTTGAGCAGGTAGATGCCCACATACACGCCATGCCCGCTCTGCGGGCTGGAAACCTGCTCACCCAGCGCCGCAATCTGGCGGATGAGACCCACTGGGTAGAAATTGGATTCGATGACCACATCAAAATTGGGCTGGACGGTGACTTTGGGCGCGGCTTCCTGCTCGCTCATCAGGCGCTGGAATCGCTCGTTGGCCCGAAAACCCTTGAGCATCCCACGTGTGGGTAGCAGGCCGTTGTAAGGGTTGGGGTCGTAGGCTACATCCACAAAACGCATGGTGAGCGGGATGCCCTCGAGAAATCGCTCAATGTAACGGCCCTCGACCCGTTCAAAGGCATCGGGGGCGTTGGGTGGGACGGTTTTTTGATTGGCGCTGTAATTGTCTTTGCTTTCATAAAAATTATCACAACGCCCGATTTCTTTGCCCCAGCGGTCTTTCTTGGGATGATTTTCGGGAATCAGGAAATAGGGGTGATTGGCTTTGAGATAGGCGATGAGCGATTCTGTGCTGATCCATTGCCCGGCCGGGCAATTTTGCAGTACAGACAATAGGAATTGTCGGATTTCGGGGAACTTGAGCGTGGGCAGGATACCAGTGGTTGCGCCCCAGCCGTTGAATCGGTCTAAACTGCTGTAGGGGCCGCCGTATCTGTAAAACTCATTGTTGTTGGCGTTGTCGTACTCGCGGTGCGAACTGGCAGAAACAAGCGTGCTGAGTATTTGTTTTTCCTGCGCGGCGGGCGAGAGCGCAATAAATTTATCGCAGTTGGTGGTGTTTACGATGATGAAATTGTTGATAAATGATGGCTCGGAACTGTTGTAACCGCGATATTCACCTTTTAGATCGTAGGAAACCAGTTTCAGTCTCAAAGCGAGATCGTCTATAAAATCAATCCAGTGCGGGACGGCATAATGCCAGTCGTCTTTTTCGGGCGGCTCGATATCGAGCAGTTTCGCCAGGCGGACAAGGTCGGCGCGGGGGATTTCGTTGGTGCGCGTCATGCGTTTAACGCTGCGCTCATCGACGCAATCGAGGTAGGTGAACAGGTCGCGCAGGATGTCGCGGTCGTTGGAGAAAATGGTCAGGGATTGGGGGTCGAGGGGTTGAAGTATCATGGGCAGGTGTTTCGGTATCCGGTCGAAGGTCAAAAGTCAAAGGTCACGAGAAAGACTTTTGACCTTCGACTTTTGACATACTTACGCTTTTACCGTTTTGATGACGAACCCGTCTTTTTGAGCAATTTTTCAACGCTGGCTCGGGCTTCGTGGGGAAAGGCGATGTGGTGGTCGCTGAGCACAACCAGCTTGTCTTTGAGTTCGCGTTCCAACTGAACGCGCAGGCTCAGGTCGCGCACCTGGGCGAAGAGCAGGTTTTCGTGCAGAATGGTTTGCCCCCATTTGTTTTCCACCGTTTCGAGGGCTTTGCCAAAGGCCGGAATATGTTCCGCCAGCCAGATGGAGAGTGGGGCGCGGCGCTGGGCGGGGATGGCGCGTCCGAGTTTGATCAGGCTAGGGGAGGCCAGCAAATCGCCACTTTCGATGGCGAGATGGGTCAGGGCGTTGAGAATGCCGAGGTCGTGGAGCGGAATCAGACGCAGGTCAACTTTGGCGGAACCCGGTTTGGATGTAGTATTGGCCCAATTAAGGGTGGCCAGATGCGGGGTGTTTGTTCCGGCTGAACCGCTGGGGGCGAGGCGGTAGTGAGGGCTGTGGTCAATGTCGAGGCGGGACAAGAGTCCCAATTCCCAACCCTGTTTGAGCAATCTTTCGGCTGGGGGGATTTTCCCGCCAAAGGAGTAGATGACGAGGGCGGGTTCGAGGCTTTTGGGGTTTACCCAGGCTTTGTCGTCCAACAGTTTGAGCGCGGCGCTGGTGGGGGAAAGCGAAGCTGGAACTTCTGGTTTGAAAGCGCCAAGGGCGCGCTGCCAGGCTTCGGCTTGCCACAGGCCAAACGTGGCGAGCGAGAAGGGGTGGTCTTTGAGATAAATGCTACCGTGCTTGAGTTGGGTGGGCAGCGGGTCGTTGGGAATGGCCGAGCTGCCGCCTACCAGTTCGAGCAATTTGCGGCGGAGGGTGTTTTCGTTTTGCAGGCCAGGTGAATCGTTTTGGATGGCAGGCAGGGCTGGGATGTAGGGGACAAATTCGGGCGGGATGGCGCAGCGCCATCGCTCCAGTTGGACGGTGTCGCCGCGCATTTTGACTTCGGCCATTACGACCAGCCCGCGCCGGACGAGGTTCTTTTTGACTTCATCGAAAATAGGGTTGATTGTACGGGGGCGCAGGGCGCATGTCTACTTTATTATAACCGGGCTAATTCTTTTTGCAGGGACGGACGGCGGGCATAGGTGGTTTTGAACTGAGTGAAGTATGTTTGCCATTCAGATTTTCGCCCAGATTGGATGTAAGCCTGTTTGGCTTTCGCCAGCCAGCGCGCGGCATGGGGGTAGTATTTGCTCTGGGTGGGTTCGATAAGTTTTTCGGCTTCTTTGATAGAGATGCGGATGACCCAATCGGGGCGGTGGGCGATGACAGCATCGGCTACTTTTTCGCGCAAACTGTAATCGTAAGTGTTTTTGTCGGCGATGGCGGTGGCTTCATCCCATTGTTGCTCGTGTAAGTAAACAGATATGATGGCGTCTGAACGGCCCGATTGGAGCAGGATTTTCATTTGTTCGGGTTTTATCTGCTCCCAACGCTCACCGGAAAGCCGCTGGATGTGTTTGTACGCTTCCAGGTTGGGAGTTTCGGCAAAGGTAACGAGATAGGCTTGCAGTGCCGCTTCCAGCCGTCCCTGGGATTCTTCCAACGGAGCGAGCCAGGCTGCCAGGTGGTATTTTTGCCCTTCGAGCTTTGTTCCGTTTTCTGACAGGCGGATTGCTTCTGGAATCTGGTTGTTCTCTCGCAGCTTTTTGGCAATTTCGAGCACCTGGTTCGGCTCTGAGAGTTTGTACGCGGCGCGGATGGCGTTCTCGGTTTGGCCGAGTTCCAGTAGGTTTTGGGTGTAGCGCAAATACTGGCCGGTTTGCTGGCATAAGGCCAGGAATTCATCGGTGCGGCCCTGGCGTTCGAGCACATTGAGTTTGGCGGAATCCAGGTCAGCGGTGAAATCATTGGTATATTCGGGGTGTGTTTCCCAGCCGTATTCCAGGGCAAGTTGGGCAATTTCCAACCCGTTTTCGATGCCATAATTGGCCAGGTTTTTGGCAATGGGGGCCAGTTTGCGCTCGAGGGCTTTGCGTTCTTTTTCGTCCAAATCAGCGATTAAGATGGCTTCGGCCAGGATTTCCCCGGCGTAGTCGGTGCTCTCGCCCAACTCACCATCCGAGTCGTCGAACCTTTCGTAGGCGCCGCCAAGTTCATTGAGCAAGGTGAGCGGGATGGTGACATGCCTCAATTTTTATACCCAACTGGAATGAGTGTCGAAGCAGGTTGGGAT
>CAYLZI010000160.1:0-6957 GCA_964388215.1 uncultured Anaerolinea sp.
CTCCATCTCCCTATTTTGCCATAGAACAAATGTTTAATCTGACATTGTCAAAGTAGTTACAAGTATTTGGTGGCTAGAAATTCAGAAGAAACTTTATTTACGGTGTGCTTACCCTTTTTGCCTGGTTAACCATAAGGCGGCCTGAACGCGGTTGCTGATGTGTAGTTTGTCCATGATGGCTCTTAGATGCGCGCGCACGGTGTTTTCAGAGATAACCAGGCGGGCGGCAATTTCTTTGTTGGCGAGGCCCTCGGCCACCAGTTGCAGCACGTCGATTTCGCGTTCGGTCAGGGTGCCTGATGCGGCTGGGTTGTTTTGTTTTTCAGCGCTAGAGCGGGCAGGGGTGGGTTGTTTTTCCGTTGCAGATTTAGCGAGAGTGGCGAATTCTGCCAATAGACGCGGGGCCATTTCGGTGGGGATGATGACTCCGCCCGAGGCCACTCGCTGCAAGGCAGCGCGCATTTCGCGCCCGTTGATGACGGTTTTAATCATGTATCCTTGCGCGCCGGCTTTGATGGCTTCAAACAGGTCGGCTTCTCGCTCAGAGACGGTTAGCATGATGATTTTGATGGCCGGAAATGCTTGAAGGATTTGGCGGGTGGCTTCAAGCCCGCCCATGCCAGGCATCTGGATGTCCATCAAGACAATATCCGGGGCTACTGCGCGGCAAAGATGCAAGCCTTCTTCGCCATTGCTGGCTTCGCCAATGACTTCAAAGTGATTTTCTTGGTTGAGTAAGGCCACGATTCCGCTGCGAAACAGGGGGCTGTCATCGACCAGCAAAACCCGAATGGTTTTTTCTTCTTGGCTCATGATTAACTCCGCGAGTAAAGATGCTGTTTGAGGGGGATACATGCAAGGAGTTTCGCGCCGCTTCCGGGAGCAGTATCCAGTTCAAAGGTTCCGCCTAGCCGCTCGGCCCGTTCGCGCATGATTCGCAATCCAAAGTGGCTCAGGTTTTGGGTGGGTCGGTAGTCAAATCCCTGGCCGTTGTCTTGAATGCTTAATTCGATAAAATCACCGCTGCGGCCCAGCGCAATTTGGACATGGCTGGCCCTGGCGTGTTTGCGAATATTGGTAAGCCCTTCTTGAAGGATGCGAATTAACTCGATGTTGACGATGGCCGGCAGGTCGAGCCTTTCTTCGGGGGCGCTGAATTGAATGCTGAGCGGACTTCTCTGACGAAAGGTGGCGATCCATACTTGCATAGAAGTTTTTATATCTTCATTCGGTTGGGCGCGCAAACCGTCTATCGATTCGCGCACGTCGTAGCAGGCTTCGCGGATGACGTGATGGATATTGCCCAGTTCAGTGCGGACTTTTTCATCGCCTTTTTCGTGCAGGTGGTCTTGCATGATTTCCACTTTGATATTCAGCCAACCCAGGGTTTGGGCCAGGCTGTCGTGCAGTTCGCGCGAAATGCGCTGGCGTTCTTCCAGAATGGCGAGTTCTTGCGTTTGTTCGTGATATTTTGCGTTTTCGATGGCGACGGCCAGTTGCGCGCCAATGCAGTGCATCAGTTGCAACGTTTCAAGCGCGAGTTCCTCCTGGCGCACGCTGCGCAGGCCCAAAATTCCCAGCGATTTTTCGCGCAAAATCATGGGGACGAGAACCAGTTTCTCGGCTGGCGCCTCGCCAGGGTTGCGGCCTGGCGGCAGGCTATAGGCATTTCCATTTTTAATTTGGCCGAGCGCTTCGACATTTTCGGAGATTGTCGAAAGCCATTCTTGCGGAAAGTTGCGGCTGGCAAGCGGGCTGATTTTTTCATTTTCCAGCAGCAAGATTGCCCCGCCGGCAATGCCCGTCACTTGCGCAATGTGGGTTAGGGCCTCGTCCATAATATTTTGCAAGTTTTTCGGGCCGCTCACAATTTGGGCAATTTCTGAAATACTTGCCAGTTCGAGCGTGCGTTGTTCGATGCGCTCGCGTAACGTTTGGTGGGAGGCTTGCAGGTTGGCGGTCATTTGGTTGAAGGAATTGCCCAGGGTTTGCAGTTCGTTGTGGGTTTCCAACTGACAGCGCGCGCTATAATCGCCCCGCCCAATCGTTTCGGTAATCTGCGTCAGGTGGCGGACCGGCAAAACGACCACGCGATAGACCAGAAAGTAGAGCACTGTCATCACCAGGGCCGAAATTCCCAGCACTGATACTGCCAGCGATTGGCGGCTGGCAACCAGCGAGGCGTTGATTTCGTCCATCGGCAGCAGGATGCTTAATCCACCGCGCACATCGCCTTCTTCATATCCCAGGTCGCCATGACATTGCAGGCAGGATGTCTCGGCTTTGAGCGGAATCATTAAACGATACAGGGGCTGCCCGCTTTCATCCCATTCAAGCGATGAGAAGGCTTCCGGTTTGCTTTCAAAGACCATCAGGGCATGATGTTCAAAGTCGTCGGGGTTGTTTTCAGGGTTGACTGGCTTCAGGCTGGTGATGTGAAAGCGATAGTACCCTTTGGTATCTGAAAGATTCGATAACTCTTTTGTTACCATGGCCGGGGTTTTCAGGTATCGCCCTTCATCTTCTTCATAATATCTTTCACCGGGTGAAGTTGTCCACACGCCCTGATAAGATGAAACCCACTCGCGCACCACAACCATTGCCGAAAGCAACGATTCGGCCTGTTTATGAATCAATTGCATGGCGCGCTGTTCTTCCTGCCGGTACAGGCCCACAAAAAGAAAGGCGCTCGCCAGCGCAATCACTGCGCCAATATTCAAAGCCAGCCTGACGCCGAGATTGGGATGCCAGCCGACGGCCCAATGCCATAAATTGAAAGGACTTTTTTTCATGATAATAGCCTCTCTATGTTACTTCGTTGCTTCCGCTTTGCTCACCCACCCCACATTGCGCGCTGATTGGGGTCTCGCCACGTCTGCTACGACTTCACGCGCGCATTTTAGATATTTTATGCCATCATTTTACCTGGAATTGAGGCGTCCATTTCCTTTTCGGCCAGCGATTCACTATACTCATCAAGGTTGAATAGTGGCATTTTTGAAGGATTGGAATTTGGCAGCCAATAAGGTATCCAAGCCTTGTTTGTAGGCAGTGCCTAATATTACAGCGCAAGGTTGGTCTCCAAGGCGACCAAACGAACGAGTTTAGACTTACGATGGGAGCAATAAGCCTGATGATTGCGCTTCTGGTTGGTGATGCCAGCCCAGCCACGCGTCTCATAATGGTCGAGCCCGATTTCGCCTTTGTTTTCTTCAAATATGGTTTCAATCGGCCATCGCATGCCGCTGATACGCACGAACTCGGTCAAAGGAGTTTTGGCAGGTGGATTGCTGAAGTAGAACTTGACCCCGTTTTGACTGTTGGCGATCTTGCCTACCGACCCACAGTATTGCGCGGCGACGCCCACCGAGCAGGCCCCTTGCTTCATGACCCCGGATTCGTCGATCGACGCCACGCCATCTGCCTCTCCCAATGTCTCCGCCACCAGCCGTTGATGAACTTCAAACACCGGTTCGGTCTTCTACGGGCATTGACCGACAAAGTATTGCAGGTTGCGCACGTTTTCGCCCAGCCCCAACGCCATCTGCTCAACATTTTTACGCGCGGCATCACCCAGCAAGCCTCGCACGTAGGTTTTGCTGCGTTTGAATTGCTCTGCTCGCTCAAAGGCGGACGCGACCAAGGCGAGGTAATCTTTCATTTCATCCAAAAATTGCTCAATGTCTTGCTCGCTCAAATTGCATTGTGGCGCAGGACAAGTATCCGTTACAATTTCCGCTGGCATGGTTTTCTTTTCTCCTTCCCACCTGGCTGGTGGTTGGGGAAAGATACCATGCCTTCTTTTTCAGGCTATCTTGCTTGCTGAACTTTGCGCTGTAATATTAGGTGCGGTCGCTTGTGACTACATAATACCGTAGGTAATGTTCTGGGGCAGTATATCATGCGGCCGCACAACTTAATTGGTCTTTTGCTGGCGGCTGGGTTGCTTTCAAGTTTGGGAAAACCTCATTGGGGTTACGTCACAATCGAATACCCCAATCCAGGCAAACGGTGTTCATCCCTGCCAAATATGGCGGTTCGCGCTGTTTTTTTCACATCTTCCCAATTCGACAACTATCGACTAGAATTCAGTCCGCTTAATTCAAGTCACGCAACCCGTGTGACTCCTTCCGCCCCCGGCGCTGCTTACAGCAGTCTGACTGGGGGCAATCCCGAGGAAAGGAGGTTTTCCCTTATGCACAATTACGAATTGGTCTGCATCATTCACCCAGACCTGGACGAAAACGCATTCAAAGGCGTAGTCGAAAAGGTTAGCAATTGGGTGACAGAGTTTGGCGGAACCGTCGAAAAACTCGATGCGTGGGGCCGTCGCCGCATGGCCTACAGTATCCGCAAGCAGCGCGAAGGACAGTACGCAGTCCTGTACATCAGCATGCCCGCCGCCGCAGCAGCAGGACTGGAGCGCAACCTGCGCTTCCAGGAAAATATTCTGCGCTCTATGCTTACCGTGGCTGAGTAGTTTGATATCCTGTCGGTTGAGTTATTTTCTGAGCAAGGAGAAAGAAAATGAGCCGAGGCTTGAATAAAGTAATGATTATAGGCCACCTTGGACGCGACCCCGAAATGCGCTACACCCCTTCTGGACGCCCTGTGACGACCTTCAGCGTTGCTACTAGCCGCTCGTGGAATACTGTGGATGGGGAACGCCACCAGGAGACTGAATGGTTCAATGTGGTCGCCTGGGGCAATCTGGCTGAAATCTGCAAACAGTACCTCACCAAAGGCCAGCAGGTCTACATCGAAGGCCGTCTGCAAACCCGCAAATGGGAAGACAAGGAAGGCAACAAGCACAGCAGCGTCGAAATCGTTGCCAGTGAAATGATGATGCTGGGTGACCGCCGCGATAACAGCGCCAATAATCACCAGGCATCTGAAGACAACGAGGCTCCAGAGACGCCATCTTCCGGCGAGGATGAATTTCCCTTCTAATCACTACCCTCGATGAACTCGACAACCTTGCGGCTGGCACCAGCCCGCACCCCTGTCCCGAGGCACGAGGGAATGGAGTAAAGTAAATTATGGAAGACTATCGTGAACGCGACCGTGATGAAGGCGGCCATTCAGGCGAGCGCCGCTTTTATTCACGCCCTAAAATTTGCCAGTTCTGCGCCGATAAAAATATCCGCATGGACTATAAAAATGTAGATTTGCTCAAACGCTATGTGACGGAGGATGGCAAAATTCGCCCACGCCGCCAGACCGGCACATGCGCCCGGCACCAACGTGGGCTGGCCGGCGTTATCAAACGCGCCCGGCACATTGCCCTGTTGCCATACATTGGCGGGGGACGCGAAGACTAAAGCAAAACCGGGGCATGGAAACTGACTCCATGCCCCGGTTTTTGCGTGTCAGAGAGCGAGTACTTATGACCCCCCAGAAAACCAATAAAAAACATACCGCCCACTTACAGGTTGTCCGCCAGCAGGAGCGCGCCATTTGGATTACCGCGATTGTTGTGGCTGTTGTTGTAATCGGCCTTGTCGCTTATGGCATCCTGGCAGAAACAGTTTTTCTCCCGTATCGCGCTGTGGCAAAAGTCAATAGTGATTCGATTAACGCAGGCGATTTCCAAAAACAGGTTAAGTTACAGCGCACGCAATTGATTACCCAATTCAACCAGTATTACCAATTTGCCCAAATGTTTGGCGCGGCCGACCCTCTCAACGACCCCAACTTCGGCCAGACTTTGCAGCAAATTTTACAACAGCTCAACAGCCCCACCACCATTGGTCAAAGCGTGTTGGACTACATGATTAATGACAAACTCATCCGCCAAGAATCTGCGCGGAGAGGAATTACAGTCAGCGCGGAAGAAATTGACAAGGCGATGCAAGAAGGGTTGGGCTATTACCCCAACGGCACGCCCACACCCGCGCCAACTGCGACGGCATTTGCAACCTCGACCTTGAACCCGACTGCGCTGGCAATTGTAACCATCACCCCAACCGCAACACCGGCCCCCACTGCCACTCCAGACCCGAACGTGACCCCCACTGAAACGCCTACGCAGTTCCCAACCGCGACCACCGGCCCCACATCCGCACCACTGCCGACAGCTACCCCCTATACGCAGGAAGGCTACCAGGCCGCTTTCGATGAGCAATTTACATTCATCAACGAGCAAACTGGCATGACCCGCGAAGATTATCGCAAATTCTACGAAGGCTTCCTCTTGCGTGATAAACTGCTCGCCGATGTGACCAAAGATATTTCAACATCCCAAGAAAAAGCCTGGGCTCGCCACATTCTGGTAACTGAAGAGTCATTGGCAAAACTTATTGTCGAGCGCGCCCGCTCCGGTGAAGATTTTGCCAAACTGGCAGCAGAATTCTCCATCGACACGAGCAACAAAGACAACGGCGGCGACTTGGGCTGGTTTGGGAAAGGCATGATGGTTGCACCCTTTGAAGAGGCTGTTCTCAGCCTGCCCATCGGCCAAATCAGCGACCCGGTGCAAACCGATTACGGCTGGCACATCGTCCAGGTAATTGCCCGCGAGGTTACGCCGTTGAGTAACGAGGAGATCGAGCAGTATAAGCAAACCTTCTTTAGCGATTTCCTGAAGGAACTGCGCGAAAAGGCTACCATTACCACCAACGACGAATTTTGGCAGAAAATCGTACCCGCCGAACCGAACCTACAGTAGCAACTCGTTAACAAATCAAAAAACGATAACCTGTGTTCCAAAAAGGCCTCTGCGAAAAAATCGCAAAGGCCTTTTTGCATAGAGCCAATCGGCTCCTGTTTTTTTTAGGGAACGAGAGAATCTCGCCCTCCTACATCACATCCCCAGCATCTTGCTCACAATCGCCAGCAGCACCCCGCCTGCGATGACCGAGCCAAGTTGACCGGCGGTGTTGGAGCCCATCGCGTGCATCAGAATGAAGTTATCGGGGTCTTCCTCCAGCGCGGCTTTGGCCGAAAGGCGGCCGGCCA
>CAYLZI010000161.1:0-6934 GCA_964388215.1 uncultured Anaerolinea sp.
AGACCACCTACTTCCACATCAGCAACTACGAGGAAGTGGGTCACGGCGCGGCAGCCGGCATCCCTGCCGAAGTCCACGAATTGCTGGCGGTGGATATGGCCGCCATCGGCGACGGGCAAGAATCGGACGAGTATCACGCCACCCTGTGCGTCAAAGACAGCGGCGGTCCCTACCACCCTGGCCTCAGCCAAAAACTGCGCCGCCTGGCCGAACAGCATAGAATTGATTACAAAGTGGATATATACCCCAACTACGGTTCAGATGGCAGCGCCTTCTGGCGTGCAGGCGGCGACGTGGCAGTCGCCCTCATCGGCCCCGGCGTGGATGCCTCCCACAACTACGAGCGCACCCACACCGCCGCGCTCGAAGCCACCACAAAGTGGATTCTGGCCTATTTGCTGAGTTAATGTCCACTCGCATCCTGCTCGCCTTCATTACTTTCTCCGGCCTGGCCTTCCGCATTGCCGAATTGAACAACCCGGTCACTTACGACGAAGCCTACACCTACGTCGGGTTTGCCGCGCATGGACTGTGGGCGGCGCTCAGCGACTATTCCCTGCCCAACAATCACATCCTTCACAGCATCCTGGTCGTATTCAGCACCGGACTGCTCGGCAGCCAGCCCTGGGCCCTGCGGTTGCCGGCCATGCTGGCCGGGTTAGCGCTCATCCCGGCCATGTACGCGCTTGGCAAACGCCTGTATAGCCCCCAAACCGGCCTGCTGGCCGCCGCGCTGGCGGCCTGGCTGCCGGTTCTCGTCCGGTACTCCACCGAAGCGCGCGGCTACACCCTGCTCGCCCTGCTCACCCTGCTGGCAATCTTGCTCGCCCGCGAACTCGTCCATTCCAATCGCTTGCTCCACTGGGCGCTTTTGAGCGTTTGCGCCGCGCTTGGCTTCCTGGCCCTGCCGCTCATGCTCTACCCCGCCGGGGGCATTTACCTGTGGCTGGTGATTGAGGGCGCAAAAAACCGCTCATTCTTCCTACGCTGGCTGGGTTCTGGGGTGCTAACAGGCGCGCTGACCCTGATGGCATACGCCCCGGCCCTGCGCGTCTCGGGCTGGCGCAAAATCATCGCCAACAGTTTTGTCCAACCGGTAGAAGCGGGCAAATACTTCGACTGGCTGCTCCTCGCCCGTCTGCGCGATACCTGGTTTACATGGAATCAGGATGTGCCGCTGGCATTCACCATGCTGCTCACCCTGGGATTTTTCCTATCCCTGGCGCTGCACCGCAAGATTCAGACGACCCGTTGGCCTTTGTCGCCGGTACTCCTGGTTTGGGTCGCTGCCCTGGTGTTTACCCGCCGCCCCGAAGCGTTCGACCGTTTCTGGTCGTGGCTCATCGCCCCGGCTTTGCTCTGGGCAGCAGCAGGACTCGTCGAAACGGCAAAAAAGATTCGGGTGGGAAAATTCCGCCCCGATGCGCTGTTAACGGGACTCGCGCTCGCCGGAATTATCTTCCAATTAACGGTCACAATCCCAGCCATCCCCCAAAAATGGGCCAAAATGAGCAACCAGGAAGCGGCGGCCATCTTCCTGGCCGAACACTGGCAGGAAGACGATGTGGCACTGGTGGGCTACCCCAACGAAACGCAGGTCTGGTATTACCTGGCGCGCCAGGGAATGCCGGAAACCGCCTGGCAGGCGCGCGCCAATGCGCGGCGCATCTGGCTTTTGCTGGCTGCCAACCAAAAAGACGAAACCCTGGAGCGGGTGGTGAAGATGTATAAACTTGACCCCGCCGATTTTGATTTGCCAAACGCCCGGCTGGTTCAGGCTTACGGCAACATCCACATTTACCTGCTCGCCCCCGATGAATGATTACGCCGATTTTTTAGAAATCCAAACCCAAACCGCCTGGGGACGCGCTCTGAAAGAGTTTGCCGGCTGGTGCAGCCCGCCGCCGGGCGCGCGCATATTCGATGCAGGCTGCGGGCCGGGGCTGCTGCCCGCGCTCTTCTGGCAGGCGGGGCATTTTGCCGCCGGGTTGGATTCTGATTTTTCCTTATTACGAGGCTCCCCTTTTACTTCATGCATTGCGCAAGGCAACATTTACCGCTTACCCTTTACCGCCTGCTCTTTCGACCTGCTGACGGCTACCAACGTCATCTTCCTGCTCGGTGACCCTTTACGCGCCCTGCGCGAATGCAGGCGCGTGCTTAAGGCAGATGGGCAGTTGTGCTTGCTGAACCCATCCGAACGATTGAACACGCATTTAGCATTGGAATTGGCCGATGCGCGGGGGCTGGATGGCAAAAACCGCGAATCGCTGCTTGGTTGGGCGTGCCGCGCCGAAAAATTTGGCGGTTGGACGGAGGAGAAATCTGCCAGCCTGCTGCGCTGCGCCGGGTTTAAGCAAATTGAGACCATTTTGCGCGTGGGCCCAGGTTTCGCGCGCTTTAGCAGGGCGGTATTGGCCTGATATGGCGTATTCCCTCACCCCAACCCCTCTCCCGGCGGGAGAGGGGCTTTTCACCCCTCCCACACCGGGGGAGGGGCAGGGGTGAGGGCGAAACTCGCTTTCTTGAGAACGCCATGATTGGCCTGATACTTTTGTTCACGCGCCCCAACGCTCATCCGTTATAATGGGCAGAATGCCTGCTTTGAAACCACTCTCTCCCTTTTTGCTTTTTGCGTACATCTTTCTTGCGCTCACGCTAGCAGCCTGCTCTGGCGAGAATGCCGCGCCTACGGCATCCTCGCCCACGCTTGCGCCGCCCACCGAAACCTTGCCTCCGCCCAGCGAAACTCCCATCCCCTTGGCGGCGACCGTTAACGGCGAATCAATCACGCTCGATGAATTCAACGCAGAAGTGGAACGCTATAAAGCATCTCAAACTGGTTTGGGGCTCACCGCCGCTGAAGAAGAAATCCATCGGGTGGTGTTGGATGACTTGATTTCGCAGGTTTTGCTGTCTCAGGGCGCGGCAGAAGCCGGTTTCACGGTGGATGATTCAGCCTTGCAAATGCGCATCGAGTCGCTCACTGCCCAGGCAGGCGGAGCGCAAATGCTAAAAGATTGGCAGCAAGCCAACGGCTACAGCGAGGAAGGCTTCAGGGTGGCCCTGCGGCGGGCGGTTGCGGCGGCCTGGATGCGTGACAAAATCATTTCGGCTGTCCCCCATGCGGCCCAGCAGGTACACGTCCGCCAAATTTTGCTCTATAATGAAGATGTTGCGCAAAATTATTACAAACAATTGGAAGCCGGGGCTAATTTTGACGACCTGGCCCTTCGGGTTGACCCAGTTACGCGCGGCGATATTGGCTGGTTTCCGCGCAATTACCTGGCAAGCAAAGAAGTGGAAGAAGCCGCCTTCAGCCTGGAGATTGGGGCTGTGAGCCAGGTTATCCAAAGCGAAGCCGGGTATCATATTCTCACCGTATTAGAAACGCAGCCCGACCGCCCCCTCAGCCCCGATGCGCTGCTGACGCTGCAAAACCGGGCCTTGAACGATTGGCTGGCCGAGCGCCGCCAGCAAAGCGCGATTACGCTCAACCTGAAATAGCAACTCCGCTACCTGGAGATGAACGCATGACAAATTATGATGATTTTCTTAACGAAACGCCGCGCGCTGTTGCCCCGGCGAAAAAGAAAAAAAAGCCGGGCCGCGACACGCTCTGGAACGTGTTGACGGCTGTCATGTTGGTCATGGCGCTGTGCGCTTGCGGCCTATTTTATAATATCTTTTCCAACCCGTATTCGGCATTTAACCCTTTACAGCCTCCCACGCCCATTCCTCCCAGCGAAACGCCAACGGTCACGCCGATTCGCTTTGACCCAACCTGGACACCAGAGCCGACTCGTCCACCCAGGGCAACGAACACGCCGCGTCCTTCCATTACGGTTGAGCCATCGGCAACGCCCTTCAGGCTGGCAACCTCCACGCTCCCAGCCAGCGCCACCCCAGCCGTTTCGCCCACTCGCACGGCCAAGCCAACCGGCCTGCCCTACGGAGTGACCGTGAATGCTGTGGAAAGTACCGTTTATCGCGCCGATACGAGTTGCTCCACGATGTATATCGCCGGGCAGGCGCTTGATAGCAAAAACAACCCGGCGATGGGGCTGATTGTCAAACTGGGCGGCAGCGTGCCAGGAAAATCATTCAACGAAACAACTCTGACGGGTATCGCCGTTGCGTATGGGCAGGGCGGGTTCGAGTTCGAGTTGGGCATTGCCCCGGTGGCATCGAAAAATACGCTTTGGGTGCAATTGTTCGACCAGGCCAACTCGCCCATGTCGGAACAGATTTACCTGACGACATACAGCGAATGCAATCGGAATCTTGTTTACGTCCGGTTTACCCAAAAGTAGAGAGCCGTAACGCGGAACTTATTCCGCAACCAAAGGCAGGTAACGCAATCGCCCGCTGTTCAACAGCGGGCGGTTGCGTTTTATTCCACTGCCACGTTCCAGTGGCGGTACTTTGGGTTGCGCCCGCGCGCCACATCCACAAATAAGGCGCGGAGTTTGGCGGTGATTGGCCCCATTTTGCCATCGCCAACCTGGCGATGGTCTACCCGTGTCACCACTGTCACCTGGGCGGCCGTGCCAGTCATGAACATTTCATCACACACAAAGGCCTCGGTACGGTCAATCGAGCGTTCCACCACCTCCAGGCCGAGCTCGTTCTTGGCCAGTTCAATAACCGAGCGGCGGGTAATCCCTTCCAGGATGTTATCCCAAACGGGTGGAGTGACCAGCGCGCCATCACGCACGAGGAAAACGTTCATGGCCGTGCCTTCGGAGATGTGACCGTTTTGGTCGAGGACGAGCGCTTCGTCGAACCCAGCCCGAATGGCATCGGTTTTGATGAGCGCCGAGTTGGCATACGCGCCGCTAATTTTGCCACGCGCCGGGATGATGTTATCATCCACCCGCCGCCAGGAGGAGATGGTGACGTGGGCGTTATCTTCATTTTTGCCATACGAACCAAAGGGCAGGGCAAAAATAGAAATTTCATCGCGCAGGTCATGCAGGCGCACGCCAATTCCAGAATCCGCCTTATAGCATAACGGACGGATATAAACGTCCTGCTGCCAGCCATCGGCCTTGAGCAGGTCAATGGTGATTTGGGTCAGGCTTTCAGGGGTATGCGCAAATTCCATGCAAAGGATTTTAGATGAATTCAGGAAGCGCCGATAATGCTCGAGCGGGCGAAACAGGAACAGTTTTTCCTGTTCCACATTCCAATAAGCGCGCAAACCGCCAAAAGCCGCCGTGCCATAGTTCAAGCCGTGCGTGGCAACGCTAACCTTTGCCTCGCCAAACGGGACAATTTTGCCCTCGAAAAATGCGTGTTGTTCCATAGTTTCCTCCGTAAAAACTTGGTTTGCCAAGAAAAGATTATACCCGACCGAATTGCTCAAAAGTTGCCAGGCCGCAAGCAAACAAGAAGTACAAAAAGGTTAAACAATCAAAAACATTTCCGGCTCTCTCGTTCAACATGGCGCAATGGGCAGGGCAGGGGCGACCCTTCAATGCCAGAAAAAGCGATTTTATGCCCAGGCAGGTCGCCATTACATTTCGGCGAAGAGACTGCGCGCTTCCAGAGATGCGCCCTGTGACATTGTCGAGGCAATTAAAAATGTTACCCTTTTATGAATTACGCATTAAAATACCCCCATGTTCAAAGCCCTCCTCAAAACCATGCGCCCCCGCCAGTGGACGAAAAACGGCTTCGTCTTCTTCGCCCTCATCTTCGACAAGCAACTCTTCCAACTCGAAGCCTTCCTGCGCACGCTCGGCGGATTTGCCCTGTTCTGCCTGATTTCCAGCGTCGTTTACATCATCAACGACATCGCCGACATCGAGGCCGACCGCAAGCACCCCGAAAAGAAAAAACGCCCATTGCCTTCCGGCAAACTACCCATCAGGGTCGCCTGGGCCGCCGCCATTGGGCTAACGGTCATCGTCCTGCCGCTTGGCTGGCTGCTCTCCCCGGCCTTTGCGGGCGTCCTGGCGGCCTATCTTGTCATCAACCTGGCCTATTCCAAGTGGCTCAAACACATTCCCATTGTAGACGTTCTGGTCATCGCCGCCGGGTTTGTGCTGCGCGTTCACAGCGGCGTGACGCTTATCGAAGTGGAACGCTTCTCACCCTGGCTCTACGTCGTCACCACCCTCGGCTCGCTCTACCTGGGCTTTGGCAAACGCCGCGCCGAACTCTCCCTGCTCGACCGGGGAGCGGGTTCGCACCGCCGCGTGCTCGACGGCTACACCATTCCTCTGCTCGACCAGTACGTCACCATCGTTTCAGCGGCCACCATCCTGGCCTATTCACTCTACACCTTCTCGGCGCCCAACCTGCCCGAAAGCCACAGCATGATGCTCACCATCCCTTTTGTGGTGTATATCATCTTGCGCTACCTCTATCTCATCCAGGTCACGCACGAGGCCGGTTCGCCCGAAGAAGTGCTGCTCAAAGACGCCCCCATCCAAGCCGCCATCGTCCTGCTCGGCCTGACCGTGCTGGCTGTCTTTTATCTTTGGTAGGGCAAATTGGTAATTTGCCCTACCAATACCTATGACCACCGCCTCCTCGCCCGGCAAAGTCATCCTGTTTGGCGAACACGCCGTTGTCTATGGCCGCCCGGCGCTGGCTGTGCCGGTGACGCAGGTTCATGCGGATGTGGAAGTGGAAGATTCGCCTGCGCCCGGAATTTGGGTGGACGCGCCGGATATTTCCCTACGCTGCGAGATTTCTTCGCTGCCTGCCACGCACGCGCTGGCTTCCGTTATTCATAACATTTTCCGCACTCTCGAAATTTCCAGCCCTCCGCCTCTCGCAATTCGGATAACATCCACCATCCCCGTTGCATCCGGCCTCGGCTCCGGCGCTGCCGTGAGTGTTGCCCTCATTCGGGCGCTTTCGTCAGCAGTCAACCGTCCATTGCCCGACGAGCAGGTCAACGCCCTGGCCTACGAGACCGAAA
>CAYLZI010000162.1:0-6889 GCA_964388215.1 uncultured Anaerolinea sp.
AATCCGGCGCGATTTGCTGGATGGCGCCTGAAACCACCCCATCCCGACTGAGGGATTGAAACTGCACGACGCCCCCGGCCAGGTATACCGGGGGCGTCGCCTGAAACCACCCCATCCCAACTGAGGGATAGAACTTCGTCTTTGGAATCAGGGCCGCATAACTGGCTTTTCCGCGCTACAAAGCGGGTATCCATCATGGTGAAGCGGGCGCGACTGTGCATCCGGGATGAGCACTTCTACCGATTTACCGAAGCTTTCCAGGCCTCACCGGTAGTCCATGGACCGCGCAGGGCGCCCCATTGTCACTTCGACAAGGTATAGGTCACGTTATTGAAATCGGCATAACGGCCATCGCAATCACGGTCAGCCTCGGCATTCCCGGCATACTTGAAGGTCAGTTTCTCCCCGTCGAAGGTATATTTGAATTCCACCGGCGACTTGCAGCCGCCGTCGTTGCCGGTTTCGGTGAATGTGTCGCCTTTGACGGTGTAAGTACCATTGACGACAATCACGCCGCCATCGATGAACACGCCAAAGGTGCCATCAGTATTGAAAATCAGCCCGTAATCCGTTTCGCCAGATTTGATGAATTTCCCGGTTGGGAAATTGGCTTGTTTTGAGCCGCCGCAGGTAGAGAGGGTCAGCAGGGCGAGCAGCAGGGCAAGAGCCAGTAAAGCCAGTTTCTTTGTGTTCATTTTCGTAATCCTTTCGAATAAAAAGAGTTTGGGTAGACGGTTATTCAACCGTGAATTCTCGAATCATGCCCAACGAAAAATGTGGATTTCCCTGGTGCATCGGGCTGGGGATATTGCAGATGGCCACATAATTCCCCGGCGCAAGGTCGATTTCGGCATAACCGGTCAGTCCGGTATCGAGACCATTCATCCCGCCGACCGGGGCAAACGGGGGCGGGCCACCCGCGCCGTTCAGGAACTGGATGAGGTCATTGAGCGTTTTGCCCTCCTCCAACTTCAGGAGGTTGAGTTCGTGTGGTTCAGGGCCGTCATTGACCACCTGAATGGTCAGCGAGCCAGTCGGCAGTTTGTTGGGCATGTCGAAGACAAAATCCTTCAGGCGAACGACCAGGTCGGCCTGCGGCGCGGCGGCTGTCCCTTCCGCCGGATTGACGATGAGACTCTTGACCATTCCCTTGGCATGATGCGCCACCCCATCGGCCGGGGAGGGGATGAAACACAGGATAACGTATTCGCCCGCCGGGAGATTAAGCACCGCGCTGGCAGTGCCGCCGGGATGAATGGCGCCCACGCCGCCGACCTGCTTCGTCAGCGCCAGGGCCGGGCCTTCGGCTTGCTTAAAGGCCTGCTCGAACTGCGGAACGGTGACGCCGTCGTTCAAGCGCAGGAACTGAACGTGGTGCGGCTCGGCCCCGGAATTGGTCAGGACAATGCGCGTCCAGCCGGCGCTGAGCGTTTCGGGGGCAGTATACGCATAGTCTGCCGAATCAATCTTGATTTCGGGGATGGCGGCTGGCGCGGGGGGCAGGGTCGGCGCTTCAGTGGGGGGCGGAGCGACCGTTGGCTTTGGCACTTCTGTGGCTGGCGCGGCTGTTGGCGCGGCGGGACTACAAGCCGCCAGGATGACCGCCAGAACAACAAAAACGTACAGGAACTTGCTTTTCATTACTTCCTCCATTTTGGTTGACCGATAAAAAGTGGAAACCCGTTTGGTTTCCTGGCTTTCAATTTAGCATCCGCCGCGACCGATTTCAAGCGTTTTTGGCGGCCTTATCGCTTTTTATATCTCATGGCCCAAAATACCAGGCGATACAAAAAACGATATAAAAGGTGACAATTGTTGTATTTCCCCCCGCCCTGCGCTATACTCTTTATGTGACTTTGTGTCTCAATTCAGGTAGACAAAACGAGGCTGGATGAATCAGGAACTTTCCTTTGGTAACTTTGTCCGGCAGCGCCGCCGGGAATTGGATTTGACCCAGGAAGAACTGGCGCGGCGGGTGGGTTGCGCCGCCATTACCCTGCGCAAGATCGAGGCCGATGATTTGCGCGCTTCAGTGCAGATTGCCGAGCGGCTGGCGATGGCGCTGGCGCTCCCGCTGCCGGAGCGGGCGGAATTTGTCCGAAAGGCGCGCGCCGTGCGCCCCGAATCGGCGGATGCCCAGTTGGTTACGCCCCCGCCTTCGATGGAAGAAATCGGCCGCGAAGACCTGACCGGGCGCGCCATTCGCGGATATGCGCTGGCAGAACGGATTGGCATGGGTGGTTTTGGTTCGGTCTATCGCGCCGTGCAACCGAATGTCGAGCGCGAAGTCGCGGTCAAGATTATCCTGCCCGCTTTTGCCAACCACCCCGATTTCATCCGCCGTTTCGAGGCCGAGGCGCAGCTGGTGGCCCGGCTGGAGCACCCGCACATCGTCCCGCTCTACGATTACTGGCGCGAACCAGGCATGGCCTACCTGGTGATGCGCTTGCTGCGCGGGGGAAATATCCAGACCCTGCTCGGCTCGGGGCCGCTTGCCATGGAGACGACCGCTCATATCCTTGAGCAAATTTGTTCGGCGCTGCATACCGCCCATCGCATCGGGGTCATCCATCGTGATTTGAAGCCCGCCAACGTGCTGCTCGATGAAGACCACAACGCCTACCTGGCCGATTTCGGTATTGCCAAAAACCTGGGCAGTCCCGATTTCGAAAACCAGACCCAGGCGGATGCCATGATTGGCTCGCCGCAATATATGTCGCCAGAGCAAATCCGCTCGCTCTCGGTCGGCCCGCAGACCGATATTTACTGCCTGGGCGTGATGACCTACGAAATGCTGACCGGGACGCTGCCCTTTTCCGGCCCGACCCCCTTCGACCTGATTCAACAGCACATCAACACGCCCATGCCGCCCCTCTCCGCCCGTCAGTTGGGCTTGCCTGCCGCGCTGGATGCGGTCATCGGGCGCGCCACCGCCAAAGACCCGGCCAGCCGCTACGAAGACGCGCTTTCGCTGCTTAACGATTTTCGCCAGGCGCTGGGGCGGCTCGGCGATTCGCATCCAGCCACGATTGCTTACGAGGAAGCAGAACCCGAAGGTGAGCTTGTCAATCCCTTCAAGGGGCTGCGCGCCTTCAGTGAAGCCGACGCCGATAACTTTTTCGGGCGCGAAACCCTCATCCAACAGTTGCTGGCGCGCCTCGGCGAGGGCGGCGACCTGAGCCGCTTTTTGGCGGTCATTGGCCCCAGCGGGAGCGGAAAATCCTCGGTGGTGCGGGCCGGTCTCGTCCCGGCCTTGCGGCGCGGCGGCCTGCCGGGTTCGGAAAACTGGTTCATCGTCAATCTGCTGCCGGGCAAACATCCTTTTGAAGAATTGGAAGCTGCGCTCCTGCGCGTGGCCGTCAACCCGCCAGAGAGTTTGCTCTCGCAGTTAAAAGACGGCCCCCGTGGCCTGTTGCGCGCCGTTCAGCGCATCCTGCCCGCCGATCGGGCGGTTGAATTGGTGCTGGTCCTCGACCAGTTCGAGGAAGTTTTTACCCTGGTCGAGGAGGAATCTGAGCGGGCGCTGCTGCTCGAAAGCCTGGCCGCCGCCGTGATGGATGAACGCAGCCGCCTGCGCGTCATCCTCACTCTGCGCGCCGATTTCACCGACAAGCCTCTGCGTTATGTCGATTTTGGCGAGATGCTCAACCGGCGCTTTGAATTTGTCTTGCCGCTCAACGCCGATGAAATCGAACGCGCGGTGGCCGGCCCGGCCCAACGCGCCGGTCTCAGGCTGGGAAAGGGTCTCGTTTCGACCATCATCCGCGAAACCGGCAACCAACCCGGCGCGCTGCCCCTGCTGCAATATGCGCTCTCGGAATTGTTCGACAGACGCGAAGGCCGCACCCTGACCAACAAAGCCTATCGTGAAATCGGTGGCGTGCTTGGGGCGCTCGGCCGCAGCGCGGAGGCGATTTTCTCCAGCCTGGTCGAAAACGAACAATCTGCAGCTCGGCAGGTTTTCCTGCGCCTGGTCACGCTCGGTGAAGGGACGGAAGACACTCGCCGTCGCGTGCTGCGCGATGAATTGGAAGGCCTGGACACGGTCAACGGTCAATGGTCAACGGTCATTAACCGCTTTGGCAAAGCCCACCTGCTAACCTTCGACCGCGATCCTTTGACGCGCGGCGCAACGCTCGAGGTGGCGCACGAAGCCTTATTGCGCGAGTGGAAACGCCTGCGCGAATGGCTGGATGAAAGCCGGGCCGAGGTGCATTTGCAGCGCCAGCTTGCCCTCGCTGCGCAGGAATGGCGGACGGCGAACCTCGAATCCAGCTTCCTGCTGACCGGCGCGCGCCTCGAGCAGTTCGAGGGCTGGGCGGCCAGTACTAATATTGGTCTGACTCAGGAGGAACGTTCCTATCTGGAAGCCAGTTCTCGGGAACACCAGCGTCGGGAGTCTGAAGAACACCAGCGCCAGCAGCGGGAACTTGAAAATGCCCGAAAATTGGCCGAAACCGAACGCGCCCGCGCCGAAGACCAGGCGCATTCACTTAAACAATTACGCCAGCGGGCGGTCTGGTTGGTTGGCGTATTGGCGCTGGCCCTGATTGCCGCTGTTCTAGCCGGATTTTTTGCCCAAAATAACCAGAGACTGGCCGTGCAAAACGCCGCCAGCGCTGCCACCGCCCAGGTCGCCGAAGCGGATGCCATCCGCGAGCGTGGAGTGGCGCAGCAGCAGGCGCTGGTTGCTTCGGTGCGCGAACTCGCCAGCGCGGCCAATGCCAGCCTCCAAATTGACCCCGAACGCAGTCTCTTGCTGGCCTTGCAAGCTGTGAACAAAACCTACCAGGCCGATGGCACTGTCCTGCCTGAAGCTGAAGACGCCCTGCGCCGCGCCGCGCAGGCCTCACGCATCGCGCTCACCCTGGGCGGTCACACCAACAGCGTCTGGCATGCGGTTTACAGCCCCGATGGAAAACTCATCGCCTCGGCCAGTCTCGATAACACCGTCAAACTCTGGGAGGCCGCCAGTGGGCAGGAAATCCGCGCCCTGGCAGCCTCCACCGAAACCGGCGTCAACGCCGTGGCCTTCAGCCCGGATGGAAAATGGCTCGCCACTGCCGGGGGCGACCGCACCGTCCGCATTTGGGAGGTTGCCAGCGGCGCGGAGCTTCAGCGCATGGAAGGCCATACCGCAGTGGTCTTTTCGGTCGCTTTTAGCCCGGATGGCAGCCAACTGGCCTCGGTCAGTTGGGATGGCGCAACCCGTCTGTGGGATTCTGCCACGGGCGAGCCGCTCACAACCCTGTCTGAAGTGGATGCGCTCACCTATTGGGCTGCCTTCAGCCCGGATGGAACCCGCCTCGTTACCGCCAATACATCCTGGGCAGAGAGTTGGGCCACCGTCTGGGATTTGGAAACCGGCGAAAAAGCCCTCGCTTTGCCCGGCGAGGCCACTATCATGCGCAGCGTGGCCTACAGCCCGGACGGGAAGCGCATCCTGACCACCGGCGACGACCAGACCGCCCAATTATGGGACGCGGCCAGCGGCGAAAAACTGCTGACGCTCTACGGCCACACCGACACCGTCTCGTTTGGCGCTTTCAACCCCGATGGAACCCGCATCGTCACTGCGAGTTATGACCGTCACCTTAAAATTTGGGATGCCGCTACCGGGCGCGAGCTGTTCGACCTGGCCGGGCACGCCCGCGACGCCAGTTCAGCTGCTTTCAGCCCGGATGGAACGCAAGTTGTCTCGGCCAGTCTCGACGGTACCGTCAAGGTCTGGCATGTCACCCCCAGCCGCGAGGCGCTGACGCTTGTCACTGGCCCGGCGATTGCTTTCACCGAAGGCGCGGAACTGGCCTATAGCCCGGATGGGAAGCGCATCGTCACCGCCAGTTCAGATATCGCCCCCAAAGTATGGGACGCGGCGACGGGCGAACTGCTGCTCACCCTCACCGGCCATCTCGACCTGGTTACGTTTGCCGCCTTCAGCGCCGATGGGACGCGCATTGCCACCGCCAGCAACGACGGCACCGCTAAAATTTGGGATGCGGCCACCGGCCAGGAAAGGCTGACCCTGAGCGGTCACACCAACTCTGTTTTTGGCGTGTCTTTTAGCCCCAATGGGGCGCAGGTTGCCACCGCCAGTTTTGACAATACCGCCAAAATCTGGGATGCCGCCAGCGGCGAACTGCTCCAAACCCTGAGCGGGCACCGCGACTGGGTCTTTAGCGCCGTTTTCAGCCCGGATGGCAGGCGTTTGGCCACCTCCAGTATCGATACCTCCACCCGCGTCTGGGACGTTGCCACCGGCCAGCAGTTGCAGCTCCTGCTCGGCCACAACGACCTGGTTGGTCAGGTTGTCTACAGCCCAGATGGCTCAAAACTGGCCACAGCCAGCTTTGATAGCACCGCCAAAGTTCGGGATGCGGCCACTGGTCAGGAACTATTCGCCCTCACCAATCATTCCGCTTCAGTGTTCGATATCGCGTTTAGTTGGGATGGAAAACGGATTGCCACCGCCAGCGCCGATAAAACCGTCAAAGTGTGGGAAGCTGCCACTGGCCGCGAACTGCTCACCCTGAACGCCCCCGGCCCACTCTCGGGCGTCGCCTTCAGCCCCGACGGTTCTCGCCTGGCCGCCGCCGGGCGAGATGGCACAATCCGCATTTACCTGCTGCAGATTCAAGATTTGATCGCCCTGGCCAAAACCCGCCTGACCCGCGCCTGGACGCTGGATGAGTGCCAACAATACCTGCGCGCTGAGACCTGCCCCGCGCAACCATGAAGCCCATCCTTTGAATCATGCAGCCCACAAATCAGAACTGCGGGCTGTATGATTTTAGCCCCACGAACACTTCCTACCCATTTCGGCCAATTACAAGTTTTATTAGACATTATCGGCAATAAATTTATGTCAGGAGTTGGCGTAGCGAGACGG
>CAYLZI010000163.1:0-6852 GCA_964388215.1 uncultured Anaerolinea sp.
ATGGCAATTTCATCGCCGCCGACGGTGAAACCATCGAGCGGAAACACGGAATCGGCGGGGTGAAACTGGCGCGAGGCGAGTTTATACGGCTGGGAGATGCGCTGGACGGCCAATACGCCGGGCAGGCCTTCGAATACACTGGTAGGAATGGCATGGCTCTCACCCACCGCGCCGATGACGGTCTGTTCGACGCCTTCGATGACATGCGAGGAGAGATGGTGTTCGCGGATATGCTCGATGACATGGTCAATCTGTTCGCGGGGCGCGCCAGGGCGCATGATAATCATCATAGTGGGTTCTCCTGTTATCCAGCTTTCCGGTTATGCCCAGCCCCGCGGGGTGTAGGCGCCCTGGACGGCGGTCAGGCGGCGGTCCATGATTTGGGCAATCTGGCCGACTTGCCTGACCATTTTCGCAAAGGCTTCGGGTTTGAGAGATTGTTTGCCGTCGGAGGCAGCGTGGGCCGGGTCGGGGTGGACTTCTACGATGAGACCGTCGGCTCCGGCGGCGATGGCGGCGCGGGCAATGGCGGCAACGTAGTCGGCATGGCCGGTGGCATGGCTGGGGTCGAGGATGACTGGCAGGTGGGTGAGATTTTTCAGGACGGGGATGGCGTTGATGTCGGTGGTGTTGCGGGTGGCAGTTTCGAAGGTGCGGATGCCGCGCTCGCAGAGCATGACCTGTTTGTTTCCCCCGGAAAGGATGTACTCGGCAGACATAAGCAGTTCTTCAATGGTGGCGGATAGGCCGCGTTTGAGCAGGGCGCTGGTTCTGGTCTCGCCGATAGCGCGCAGCAGGTTGAAATTTTGCATATTGCGCGCGCCGACTTGCAAGACATCCACATATTTCACCATCACATCGAGCTGCACCTGCGACATGATTTCGACCACAATCGGCAGGCCGGTCTGCTCGCGGGCTTCGGCCAGGTATTCCAGGCCTTCCTCGCCCAATCCCTGGAAAGCGTAGGGGGAGGTACGGGGCTTGAAGACGCCGCCGCGCAGGGCAGATGCTCCCGCTTCTTTGACAGCATGTGCCGTCTCGATGATTTGGGAGCGGCCCTCCACCGAACACGGCCCGGCAATCACGGCAATTTCATCGCCGCCGACGGTGAATCCATCGAGCGGGAAAACGGAATTTTCCGGGTGGAATTGGCGGGAGGCCAGCTTGTAAGGCTTGGTGATGCGCTGGACTTCGGCGACGCCATCGAGGGTCTCGAAAATATCAGTTGGGATGTTGTGCGTCTCACCAATCGCGCCGATGATGGTGGTTTCGACACCCTGTGAAAGGTGAACGGCCAGCCCGGCGGCTTTGATGCGTTCAATGACATATTCCACCTGCTGGGGGGTGGCCTGGGGTTTCATGATTATCATCATGGGATAAGTCCTCCTGTTCAAAATTTGTTGTTCGGTATGCGGTATTCGAGTATCGAATATCGTCTTGCGTGTTCCGTTATTGGGCGGCAACGAGGTCGGGGCGCAAACGCACGGCTTCGCGCAGGTAGATATGGACAATTTCATCCTGGGTCTTGTCCGTATTCCAATGCACCATGACGCGAATAACGCGCGGCAGACTGCCGGGAACGGGGATTTCGCGGGCGCACATCATCGGGACCTGGCTCCAACCCATCTGGCGAGCGGCCTGGGCCGGGAAGGTGGCGCACAAATCCTCGGTGACGGTGAAAAAGGCGCTGGCAATGTCTTCGGGGCGCATCCCGGCATTGGCCGAGAGGATGGCTTCCAGCAGTTCGCGGGTGGCTTCGAGGATGGGGTCGGGCTGGTCGGCGTCTACGGTGGTGGCGCCGCGGATTCCGCGAGTGGACATGGGGACTCTCCTAAAAAGCAAAAAGATTTTTCTCGACCATAGACCATAGACCATGGACGGTGGATGGTTTTATGGTCTATGGTCTACCGTCTGCCAGAGATAAACAAAAAGAGCGCGCCGTATGGCTCGCTCTTTTACAGGTCAGTTTATCCTACTGGTCTGGTTAAGCGCCATCACCGGCAGCCGGGAGTCGGGAGCCGTAATAAAAGTAAAACGCAAACCAGCGGGTTGATTGAGGTGTGGTCATATTGGGCGGTATTCTATGCCAGGGAACAGGATGTGTCAAGAGGCAAAAATTCAGCGGTGGGCGATAGGCCGTTGACTGTTTGCTTCGGTTTGCCGTCCTTCGTCCACGGTTTGCACTTAACCCACGTATTCACACCAATGCTCGTGGCGCGAAATCCGGCCACGAATGGCATCGTGAAAGGCCTTTTGGATAGCGTAGGTGACGGGGCCGCTGGAACCATCTCCAATTTTTCGGAAGTCAATCTCGCGCAGGCCAATCACCTCGGCAGCAGTGCCACAGACAAAAACTTCATCGGCGGCATACAAGTGGTCACGCGAAATCGGCTGCTCCTTGATGTGGTAGCCCAAATCTGATGCGATGCTGAAGAGCGAGTGGCGGGTGATACCTTCCAAAATGGGGGCAGTGGCGGGGGTGTAGATTTTGCCCCGGCGGACGGTGAAAATATTTTCGCCTGTACACTCTGCGACATAGCCTTGCGGGTCGAGCATAATGGCTTCTTCAAATCCCAATCGCACCGACTCGGTCTTGGCCAGGAACGAGTTAACGTAGTTGCCCGCCACTTTGGATTTGGTCAACATGATGTTGGGATGGTGGCGCGTAAACGATGAAATATTGGCGCGAATGCCCTTGGCCAGCGCATCCTCGCCCAGGTAGTTACCCCATTCCCAGGCGGCAATGGCCAGGCTGCCCTTGCCGCCATCCACGTTCAGGTTCCAGCCGCCGCCATCGAGGTACAGCAACGGGCGAATATAGCAATCGCCAAAGCCGTTGGCGCGCACGACATCCTTGACCGCCTTCACCACATCATCGGGGGTGAATTGCAGGTTGCGGAAGCCGAAAATCTCAGCCGATTCAATCAATCGCTCAGCGTGGTCGCGCAGGCGGAAGACCGCCGGGCCTTTGTCGGTCTGGTAGGCGCGAATGCCCTCGAAAACGGCGGCCCCATAATGCAGGGCGGGGGTCAAAAAATGGATAGTCGCCTTTTCAAACGGTACAAGTTCGCCGTTCATCCAGACAAATTTGGATTCCATTCCCATGGTGGTGTCTCCTTGAATTTTAGGTACTTTTTCCTGACCGTAGACCGCCGACCGTGGACCAAAACGGTCAACGGTCTATCGTCCACGGTCAGCGAAGTTTATAAACGTGAAATAATTTCATCCGCCATCTGGCGGATGGATAGTTTGCCGCCAATGTCGCCGGTGCGGCAGCCGTCGGTGATGGCCTGGTCAACCGCCTTTTCGAGCGCGGCGGCTTCGGATTCGAGTTTGAGCGAGTGCCGCAGCAGCATGGCGGAGGAAAGAATCGTCCCAACCGGGTTGGCGATGCCTTTCCCGGCGATGTCGGGCGCGGAACCGTGAATCGGCTCATATAACCCGGGGCCTGCCTCGCCGAGACTGGCAGAGGGTAACATGCCCATTGAACCGGCCAGGACCGAGGCTTCGTCGGTCAGGATGTCGCCGAACATGTTCTCGGTCACGACCACGTCCATCCAGGCGGGTCCGGTTATCAGCCGCATGGAGGCCGTATCGACGAGGACATGCTCCAGGGCGATGTCGGGGTGCTGCGCCCCAGTTTGTGCCGCGATTTGCCGCCACAAACGGGAGGATTCCAATACATTGGCCTTATCGACCGAAGTAACCTTTTTCTTGCGCCCGGCGGCCAGGCGGAAAGCGAGTTCCATCACGCGCCGGATTTCGTAATCGTAATATTCGAGCGTGTCCACCGCGCGCTCGCGGCCATCTTTGACATCGCGGCCCTTCGGCCAGCCGAAATACAGCCCGCCGGTCAGTTCGCGGATAACCAGAATATCGACGCCCTGAAGTTTTTCGGGCTTGAGCGGGGAGGAATCTATCAGCGCCGGGTGAACCCTGACTGGACGCAGGTTGGCAAACACGCCCAGGCCCTTGCGCAGGGCTAAAAGTCCGCGTTCGGGACGGTCTTTGGCGTGGGGGTCGTCCCATTTGGGGCCGCCGACCGCGCCCAGCAGCACCGCGTCGGCAGCCTGGCAGTCGGCCAGGGTCTCGTCGGTGAGCGAGTCGCCAAATTTGTCGATAGAGCAGCCACCCATCAGGCGCTCGGTGTAAGTGAATGAGTGGCCGAATTTAGCGGCGACCGTATCCAGCGCGCGCGCGGCTTCGCCGACCACTTCAGGGCCAATGCCATCGCCGGGGAGGAGGGTGATTTTGAAGTTCATGAATTCTCCTTGACCTAACCCCCTGCCCCCTTCCCTGGCAGGGAAGGGGGTGTCCCGAAGGGACGGGGGATAGGTTTAATGCGCCATCAACAGCCCATACTCCACCGAATCCACCAAGGCGCGCCAGCTGGCTTCGATGATGTTGGTGCTCGCGCCGACGGTGCTCCAGCGACGGGTGCCGTTTTGGGTGTCGATTAAGACGCGGGTGGTGGCGCGGGTGCCGTTGTCCGAGTCCAAAATGCGGACTTTGTAGTCGGCCAGGTGAAACAGGGCTAGCTGCGGGTAGGTCGGGAGCAGGGCTTTTCTCAGGGCCTGGTCAAGCGCGTTGACGGGGCCGTTGCCCTCGGCAGCAGTGTGCAGCACTTCCCCATTCACCCGCACCTTGACCATCGCCTCGGCGAAAATCCCGCGCCCGGAGCGGTGTTCCACATTCACAAAGAAGTCAATCAGCTCGAAAGGCGGCTTGTAATGCAATTCCTGGCGTTTGAGCATCATCGCAACCGAGGCTTCTGCCGCCTCGAAAGAAAATCCGCGCGATTCGAGTTCCTTGATTTCATTCAACACCGGGACGACCTCCTCGACATCGACTTCCAGGAAATGCTCTTCAGCCTTGCTGAGCAGGTTGCCGCGCCCCGACAAATCCGAGACGACCACCCGCATCTTGTTCCCGACGGTTTCGGGCGCGACATGCTGGTAGGATTGCGCCGAGCGCCGCATGGCCGCGACATGTACGCCGCCCTTGTGCGCAAACGCGCTCCGGCCAATGTATGGCTGGTGGTCGTTGGGCGTCACGTTGGCAACTTCGTCCACAAAATGCGAAAGGTCGGTCAGTTTGGCGAGACCGCCATCCGGCAGGCAGCGCAGTCCCATTTTGAGTTCGAGATTGGCCATAATCGAGATGAGATTGGCATTGCCGCAGCGTTCACCGACACCATTAATCGTGCCTTGAACCTGTATCGCGCCCTCGCGGATGGCCACCAGCGAGTTGACCACGCCGCATTCGCCGTCATTGTGGACATGAATCCCAAGCGGAACCTGCAAAGCGGCTTTTACCTCGCGGACGATTTTTTCCACTTCCCAGGGCATCGCCCCGCCGTTTGTTTCGCACAAAACGAGCGTTTCCGCCCCGCCACGGATGGCCGCTTTCAGCGTCTCCAGCGCGTAGGCGGAATCGGCCTTGTAGCCGTCGAAAAAGTGCTCAGCGTCATAAATCACGCGCCGGTTTTGCGAGCGCAGGTAGGCCACCGATTGCTCGATAATCCGCAGGTTGTCTTCAAAAGTAGTTTGCAGAACTTCGGTAACATGCAGAGTCCAGGTTTTGCCGAAAATGGTGCAGACCGGCGCGCCAGAATCGAGCAGTGCCTTGATGTTGGCATCATCTTCCGGGCCGCCTTTGACGCGGCAGGTGGAACCAAAGGCCGCGATTTTGGCGTGTTTCCAGGCGATATCGCGGGCGCGGTCGAAAAACTCCACATCCTTGGGATTCGAGCCGGGCCAGCCGCCTTCGATGAAGGCCACGCCCAGGTCATCCAGTTTTTGGGCAATGCGGACTTTGTCGCTGGCCGAAAGGTTGAAGCCTTCGGACTGGGTTCCATCGCGCAGGGTGGTGTCGTAAATTTGTATGAGAGCCATATTATTTTCACTTCGAGAATTAGGAATTGCGAATTAGGCTATTCAATTCCTAATTCCTAATTCCTAATTCGTAATCAGCAATTTCCTTCTCGAATCCCGTGATGTATCCGAGTTCATCCACCCCATTCAGCAGGCAGGTTTTGTTGAACGGGTCAATGGGGAAGTTGACAGAACCGCCGGGGAAGGAAAAGGTTTGGGATGCGAGGTCAACCGTCAGCTCGGCGCGGGGGGCTTCTTCAGCGAGGTCAAAAAGCATCTGGTGAGTCTTTTCATCCACGATGATGGGCAGCAGGCCGTTTTTCAGGGCATTGTTGCGGAAAATATCGGCAAACGAGGTGCTGATGACGGCGCGGAAACCGAATCCAGTCAGCGCCCAGGGAGCGTGTTCACGCGAGGAGCCGCAGCCGAAGTTATCGCCCGCCAAAAGGATTTGTGCCCCGGCGGATTCGGGTTTGTTGATGACAAAATCGGCTTTGGGCGAGCCATCGGCGTTGTAGCGCCAGTCGTTGAACAGGTGGTCGGCCAGCCCGGCCTTGTCAGTGATTTTCATAAAGCGTGCCGGGATAATCTGGTCGGTGTCAATGTCGTTGACCGGGAGAAGCACGGCGCGGGAGGTGAGGGAGGTAAATTGAGCCATAGGGGTTCCTGATGAAAACCTTTTGGACACGGATTACGCGGATTTCACGGATGAACACGGATAAAACCTTTTATAAAAATCCGTGAAAATCCGTGTTTTCCGTGTAATCCGTGTACTAAAGAATTGTCCGAACGTCTGTAACTTGCCCGGTGATAGCGGATGCGGCGGCGGTTAGCGGCGAGGCGAGGAACGTGCGCCCGCCTTTGCCCTGGCGGCCTTCGAAGTTGCGATTGCTGGTGCTGACGGCGTATTGGCCGGGTTCAAGTTGGTCGCCGTTCATGGCAATACACATCGAGCAGCCTGCTTCGCGCCATTCGGCGC
>CAYLZI010000164.1:0-6793 GCA_964388215.1 uncultured Anaerolinea sp.
ATGTCTCGACCTGGCTCGACAACCGTTTTCAGCCGCGAATATCACCGCCGCCTGCGAGAAATCTACCGCCATCTCATCTCTCCGGGATTATCCGTGCTGGAACTCGGCTGCGGGCGCGGCGACCTGCTGGCAGCCGTTGCTCCCGCCCGAGGCGTGGGTGTTGATTTTTCGGCAGAAATGCTCAAAGCCGCCCGCCAACGCCACCCGCAGTTAACCTTCCTCGAAGCGGATGCCCATACCCTACGCTTGGACGAGAAATTCGATGTCATCCTCCTCTCCGATCTGGTCAATGACGCCTACGATGCGCAGGCCATCCTGGAGACGCTTCGTCCGCTCTGCCGACCCGATACCCGCATCATCATCAACACCTACAGCCGCCTTCACCAACCGGCGCTTTCGCTGGCCGGAAGCCTGGGGCTGGCAACCCGCCTGCTGCCGCAGAACTGGCTGACCCCCGAAGACACTGAAAACCTGCTCCACCTGGCCGGGTTCGAGGTGGTTCACCGCCTGCGCGAAATCCTGCTGCCGCTGCCGATTCCGCTGTTGCGGGACCTGTGCAACAAGGTGCTGGTCAAGGTCTGGCCGTTCAGCCCCTGGGCGTGGACGAACATCCATGTCGCCAGGTTAACGCCTGCCGAAACGGGGGCGCGGCCCACAGTCAGCGTCATCATCCCGGCCCGCAATGAGTCGGGGAACATCGAATCCGCCTTCCAGAGAATCCCCAAAATGGGCAATCACACCGAATTGATTTTCGTGGAAGGGCATTCCAGGGACGATACCTACGCTGCCATCGAACGGGCGATTGCCGCGCGCCCCGAATGGGACGCGAAGTTATTCAAGCAGACCGGCAAGGGCAAGGCCGACGCGGTGCGGCTGGGTTTCGAGCAGGCTTCGGGCGAGGTGCTGATGATTCTGGACGCCGACTTGACTGTGCGCCCGGAGGAACTGCCGCGTTTTTACGAGGCGCTGGTTTCGGGCAAGGGCGAGTTCATCAACGGCGTGCGGCTGGTCTACCCGATGCAGGAACAGGCCATGCGCTTCTTGAACCTGCTGGGCAACAAATTTTTCAGCCTGGCTTTTTCGTGGCTGCTCGGACAGTCCATCAAAGATACATTGTGCGGCACAAAGGTTCTTTATAAGAAAGACTACGAGCGCATTGCCGCCAACCGCGCCTACTTTGGCGAGTTCGACCCCTTTGGCGATTACGACCTGATTTTCGGCGCGGCCAAACAAAACCTGAAAATCATCGACCTGCCCATCCGCTACCAGGAGCGCACCTACGGCGATACCAACATCGACCGCTGGCGGCATGGGTTGCTGTTGTTCCGCATGGTGGCAGTTGCGGCGGTTCGGTTGAAATTTGTATGACCCCACCCATCCGCGTTCTCTCCGTCATTGGAACGCGCCCCGAGGCCGTCAAAATGGCCCCGGTGGTACAGCGATTGCGCTACACCAAAGGCATCGAATCCATCGTCTGCGTCACCGCCCAGCACCGTGAAATGCTCGACCAGACGATGAACCTGTTCGACATTGTTCCCGATATCGATTTGGATTTGATGAAGCCGAACCAATCGCTGGCCGAAATCACCGCCGCGATTTTTACGCATCTCGACCCGGTCATCCAACAGGTCAAACCCGACTGGATTCTCTCGCAGGGCGACACGACCACCGTCATGGCGACCAGCCTGCTGGCCTATTACAATCGCGTCCGGTTCGGGCATGTCGAAGCCGGGCTGCGCACCGGCGACAAATTCCAGCCCTTCCCCGAAGAAATCAACCGCAGGGTGGCCGGGGTCGCCGCCGATTTGCACTTCGCGCCGACCGAGTGGTCGAAACAGAATTTACTGAAGGAGAATGTCCCCGCCGAGCGAATCATCGTCACCGGCAACCCGGTCATCGACGCCCTGCGCCAGGTGGCCGAAAAACCGGCCCCCGCCGAAGTCGAGACGCTCATGCAAACGTTGGGAAACCGCCGCTTGATACTGGTGACAGCCCACCGCCGGGAAAATTTCGGTCAGCCGCTCGCAAATATTTGCGCGGCATTAAAATCCCTGGCTGAATCCTACAACCGTCAAATCCACATCATCTATCCCGTGCATCTCAACCCGAACGTGCAGGATACCGTCTACCCACGCCTTTCGGGCATCCCAAACATCACCCTGCTTCCCCCACTGGATTACCTGCCTATGGTACACTTGCTAAAACGCGCGGCCCTCGTTCTCACCGACTCAGGCGGGATACAGGAAGAAGCGCCCGGTTTCGGCGTGCCGGTGCTGGTGCTGCGCGCCGCCACCGAACGCCCGGAAGGAATCGCCGCCGGGACGGTCAAACTGGTCGGCACCAAAACCACCTCCATCCTGCGGGAAGCCCGCAACTTGCTCAACAATCCATCCGAACATGCCAAAATGGCGCAGGCCGCGAATCCGTATGGAGATGGGCAAGCCGCTGGGCGGATTGTGGAGAGCATCATCAACTATCATCAGAAAGAGCGCGGATGAGCCACATCAATCGCGTTAACAATAAACCAAAGGAGTTATCAATGGAAAGTGAATCCGTAAGTCCCGCCGTCGAAGCCGAAGAAGTCGCAGAAAAAGGCCCCGCGTTGTATAACCCGAAAGCCCTCAGCCTGGTTGCCAGCCTGACGAGCATCCTGTCGTGGGTTGTGTTGGTTGCCTTTATCGGCGATGTCGTCGCCCAGTATCTCAACGTCAACACCATGATTGGTCAGCAAGGCATGGCGCTTAGCGAACTTTTCAAAGAGCCAGGCGCCCTGTCGTTCCTGGTGACCAACCTGAGCACGCCCTTGTTTACCGGCATTGCCCTGTTCCTGGTTATGCAAGGCGTATCCATCGGGCTGAACGTGCTGATGGAACTCGACCTGAAAACCGGCGACGAATAAAACAATCCAGGAAAACTCCCCGCGCAATATTACGGGGAGTTTTTTTTCAAACAAACAGCGCCTTGATTAGGAAAAACATCCCGCCCAAAACGTGACGATATGCCCAGGCCAAAATGTTATAATCTTCGCGCATATAGTTTCGCCTTTCCTTTGGCGCTTATGGGCATCACAGCCCCAGAAGTGATGTGACGGCTCCGGCATGTGGCCGGGGACGAAAAAACGGCGGAGTTTGAGCGCGTAACGCGAAATTAATTTCGCGCTACACAATTCCACCAAATCATCTTCTGAAGGAGAATTCCCCGCATGTCCCCCATCAAAACCCTCATCATGGGAGCCGCTGGCCGCGACTTCCACAACTTCAACACCTTCTTTCGTGGCAATAAAGACTACGAAGTGGTCGCCTTCACCGCCACCCAGATTCCCGACATCGAAGGCCGCCAATACCCCGCCCAGTTGGCGGGCGAACTCTACCCGGCTGGCATCCCCATTCACGCTGAAGAAGAACTGGCCGAACTCATCAAAAAGCACGGTGTGGAACAGGTTGTTTTTGCTTATTCGGATGTCCCGCACGAATATGTGATGCACAAGGCCTCGATGGTCAACGCCTTGGGAGCCGATTTCCGCTTAATGGGCACTAAATACACCCAGGTCAAATCCACCAAACCGGTGGTTTCCGTTTGCGCCGTCCGCACCGGCTCGGGCAAAAGCCAGACCACCCGCCGCGTCTCGCTGATTTTGCGCGAGATGGGCTACAAAGTCGCCGCCATCCGCCACCCCATGCCCTATGGCAACCTGGTGGCCCAGGAAGTGCAGCGATTCGCCGATTATGACGACCTGGACGAATACGAATGCACCATCGAAGAGCGCGAAGAATACGAACCCCACATTGACAACGGCGTGATTGTCTTCGCAGGTGTCGATTACGAGAAAATCCTGCGCGCCGCCGAAAAAGAAGTAGACATCATCCTGTGGGATGGCGGCAACAACGACTTCCCCTTCTACGTCTCTGACCTGCAAATTGTGGTCGCCGACCCGCACCGCCCCGGCCACGAAGCCACCTACCACCCTGGCGAAACCAACGTCCGCGCCGCGGATGTCTTCGTCATCAACAAAGTGGATACCGCCGATGCCGATAAAGTCATCGCCGTGCGCGAATCCCTGCGCAAGATGAACCCGGATGCCATCGTTATCGAAGGCGCTTCCCCGCTCTTCGTGGATGACCCCGCCGCAATTCAGGGCAAGCGCGTGCTGGTGGTCGAAGACGGCCCGACCCTGACCCACGGCGAAATGGCGTACGGCGCCGGTTACGTTGCCGCCCGCCGCTTCGGCGCAAAAGAAATTGTGGACCCGCGCCCGTTCGCGGTCAAATCCATCGCCGCCACCTACGAGAAATATCCCAAAACGGGTACCATTCTCCCGGCCATGGGCTATGGTGACGCCCAAATGCGCGACCTCGAAGCCACCATCGCCGCCGCCGATGTGGATATGGTCATCATCGGCACCCCGATTGACCTGACCCGCGTCATCAAAATCGAGAAGCCCTACCAGCGCGTGCGCTACGAATTGCAAGAAATTGGCCAGCCGACCCTGGAAGACATTCTCAAGCAGAAGTTTGGGAAGTAGTATTTAGTAAATCGTAAATGGTAATTGGTTGCGTGGAAAGCCCAAACAAGCCTTCCACGCAACTTTTTTATTATCAACCTGTTTTGTCTATTACCAATCCTTAAGGCTAATTTCAAAATTCGGCGGCAAGCCTGGCCGGCTACAATTCACGAATATCCTTCCAAAAGACACTCGGCAGGAAAGTCAGGATGAATTTACCCTTTTACCTTACCCCCGCCTCTGTCAGTTACCTGACCCAGTTCATCCTGGCGTTGGCGATTACGCTGTTCCTGCTCAACCGCCTGCGCAGTCAGCGCGCCCGTTCGCTGCTCTTGCTGACCGCCGTCTTCGCGCTAATGACGGCGTTCATTGGCTTGTTGGCCCTGAACGCCGCCCTGATGCCGTACCACCGGCTGCTGACCGCCTATGCGGAAAACACCATCCTGGCGCTGGCGCTGGTGGCGCTCATCGGGTTTGCCTACCACTTTCCCGAACGCTATTCGCAGCATAAATGGGAAATGCGCCTCCTCCTGGCGCTCAGCCTGGCCTACCTTTTCTGGGAAGCGGGGTTCATGATTTACCGTTACATTTCCCTTTTAGGACAGGGAAATGTTCTCAATCGTTTTCCCCTCGCCGCGTACAGCCTGCCAGTGGTCGTGCTTTTGGCGCCGGTGGCCTTCCTGCGCCAGGGCCTGGCGGCAGACCCGCGCCCGGCCCCCTGGTGGCGCAAACTGTGGCGGCCCGAGGGCAAGGACGCGCAGGGGGCGCGCAACTTTGCGCTGGTGTTTGGTATTCCTTTCGTATTGGGTCTCTCCAGCATTTTGCCCAACCTCGGGTTTCCGCTCTCGGTTGTTTATGCTGCCACATCCATCGGCTTCCTGATGATGTTATGGTTGTTTGCCAGCAACTATGTCGACTTCATCCCCGGCGGCGTGGATATCGCCTCCAGGATGTCCATCCTCATGCTGACCCTCTTCCTGGCGCTGATTGGCACGCTGGGCTGGCTGATTGCCCCGCCTTATGCTGCGACCTTCCAGCCCGATTTGCGGGATAACCAGACCTTACGTTTCACGCCCAATGACTCGGGCGGATACAACGTGAGCGAAGTGGAGTTCGATTTTGAGCGCGCGCTGGGCGAAAAGGCTGACGCGCAAACCCTGGATGAGAACGGCAACCACCGGGTTGCGTTCACCTTCCCATTCTACGGAAAAACCTACACCGAAGTCTATGCCCACCGTTCGGGCATCCTCAGCCTCGGCGAGACGTTCCAGCCGCTCAACCTGGAGGCTGACGTCGCTCGCGTTCCGAACATCTTCCCGCTAAGGCTTAAGCTGACCCCAGACCCTGCCGAACAAGAAAGCGGGCTGTATATCCTGCGCGAACCCGGGCGGTTGGTCATCACCTGGAATCGCCTGCTGGCCTCCCTGCCGGGGGCGCGCTACACCTTTCAGTCCATCCTATACGCGGATGGAACTTTCGAATTCACCTACAACGGTCTGCCGCAACCCATTCTCTTCAGCTCAGATGCCAGCGCCCCGGCCAACCCCTGGCTGCGCGGCGTGGTGGCCGGACGTGGCGAGCCGTTGCATGAACTGCCCGCCGGCATGGATGTACCCGCCGATTTGGTGACCCTTTCCCGCGCGGGCGCAAGCCCGTTGCTGGAGAATCATTTGTTGGCTTTTAGGCGCTACTTGCACGCCTTCATGCTGCGGGTCGCCTGGGTGGTGCTTGGCGGCAGTCTTTTGATTTTGTTAATCATTCCTCTCTTACTGCATTCCTCGATTGCCCGGCCGCTCGAAGCACTGACCGACGGGGTGCGGCGCATGGGCGCGGGCGAGATGGATATCACCATCCCCGTTCAAACGCAAGATGAAATCGGTTTCCTGACAAGAGCATTCAACACGATGAGTGACGCGCTCGACGACCATGTGCGCAACCTCGAAGCGCGCGTGGCCGAACGCACCCGCGAATTGGATGATGCCAATGCCCACCTGCGTGCCGAAATGCTCCGGCGTGAGGGTGCCCAAAACCAACTCATCCAACAGCAGCGCGCGCTGTCCGCCCTGGATGAACGCGAGCAAGTGGGCCGCGACCTGCACGACGGATTGGGCCAGGTGCTCGGCGCCATCAATGTTGAATCACAGGCTTTGCAATCCTTCCTGGATGCAAACCGGACGGACGAGGTGCGCGGCGGGTTGGAGCGACTGACAGGCATGGCGCGCCTGGCGCACGGCGACCTGCGCCAGTTCATTCTCGGCCTGCGCGCCCCACTGCCAGCCGAGAATCTCTTCG
>CAYLZI010000165.1:0-6774 GCA_964388215.1 uncultured Anaerolinea sp.
AATCGCGCCGGATGCCATAGAGCATCTGGAATTCCATGCCAGTTTTGGGCAGCCCAACTTTGTCGGCGTATGCCTTTGCAAAAGCAATCCGCTTCTCGTCATGCGTCGCAATCGCCGGGATGGCCGGGATGCGTCCATCGGCGCTGAGTTCGGTCTTTTGGGCCAGCGAGGCGTCAATCAGGATGGAGGCCAGGGTGTCGAAATTGGCATCCACGTCGGCTTTCTTGGGGTGTGCCACCTCTGGCGGTTCTTTGTACGCTCCCTTGATGAGCCGGAAGGTTGTTCCCTTTTCGATAAGGGCGCGGACATCGTTTTCGGCGCGATAGAGATACGATTGCACCGCCATGCCAGCCGTCCTGGTAGTGAAACCCTTCAGCAACTGGTCCTCGTACAATTCAATGGTTTTATTCACCCAGGGACTATCTTCAATATCTATGCGAATAAAGTTGCCGTACTGCTTTGCCCGCTCTAAAATGCGGGTCAGGTTGGCGCGGCAGATTTCATCATCCATGCCCATCCCAATTTGGGTCAGTTTGATGGAGACGTTGGAACGCACTCCCGCCTGCTGGATACTGTCTAACACGGCCAGGATGCCATCGGCAGCACGATTGGCCTCCTCAGGCGTGGAGGTATGTTCACCCAACTGGTCGAGCGTGGCATTAATGCCCTTGTCGTTAAGCGTTTTGACGGCCCCAATGGCATCCTCAACCGTCGAACCAGCCACAAAACGCGAAGCCGCCTTCCACGCAAGACCCCAGCCAGTGACCAGGTTTTGCGCCCAGGCAGCCTTAGAAAGATAAATCAGGAAACTCCGAAGCATGAGCACCTCATTTGCTAGATGATGGTCGGAGAAAATAGCGCAATTTCCTCCAACGCTTGCTCCCGCGCCACAAATGCGGGTAACCTGACTGTGTTATACTCTTGCGCGTTGTTCTATGCAAGTATAGACTGACACAACTAACGGGTGACAAATGAACCATTTAATCTTAAATCCATCCACTCTTAACATTGTCCTGGAGTCCCTGTGAGAGTTACCCGCGACACATCCTTTATCCTGCGCTGGATTTCGCTCCTGTTTATCGCCGCCGCCATCGTACTCACAATGGTGCAATTAACCACCTACTCCCGCTTGCGCGCCAACTACCCTGCCGGGATGACGATTGCCGGAGTAGCCGTCGGCGGCGTAGGCCCGCAAACCGCCACTCAACGTTTACTTCAAGTGTACGATACCCCCATCGAAATTCAATATGCCGGGGCAATCATTCACATGGATCCCAGCCTGGCCGGTTTTCAAATAGACACAGAATCTATGTTGGCTGCAGCAGATTTGCAACGCACTGGCAGTTCCTTCTGGGGTGGGTTTTGGGATTACCTGTGGAACCGGCAAACCCAAACCACCGATGTTCCCCTCATCGCCACCTTCAGTGAAGACCGCCTGCGCGCCTGGCTGCGAGACGAAATTGGGCCGCGCTATGATATACCAGCCGTTGCCGCCCAACCCATCCCCGGCCAGCCGACATTCGCCGCCGGGACGACCGGTCAGGAACTGGATGCCAACCGCGCCGTCATCCTCATCGAAGACGCCCTGCGCACCCCTGCCAACCGCTCCGTCTCTCTCACCTTCCAGCGTACCTCGCCAGGCCGCCCCCCACTCCAAAACCTGGAAACGCTGCTGAAACAAATCATCGAGTTGAGCATCTTCGACGGCGTGGTCGGCGTGTACATGCTCGACCTGCAAAACGGCGCGGAGGTACACTTCGGCTACAATCGCCTTCAGCCCATCCCGGTCGAACCAGATATCGCCTTCACCGCATCCAGCACCATCAAAATCCCCATCCTGGTATCAACCTACAAAAACCTCGGCCCGACTCTCGATGAGGCCGTCGCCGCCGACGTGCTGGAAATGATTACAAAATCAGAAAACCCGCCCTCCGACCGCCTGATGGACAGAATCGTCTCGGGGCGCGGCCCGCTGGCCGTCACCGAAGATATGCGCGCCATTGGGCTGGGAAATACCTTCATTGCCGGGTATTTCTATAACCGCGCGCCCCTGCTTCAGGTCTTCAATACGCCCTCTAACCAACGCAACGACGTTATCACTGCGCCCGACATCTACAACCAGACCACGCCCTCCGAAATGGGCGCGCTGCTGGCCGATATTTACCAGTGCGCCCAAAGCGGCGGCGGGGCACTGGTGGCCGCCTTCCCCGGCAAAATTGACCAGGCCGCCTGCCAGCAAATGATTGAGTACCTGAAACGCGACAAAATCGGCGTCCTGCTCGAAGCGGGCATCCCCGAGGGAACTCAAATCGCCCACAAACACGGCTGGATAAGCGGGCCCTCCGGCATCATCCAAAACATCTCAGATGCCGGCATCGTCTACACCCCCGGCGGCAATTACGTCATCGTCGTCTTCGTTTACCACCCCGTCCAAACAGTATGGGAGCCAGTTTCAGGCATGATTACCCAAATCTCGCAGGCAGTTTACAACTACTTCAACCTGCCCACCCAGTAACCAACGCTTGCGAGAACGTCACAAAATATCTTACGGGCACATCTCTGAAAACGCATCGTTTCTTCGCCGAAACGCAAGGGCGACCCGCCCAGGCATAAAAATCACCTTTTCTGGCAGGGAAAACGCGCAAAATAGCAGTTTTTTCTGGCCTTGAAGGGTCGCCCCTCCCCTGCCCGAGGCTGGGGCGCGGTTTGAGAGATGCCCCCATATCTTACGACTGAAAAATCTTGCCCAAAAGCAAGAATACCAAAAACAAGTCATGTTGCGGCCACAAACCGTTGCGGTTCTATTCGACAGGAAGCCCACATGAGCCCCGTCCGCATGGAAAAACTGGAATCGAGCATCCGCCTCGTGCTGGCCTTCAACGAAGCCTTCAACCGGCACGACGTAGAAGCCATGATGCAACTGATGAGCGCAGACTGCGTCTTCGAGAACACCTTCCCAGCCCCAGATGGGACGGTTTATACCGGCAAGGAAGCCGTCACCCATTTCTGGCAAGATTTCTTCCATCAATCGCCACAGGCTCACATCCACATCGAAGAAATCTTCGGGCTGGGGTTGCGCTGCGTCATGCGCTGGCGCTACGAGTGGGTAGAACCAGATGGCAGCCGGAGACATGCACGCGGTGTAGACATCTTCAAAATCCAAGACCGTCTCATCAGCCAAAAATTATCCTACGTCAAAGGATAACAAAGCCTCGTTTCTTGCGTTCCCCCAAAAGCCCAAGGAGCCAAACATGAATGGAAAATCTATCGTATTCTTCCTGCTGGTCATCATCATTCTACTGGGTGGCGTTTTTTACCTGGTGAATTCCATCCAACAAACTGCCCAAAGCGGCCTCGAAAGCGCAGTTGCGCCGTTCGAACGCAGTAATGCTGCCCTGCAAACCCAGGTCTCGCAGTTAATGAACCCAACCCCCACCATCATCCCCGACCCGGTCACATACATTCAAGAAGTGCGCGCCCTGGCCCGCCTCGAAACCATCCAGTACAGCGTCGAAAAAGTCATCACCGCCGAAATCGGGCAGGGCAACTTCAACTTCCTGTTCGGCGACACGCTCCTGTTCGTGGCGCACGGCGTTGCCATTGCGGGCATTGACATGAGCAAAATCCAACCGCAGAATATGGTGCTGGTCAACGGCGTGCTGAACGTGCGCCTGCCGCCTGCCGAAATATTCATCGTCACCCTCGACAACAACAAATCCTACGTCTACCGGCGCGACACGGGCATCCTGACCAAGCAGACCGTCGATTTGGAAACCCTGGCCCGCCAGCGCGCCGAAGAAGAGATTCAAAAAGCCGTCCTCGAAGACGGCATCTTAAACCAGGCCCAAAACAACGCCGAGTTGTTCCTATACAAGTTCTTCCAGTCGCTCGGCTACCGGGATGTAGTGTTTATAAAGTAAAGGTAACTGCTCAGCCTTTGGCCTACTTCGGCGGGCTAAAGCCCCTCCTCAGTACAAAAAAGCCCTTCTGGCTACCACAAAAGTCGGCTTAAGCCGACTTCCATGCCATGAGGCAAGGCTTCAGCCCGACGACGGCCAAGCGGCTGAGCAGTTACAAGTAAAGCGGGATTAATCCCGCGCTACCTACGCCCGCTCCGTCCAAATGGGGTGGGCGTATTTATTTTGGAAAAGGTCTTCCGCGCGAGCAATTTCCTCGCCGCGCAATTCCCCACGCTCAAAGCAGATTCCCAACTCGCGCTGAAACGACTCGGCTGTCGCCTGGGCCGCCGTTTCCCAAGCAATTTCCCGGCCCAAAACAGATTCGGCGGTGGTGGCGCGTTTAAGTAGTTTGTCGCCAGCCGCCACCCGCGCCTGCTCATCTGAGAAAAATAAAGCCTGGGTGATGCGCGTCAAATCTCCAGCGAGAGGGAATGTCCCGTGCTGCAACACCCCCTCCTGCTTGCGCGCCTGCGCGGAACCGATGAGTTTTTTGCCGCCGCTTACAATTTCATACGCTGAAGGCGCTTCAAAACAAACCGGGCCTTTCGATGCCCCGATTGCGGGCGCGTGTTCCGCCATCTCAACCAGGATTCCGAGCGAACGCACCCCGGCCACGAGGGCTTTTGCAAGGCGCTGGTAACTCTCCAAAATGGTACCCTGCATCAGCGGGTGGTCGAGCGGCGCGGTGACGGAATAGGTCAATTCATCGGTATGCAAAATCGCCCGCCCCCCCGTCGCCCGGCGGACGACATCCCAGCCGCGCGCGTTCAGACGTTCCATATCCACGTCCGAAAAAGGCTGGGCATACCCCAATGAAAGGCAGGGCGGATTCCAGGCGTACAGACGCAGGGTCGGCAGAGATAAGCCGCGCCCGGCAGTTCCCAAAACGGCTTCATCCACAGCCATATTCCAGGCCCCGCGCGCGGGCGGGGTGATGAGTAATCTCCAGGGTTCGGTCATATTCCTCGCAGGATAGTTCTGGCGGCAGTAGGGCGCAACTGGGGCGCCGCAGGCAAGCCTGCGTACCCTACATTACCGCGACGACCTCATTTCAAACCGGGAAAACTCGGCTGTAGGAGTTTCTTCTTCCACCCGGCATTCATCCACCCGCGACGCGCGCGGGCCAGTCTTGATGGTTTCGATAAGCGCATCCAACGCGGCGGGGCTGCCCTCGGCCACTACCTCGACAGTATCCCAGCCGACGTTGCGGGCCCAGCCGGTCAGCCCCAGCCGTTGGGCAGAATCGATGACAAAGGCGCGAAAGCCTACCCCTTGCACCCTTCCCCGCACCCAGGCATGGATTCGTCCGCGCTCATTTTCCGTTTTCATGCGAGCCTCGGTACAAAAAAGCGTTGGCAAGCGGAACAATCAGGATGACCATCAGCAGCACCAGGTATGGCGTGAAGTTTCCTAGCGCCGAAAGACCGGGGTTGGCGCCAAACGCAACGCTTTCCCAATCTGCCTCCAATTGGCTGAGAGTCTTGCCAGTTGGACGCGTGGGGCCTTGTTCACAACCCATCCCGTCGCTATACGCATTGATGAGCGATAACAGGCCGGCTTGCCCATATTTTTCGATGAAGTAGCGGGTAAAGGCCTCCGACTGGGCATAAGCCAGGAAGGCGCTGCCACTATCGGGCGGGAAGGAGCCACACAACGCACCAAAGGGAATTAGTGTATTGTTTTCGAAGGCCATTGACACGGCCCGCCCATAATCGGGGTTAACCGACAGTTCAGCGCGCGAGGCAATTCCCTCCCGCAGCCAGACCGGCAGGCGAGGATAGCGTTCACGGGCCAGGTCATAGGTTAAGATATGCGCCACCTCGTGTGAGATTTTGCGTTCCATTTCTAGCCTTTGCTCGGGGCCAGGCGCAATGGCAACCAACGCGACGCGCAAATCTGGGCTGGCGTGTCCGCCAGCCCAGGCAGGGCCGCCCATCATCTCAAAGACTTTCTGCAAATCTACGAGCGAGGCGTATATATACACATCAATCGGCGCGGAAGGGGAGATAAGAAGGAGTTCGCGGGTACGCTTCAATCCCAGGCGGGCAACATCGAGCGCGGCCTGGCCGAAAGATTCACCGCCCACATGCCAGTGGATTCGCGCCCCGTCTGTTTCGCGCTCGGCCCAGGGGAAACGATTATCGAGATATGGGAAAGAAAACTCGCTTGTTTTCACCACCCGGTCATCGTCTAATTTCACGATATAGGAATATCGCACCAGCGCAAAGGGGCGCAGCGGCCCCTGCTCAAAGGCGTAGGTAAATGTAGTCGCGCCATCGGCCTGTATTGTGACCGGGAAAACGCGAGTAGCCGCATCCCCTTCGGAACGGAATACAAGGTGCGCTTCCTTCACCGTCCCCCGCAAGTTGAGCAGCCGAGCCTGGAACGTGACGCGTTCACCGAACAGGTACGAAATCCCCAGGTCTGCCACCTGAATTTCATCATTCGCCTGCGCCCCGGCGGTTCCGACTAATAATATGGATAACAGCAAGAGGATTGGAATCAGGCGTCGCATGTTATTTTCCCAGGAGCAAGATAAGCGGCGTGAGGGTGAGCGGGCTAAGAAGGGTGCTGACCAAAACAGTGGCCGCCACGAGGGAAGTATCCAGTTTATATTCGGCGGCCAGGTTGGTGGTGGCAACCGCGGAGGACATGGAGGCTTCCATAACTGCGGCCTGGCGGGCGCTGCCGGTTAGCCCCAACAGGCCGGCAAAGGCCAATCCGAGCAGCGGCCCAGCCAGCAGGCGCACCGAGGTGCTTAATCCCAGGGCGCGCAGGCTCTTGGTCCAGCGCACATGGCGCAGTTCCAGGCCCA
>CAYLZI010000166.1:0-6771 GCA_964388215.1 uncultured Anaerolinea sp.
GACTTACAAAGGCAGAGCCCTTTCTGCATAGCTATTTATGCCAAGATGTACTAGTTTGTTCCCCTCGTCGAAAGGACAAGAAGCCTATGAAACAGGACCATTTCCTCACCGGAATCTTGCTTGGGATTGCCGTCCTCATCCTGCTTGCCCTGGCAGTCTTCTTCACCCGCAAAGATGACCTGGTCTATGTGGACGAATCTACTCCGCAGGGCGTGGTGCAAAATTACATCGTGGCCGTCCAAAAGCGCAATTATGAGAAAGCCTACACCTACCTGGCCGACCTCGAACATAAACCCACCTACCAGCAGTTCCGAGAATCGTTTTTCAACAACTATATTTCGCCCTCTGGCATAGGCGTCGAAATCTTGCAAACCGAAGCCAGCGAAGACCTGGCAACGGTTGGCCTGTCCATCATCTACAACCAGCGCGACCCCTTTGCAAGCAGCTCGCGCTATGTCGAATATGCCCGGCTTGCGCGGCAGGCCGGGGCCTGGAAAATCAAGCAAATGCCATACCAGCTTTGGGCCTACGATTGGTACCAGCCCACACCCGCGCCGGTCAAATAAGGGGACGCCATGCGAACCATTCGCCGTTTGTATTTTTTCGCGGTCGCTTTTATCAGCGTCGAAGTCGTCTTGTGGGGGTTAATTCGGCTGCTGCGCGCCACGTTCTCCACTGGCCTCATCCTGCCCGGCGCCGAAACCCTGGCCCAGGCATTGGCCTTAATTTTGGTGGGCGCGCCGATTTTCCTGCTGCATTGGGGATGGGCGCAGCGCGCCGCCCGCTCGGATGGCGAGGAACACGCCGCCACGCTGCGGGCCGTGTTCCTTTATGGAATCTTGCTTGCTACCCTGGTGCCGGTTGCCCAAAACCTGCTGGCGCTTCTGAACCGTTCCCTCATCACGCTCGCCGGGGTAGAGAGTTCCCGCGCCTTACTGGGCGGTTCGCAAGGCTGGGTAGATAACCTGATTGCGATATTCTTCAATCTGGCGGCGGCGGCCTACTTCTACCGCGTAACGCAAATTGACTGGCTGACCCTGCTGGATGTGGAAAACTTCCGCGATATGCGCCGTCTGTACCGTTACATTTGGGCACTTTATGGCCTGCTCATGCTCATTTTTGGCGCGCAACAAGTCATTCGTTTCCTGTTTTACGTCCCAACCACCGTTTTGGGCCAACCGGGCCGCGAAGTTTTCATCAACGGCCTGGCGCTCACCCTGGTTGGCGCGCCGCTCTGGTTTTGGGCCTGGCACGCCTGCCAGCATGCGCTGGATGAGCCTCAGGAAATCGGCTCGCACTTGCGGCTGGGCGTTTTATACCTGCTGGCGCTGGCGGGCGTTATCACGGTGTTATCCTCCGTTGGCGTGCTGGCCGATGTTTTACTGCGCCTCGCCCTTGGGCAGACCTTCCCGCTGGCCGAATTGCTCTCGCGGTTGGGCGGGCCGGTTTCCATCGGCATCCCGTTGGGGGTGGTCTGGGCTTATTATGGGAACTGGCTCTCGCGTGAAATGGACGGCGTCGAATCCGCAGCCCGCCGGGCCGGGTTGAAACGCTTCTACCTTTACATTCTCTCGCTGATTGGCCTGGTGGCCGCCTTCACCGGGCTGGCGCTGTTATTCTCGTTTATTGTCGAAACGCTGGCCAGTTCATCCATTATTTGGGGCGATTCGCTGCGCGAACGGCTGAGCGCAGCGCTTGCCACGTTGCTGGTCGGCTTGCCGCTCTGGCTGCTGGCCTGGCGGCCCATGCAAGCCGAGTCGCTTTCCAAAGATGAAAGCGGTGATAACGCCCGCCGCTCGCTGGTGCGCCGCGCCTATCTGTACCTGGTGATTTTTGCGGCAGTCATCGGCGGGATGGCCTCCGCAATCGGGTTGTTTTACAACATTTTGTACGCCCTGCTAGGCGAGGCTGGAGAAAATTTCACGCGTGATGTCTTGAACGCCCTACAACTATTGGTTCTGTTCAGCGCCTTCCTCGCCTACCACTGGTTGGCCCTGCGGCGCGATGGAGGCCGCAAGGCAGAATCACTCCTGGCCCTGCAGGAGCAGTTCCCGGTGCTGGTTTTTGAACAGGCTGGCAGCGGGTTCGCCCCGCTGGTGCAGGAGGCCATTAAACAGAGCGCCCCCCATGTCCCGGCGGCGGCCCTGCCCATCGAACAGGGCATCCCTGAAGGAGCCGAGGCGGCCCGGGCGGCAGTCTTGCCCAGCACCCTGGCCTTTAACCCGCCCGAAGCCCTGCGCCTGTGGCTGAAAGAGTATGACGGACACAAAATCATCGTCCCGGTTGAAACTCCGCTCTGGTATTGGCCAGGCGGCTTCCCGCGCAACGGAATCACAGCGGCAGCGCAGATGGTGCGGCAGTTGGCTGAAGGGCAGGAAGTGCGGACTTCGGCGGGAACTTCTACAATCCAGATTGTGGCCTGCGTTTTCGCCATCCTGTTCGGAATTCAGGTGATGTTTATGTTGTTGACACTGGGAATTTCAGTCGTGGCAGGCGGTTAGGTGATGGCGAGGCGCGGTGGCTTGATGAAAACAGGGTTGAATCACCGGGGCTCAAGGTAAAATCAGAACTTATTCATTCACTCACCCTTGGAGGAACCATGTCAAAACTGACCGATTTCCTGGCCGGGCCAGGCATTTTGGTCGCCGACGGCGCGACCGGCACGCAATTGCAGAAAGCCGGTCTTAAACCAGGCGCATCGCCCGAACGCTGGAACCTGGAAAATCCCGAAGCCATCCGCGCCCTGCATCGTGGCTATATCGAGGCTGGCGCGAATGTTGTGCTTACCAACACCTTCGGCGGCACGCGCTTTCGTTTGGCGCGGCATGGCCTGGAGGGGCAGGTACGCGAAATTAACGCGGCTGCGGCGAAACTGGCCCGCGAAGTGGCCGGAGAATCCGTCTTCGTCTTTGGAGACATTGGACCCAGCGGCGAACTGCTCAAGCCGCTTGGCAAACTGACCTACGAAGAAGCCGTTGCCGGGTTTGGGGAACAGGCCGAGGGCCTGCTGGCAGGCAGTGTAGATGCGATTCTCATCGAAACCATGAGCGATATCAACGAAGCCAAAGCCGCCGTACAAGGCGTCCGTCAAGTCAGCGGCGATATTCCGCTCCTGGTTACGTTCAGTTTCGACACGCATGGCCGAACAATGATGGGAACCAAACCCGAAAAAGTTGCCAAAGAAATTTGGGCGCTGGGCGTTACCGCAATGGGCGCCAACTGTGGGCGCACCCTGACCGAAACGCTGACCGCCATCGAGCAGATGCGCGCTGCCGTGCCCGAGGCTGCTTTGATGGCAAAGCCCAACGCTGGCCTGCCGCACACCAACGGCGGCGACATGGTCTATGATGTGACCCCCGAAGTGATGGCCGAATATGCCCGCAAATTTGCCGAACAGAACATTAAAATCTTCGGCGGCTGCTGTGGCTCGGCGCCCGAACACATCCGCGCCATTGCCGAGACGCTCAAATAAAAAAGCACCCCAACCAGGCGGAACACGTTCTCACTCCCCCTGGCAACAAAAACGACGACCACCCGGCCAGGTGGTCGTCGTTTTTGTTTGCTGCGTAATTATTTTTTCTCGGGCATCTCCAAAACCTGATCAACCAGCCCGTACTCCACCGCTTGCGCGGCGGTCAGGTAAAAATCGCGGTCGGTGTCGCGCTCGATGACATCCAACGGCTGGCCGGTGTGTTTAGACATCACGCCATTCAAAAGCGACTTCAGGTGCATAATTTGCTTGGCCTGGATGAGAATATCACTGGCCTGCCCCTGAGCGCCGCCGAGCGGCTGGTGCATGTGGATGGTGGCATTGGGCAGGGCGTAGCGGCGGCCTTTTGTACCGGCTGTCAGCAGCACCGTTCCGAAGGAAGCAGTTACGCCTACGGCAACCGTGCTGATTGGGTTGGGAATCACCTGCATCGTGTCATAAATTGCCAGACCGGCATAAATGACGCCGCCGGGCGAGTTGATGTACATGCGGATTTCTTTTTCGGGGTCTTCGTGACTCAGGTGCAACAACTGCGCTACAACCACATTTGCCACCTGGTCATCAATACCGGTGCCAAGAAAGATAATGCGGTCTTTGAGCAGGCGGGTGAAAACATCATACGAACGTTCGCCGTAATTCGACGATTCGATGACATACGGGGTTACATTTTTGAAGTTGGGAATCATTGGGTGCTCCTCCTAGCGCTGGATAGGGATATCATACCCTTGTTTTGTTGGATTTTTATTAAAACGATGTCTTAATCCCAATACCGTTCCTATATTGAAATTCTGTTCTGTGGCGCAGGATGTTATCCCCCGTTACCAACCATCTAGCCTTAACAGGTTGCCACTACACCAGAGGTCGCTTCAAAAGCATACTGTATGCTGTTTAGACAGTCAGGGGGCGGATGAACAATCCGCCCCACGAAACATGAACTCAGCCCAGGAGTCTCTTTAGCCTGAATTTGGGAACAGCAGCAAGTATGCCACAGTTGCAAGGATGACACACAGACAGCAAAACGAGACGGCCGCGGCGAGGCAGCCCCAAACCCATTTGGGCGCGCCCGGCTTTTTTGGCTCATCGAACGGGTTGGGCGTCACCGCTGGGGCAGCGGGCGGAGGGGCATCGGGCCGGGCAAAAGAGGGAACTTCGGCATCGTCTCGCTTTGCGGCGGCTTCAAACTGCAGGTTGGCCTCGATTTGGTCAACCGCGTCTTTGGCATCGCCCAAACCAACCTTGAAGTATTCGCGGTAAGTTTTGATGGCCTCTATTTTGCGCCCCCCGCGCAAATCAGCCTTAATGGAATCCATTGCCTCAGCGCTGCTGCCAAAGGAGCTCAGCGGGCCAGCGCTGACCAGGGTGGCGGCAGCGTCGAAATCCTTCCCATCTTGCATTGCATCAACAGCGTCTTTGGCTTCTTTCAGCCCCACGCCGGTTGCTTCGCGGTACAGCCGAATGGCCTCAACTTTGTTGCCGCGCTCAATTTGTTCGCGCACAGCCTGGAGCGGGTCACCGCCCAAAGCCAGCGATTGAACCGCCGCTTTGCTCACCCGCACAGTTGGCGCAGAGGACGAGACCGGAGCAGCGCTGATGGCGGCTCCACAATAGGGGCAGGCGCGTTCACTGCTTTCAACCGGCGCACCGCATCCGGGACAGGGGATTTGTGCCATGATTATTCCTTTATGCTGTATTTTTCGACCGTATGGTTGCCGGTCGTGATGTAGAGTTTGTCCTGGTCATCGAAGGCCAGGCCATAAGCAACTGCATATTGCACCTTAATTACGTCAATATAGCGTCCATCGTTGCTAAACACCTGGATTCCGTTAACGTCACTCACAAAAACGCGGCCTTTGCGGTCTATTTCAATTGCCAGCGGGGCGCGGAATTGCCCTGGCTCGTCGCCATCGCTGCCAAAGCGATTGATATATTTGCCCGTCGAATCGAACACAAAAACCGCGTTGTTGAACCTGCCCAGCACATACACGTTTCCCAGGCCGTCAACCGCCACCAACGCGCTCAACTCCGAATCGCCAGATACGCTGGAAACGGCATCATCTACCCTTTGGAGTATCTCACCATCTGGCGAAAGCCACAAGATGTCTTCTCCGTTGGCGATGACAACCAGCGTGCCGTCGGCGGCGATGTCGAGATTGTCAATATAATCGCGCCCTGGGTCAATTTCGCCCTGCGGGGTTCCGTCCTGGTTGAACAATTTCAAAACCCCATAAACAGGGATGTAGATTGTACCGTCACTGCTCACAGCCATATCGCCAAAATAGGGGTCAGTTTTTTCTTTTGGAATTATCCATTGGGTGATGAACTTTCCATCTGCATCGAAGGCCTGCACCCTGCCATCGTCGTAATTGGCCGCATAGAGATTGCCGTTCGATGGGTTAAAGCCGATAGCCCGCGCATCTCCAAACAGGCCGGGGCCGGTTCCCTCGCCGCCAAAAGAAAGCTCCCTGGCAGCGAATCCCACCGTGCCGGGAACCCGAATTTCTGGGAGATTGACCGGAATTTCGGCGCCCCCTGGCACTTTGAACCCTGAATCATTGAACATAGCGGTCAGGCCGACGCTTGCCAGGATGGGAATTAGCGTAGTGACGAGGATGAACAGGGTCAGGCCGACAAAGAAACAGCCCACCCATCGGCTGATGGATTGGGCGGTTTTATCTGGCTGGATTTGGACGGCAGGGGTGCTGACCACGCTGACGGCAGGCACGCCGCTAAAGACGATAGGTTGCCCCATTGCCAGGTTCCCAACCGCCTGGCGTGCCTGGAACTCCTCCACGCCGGTGATTTCACGGTACAGGGCAACGGCATTCTCTATATCCCCGGCCTGGGCCAGGGTTTTGACCTCGTTAATGCGCCGCGCCTGATTGACCAGCCCCCCCAGGTTGCCCAGGTTGCTTAAGGTGAAATCGCTGATTTTGGATGAAAAGTGGGGTTTGCTGCGCAGGTTCTCTGGCACAATGACGGAACTGCTGCAATAGGGGCAGCGAATCATTGGGTCATTGCCTGGGTAATCTAGCGGCGCGCCGCAGTTTGGGCAATTAAAAGACTGGGCCATTCATCTCTCCTACATTCACAGGATATTGATATTGTAGACTGTTTTAGTGGAAATTCAAGAGAGGTGTGATGACGCGCTGGCACTGATATGGACAATGGCACACGGCGGGATGGGTGTTTTGGCGCGGCAATTCTCAGAAAGCGCATATATTTTCAATATACTCCCCATCTTATGGTAAAATCGGGTGCGCTCGGAGGGATGGCCGAGCGGC
>CAYLZI010000167.1:0-6678 GCA_964388215.1 uncultured Anaerolinea sp.
CGGGGGTTTCGCACTCCACCGTGCTGGTCATCTGCCAGACGGTGCGATATTTCTCGACCTCGAACAATTTTGGCACGCGCACGCTGCCCAGGCGGGCGATGCGCCCCATGTCGTTGCGCACCATATCGACAATCATCACGTTTTCGGCGCGGTTTTTCTCCGAGTGATGCAGCCAATCGGCTTTAGCCTGGTCGTCCTCCAGCCGCAGGCCGCGCGGGGCGGTGCCTTTCATCGGCTTCGAGACCAGTTTCTCACCATCGAGCGTAAAAAACAACTCCGGCGAGGCCGAGCCAATCACCCAATCATCGGTCTCGACGAAAACCGGGTATCCGCCCCCCTGGGCGTGCGCGGCGCGGGCGAACAGTTCCCAGGCATTGCCAGAAAATGGCGCGCGCAAGCGGAAGGTGTAATTGACCTGGTAAGTATGCCCGGCGGCAATCTGATTCTTGATTTGGCCGAACCCGGCGTTGTATTCGTCTACACTGACGGAAGGTTGCCAACTCAGAGGCGCGCCCTGCCCGACTTTGGGCGGCGCGTAGGCTGCCTGGGGCGCCTGGTAAATCCCGAACCAGAGCAGCGGCAGGCCGCTCCGGTCGTCATGCGTCACCAGGGCCGGGTCAAAGGCGGAGGCGGCTTCGTAAGTCACCCAGCCCGCCGCCCAGCGTCCGCGCCCCACTTCGGCTTCGACGGCCTGCAAAGCCGCCAGCGCCTCGCCGGGCGCGCGGGCAACTAGCACGCTGACCGGGTTGACAAATTCCAGCCAGCGTTGGGAGAAGTGGTCGTACAGGAGAACGCGATTGGTCACGCGAAAATTATATAATACCCACAGGTGAAAATTGCGCATTCCACCTTACGAAAAAGGCGCAATTTTCGCCTGCGCTGGTTATAGCATGTGAGTTATACTCACCCCATGCCCACCCTCATTCTCAAACCCGGACGTGAAAAGTCACTCCTGCGCCGCCATCCCTGGATTTTCTCCGGCGCGGTGGATAAAGTCACCGGCAGCCCACAGCCTGGCGAAACCGTCGAAGTGCGCGACGCGCAGGGCAACTGGCTGGCGCGCGCCGCGTACTCTCCGACCTCCCAAATCCGGGCGCGGGTCTGGACATTTGACCCGCAGGAAGCGTTAGATGTGCATTTTTTCCGGCGAAGGATACAATCCGCGCTGGAAAGGCGCTCCGCGCTGGGGCTGGAGCAGGCTTCTGATGCCATGCGTCTCATCCACGCTGAATCAGATGGGTTGCCCGGCCTGGTCGTTGACCGTTATGGAGAGATTCTCGTCCTGCAATCGTTAACGGCTGGCTGCGAGTTCTGGCGCGAGACCCTGGCCGACTTGCTGCTCGAACAGACTGGCGCAACCACTATCTACGAACGCTCCGACGCCGATGTGCGCGAACTGGAAGGCCTGCCGCCCCGAACCGGTCTTTTGCGCGGCTCGAATCTCGAATCTCGAATAACGATAACCGAATACGGCCTGAAATTCCTGGTTGATATTGCCTCCGGCCACAAAACCGGCTTCTACCTCGACCAGCGCGCCAACCGCAGACGAGTGGGGGAACTTGCCCAGGGGCGCGATGTGCTCAATTGTTTTTGCTACACGGGTGGGTTCAGCATTCACGCCGCAGCGGGAGGCGCGAAATCGGTGCTATCGGTCGATACCAGCGGCGAAGCGTTGGCGCTTGGGCGGGAAAATGCTCGGTTAAACGGAATATCAGCCGACAGTGTTTCGACAGGCTCAATAACCGTCCTGGGATGGTCTGATGCGGATGTGTTTACAGCGCTGAGAAAGTTCCGCGACCAGAACCGCGCCTGGGATTTAATCATCCTCGACCCTCCCAAATTCGCCCCCACCGCCGCCCAGTCCGAGAAGGCCGCGCGCGGCTACAAAGACATCAACCGCCTGGCCTTCAAACTGCTGCGCCCCGGTGGGATTTTGGTCACGTTTTCGTGTTCCGGCGGCATCGATGCGGCCCTGTTCCAGAAAATCGTCGCCAGCGCCGCGCTCGATGCGGGCGTGGAGGCGCAAATTATCGAATATCTTGCGCAGGGGCCAGACCACCCGGTTTCGATTCACTTCCCCGAGGGGGCCTACCTGAAGGGGCTAGTGCTGGTGAAGGAGTAGGCGGTCTATGAAAAATATTTTCGCGCCGCTCTTGCGCCTGATTTCAAAACTCCGGGCGGATAAAAAGCCGCCGCCCGCTCGCTGCCAGTTTTGCGGCGAATCCGGCCACGCGGCGGAGGATTGCCCCAAAGCCGCCAAATTCAAGTTGTTCCACGTTGACCGGGAATAAAATCTTTCCTAAAACAGTTTCAACTTCTCCCTTCTGGCTGATAGGACGGCATTTCCGTGGCGATTCCCAGGCGGGCGTTGTCTTTTTGCGCTCGTAAGGATGGTTTTGGCGAGGATTTTTGTGGCCGAACAGGGTCAAAAAAAGGGGCTGTCCAATTTTTTGGACAGCCCCTTTTTTTTTGCTGCGAGTTAGTCGTCATCTCCCAGCGCTGAGATGGCGCGGAATAAGCCAAAGACCAGCAACCCAAGTTTGATGCCCTCGGTGATGGTCAGGGTGCTGTCTCGTCCGCTTTTTTCAGCGCGGCGGCGTAACAGCGCAGCGGCAACCAGTCCCGCGCCCGCGCCGACCAGCGCGCCGGTCAGCAGGGTCTTGCTGGAATGCGGTTTGTGCAGTTCGATAGCTTCTTTGGGGGTCATGTTACTCCTCGCGTCGAGTGCCCTTCTGGGTGTTCGAGAATATTCCCAGCCAGGCCTTCAGGCTGAGTACCGGTTGGACGATTTTTTCAGTCCACAGCACGATTTCGGCATTCAGCCACAGTGCATAGCGCTGGGCCAGGCCGGTATAGCGCGGGGCTGCGCCAAGCAATTTCGCCAGCCCATACACCATCCCGCCGACCAGGGCCAGGATGACCAGAGCCAACAGCATCATTGGAATGATGAGCCAGATGAGCGCGATATCGCCCCATAGGCTGACGTTGGGGCTGCGGCCCACGACTCCATAAATGGATAGCCCCACAAAACCTAACCCGGCGAGGGTTGTGAGGACTATGGGGATGAGAATCTGGCGGGTGAAATCGCGCCGATGTTTCTGATAAGATGGATGGTTGGGGCGGGCAGCGGCTTTTCCATTTTGCTTTGCTTTAGGAGATGGTTCCATAAGATTATTTTAGCACGAAACGTATGAGCATTTTCCACATTTTGCCAAAGTCGGAGACTTTGGACTCCGGGGGTCATTCCTCGCGCTTTATCAGGCTATTGGCTTCCGATTGGGTGGATGCGGTGACAGTCTGCGAAAAGCGGGTCAGCGTGCCTTTATAGGGGACAGCGCCGTTATGTACTACCCATCCGCCCATGTTGAAGGGGATGGGGCTGTCAGCCAGAATCCATTCGCCGTTGTATTTACGGGCAATGTGGATATGCGTACCCGTGCTTTCGCCGCCTTCGCAGGAGGCGTGACCGATGCGGTCGCCTGCCTTGAACTGCGTCCCGGCGGCAGGTCGGTTTTGAGTGGCGAGGTGCAGGTAGAAGATGGCCCAGCCGGTACGCTCGTCGCCGTCGCCATCCAGGTCGAACATGATTTGGCCGGGCTGGGAGCGCGCTACAACACCGTTGGCCATGGCTGTTACCCATTCGGTGGTGGCGTTGCACTCTGAAACGCCGGTGGGGGCGAAGTCAATGGCAGCGTATGGCTCGCCTTTGCCCCAGCCGGTATGCGGGCCTCCGGTATAGTTCCAGGGTTTGCCATTCTCGAAGGGCAAACTGAGCGATGGCTGCTGCAAACTGCCGGGTAGGTGGGGCGCGATGTTTTGCCAGGGGTCGCCAAACAAAACGGTATACGTTTCAGCCAGGCCGCCGGGGCCAATCATCTGGTCGAAGAGAGGGGAGGAGTGCAGGCGTGAGAAAGCATACTGGATGGCTACGCTGGCAGCGTTTTGCCAGGGGTCGGGGCGATATAAGCGGCCGTCGGGGCGTTCAAATTCCAGCAGCGTGCCGCGCCTCCAGGCGTAGTAGCCGTTGTTGAGGGTGTTTGCGGCGTAAATCAGTTGCAGGTAGACGCCGCGATAGGCCGGGTTGTAGTAGTTCAGCAGGTAGGCGGTGTCGGCAGGTTGTTCGGGCTTGCTTAACGCGCCAGAATAGTATTCGAGCAGGGCCAGCAGCAGGCGCGGGCTGATGCTGAAGTTAGTGGAGACGATTTGCACCAGTTCCGCGCCGCTGCGTGGGCCATCGGCGATGTGTTCGCGGTAGTTCTTTAACCATCCGGGCTGGGAATTGACAAACGCGCTGATGTCGAATCCAACCTGGGCCGGGCCGTTGATGAACAGGCTGTCGGGAAGTATCTGGTAAGGCGTTCCCCACAGGGCTTTATAGTAGATGGGAATTTGCATGGGGAAGCCGGGCGGCATGGTGGTGGCATCTTGTGGGATGACCGGGTTTGCGGCGCGGATTTCGGCTTCTGTTGTGTTGAAGCGGGCTGCCAGGGCGGGGAGGGTATCGCCGGTTTGGGCGATGTAATCTACCAGTTGGCCGGGTTCGTAAGGTGGGCGGGTGGGGAGGGGTGTGAAAACTGCTGCCGGGGTGGGAAATTCTTCGATGAGCGGCGAGGCAGGCGTCGGCGGGACCGTTTCTGACCCGGCAGCGCACGAGAGTAGGAGAATATTGAGTGTCAGGAAGATTCCTGTCAATCGTAAACGCATGTTTTTCAAATTACCAATCACGAATCACGTGTTATGTTTCACTTCTTTTCACGAATAATGCGGGTCTCGAAGCTGCCACTGGTACTGGCTTCAATGATTGTATCGCCTTTGGTGAGTGTGCCTTTGTAGGGGGCTGCGCCGTTGCGCGAAATCCAGCCATCCAGGTCAAAGGGCAGCGGGCCGTCGGCCAGAATCCACTCGCCGTTGTATTTGCGGGCCAGGTGGACATGCGTGCCGGTGGAGACGCCGCCTTCGCAAGATGGAAAGCCGATTTTGTCGTCTTGCGCCAACATTGCGCCGGGTTTGGCTTTGCTTTGCGTGGCAATATGGAGGAAGAGAAGCACCCAGCCGGTGCGCTCGTCGCCGTCGCCATTCAGGTCGAGGATGACGACACCCTCGCCGGTGCGGGCTACGATGCCAGGAGCAGGCGCCAACACCCAGTTGTCGGATTTGGCGCAGCCGCCGACGGTTGAGCCGGGCGCGAAGTCGAGGGCGGCCATTGCCCCGCGCCGCTCCCAGGCTGAGTGTGGGCCGCCGGTGAAAGCCCAGATTTTGCCGCGTTCGAAGGGCAGGCTGAGTTCGGGCTGGCGCAGGCCGGTTGGCAGGGTCGGCTCGAAGGCCCGGGCACGCTCCCAGGTTGGGCCAAACATCTCGGCATATAGGGCGGCGAACCCGGTTGGCGCAACAATCTGCTCCCATTCAGCGCGGGTGTGGGTTTGGGCGAAATAGTATTGAATTGCAGCGGTCCCGGCATTGAGGTGCGGGTTCATGCGCAGGCTGGAGCCGTCGCTGAAGGCGAGGGTGGTCAGTGCGCCAGAACGCCAATTGTAGTAACCTTCGGAAAGCATACCGGATGCCCACATGAGTTGGCGGAATAGGCCGCGATAGTGGTAATCAACGTAGCCGAGCGGGTATTCGTCGTCGGCCAGGTTTTTGGGTTGTCCTCGCACCCAATGGCTTTCCCATTCGATGATCGCCAGGATGATGCGTGGGTTGAGCGAATTTTCAAGCGCGATGCGTTCGATGGCCTGCGCGCCGGTTGCCCAGCCGCCGCTCAAGATGTACTCTTTATACTGATGCAGGTAGCCGTTTTGTTCCGCGACATATTGCGCTGAGTCGAATCCAATTGTGGATGGGCCATAAACGACTTCGCTATCGGGGAGCAGCCGCTCACCGGGTGTGCGTTTTTCCTCGGGGCTGGGTTTGGGGACCAGCATGATAGTGCCAACCGGCAGGAGTACATCGGCTGGCGGCAGGATGACATCGGCGATGAGTTGGTGCGATTCCAGCCCGAAGCGGGTTGCTACAATATCAAGTGTATCCCCACCCTGGGTTTGGTACACATCGAGCGGCCCGGCGGTGTTGACTGGAGGCAGAGTGGCGGTGGGCGTCTGTTGGGGGATGGGCAGGGATGCGCTCCCGCCGCCGCTCAGGGCGCGGGTAGGTGCCTGGCCTGGCGTGGGACTGCCTGCAAGCGGTATCACCACCAGCGGCGAGGGGCCTGGCAAGGGGGTTGGGAAGGGCGTATAAGTGGGGAGGATGACCAGGTTGACAGTTGATGGGGTGGGGGTAAGCGGCGCGCCCCACAGGCCAGGGTCGCCGCGACAGGCCGTCAGCAGGCTGGAAATCAGAATAACAATAAAAAACCGGCTCAATGTGCCCATATTGTCACAGATTATACCCTCACGGATGAACGAACTTGGCGAACCAGCAAATCAAACAGGGCAATCGTAAAATCTTAAAACTCCCGATTGACAAAAAAAAGGACGCGTAGTAACATACTCCCCGCTCATGGCGAGGTAGCTCAGTGGCAGAGCAAGCGGCTCATAATCGCTCGGTCGTGGGTTCAAATCTCACCCTCGCCACACGAAAGCCCACGATGCAGTGGGTTTTTCTTTGGTCGCGGGGTTCCCGATTGACGGGACAGGCAAATCTCACCCTCGCCACACGAAAGCCCACGATGCAGTGGGTTTT
>CAYLZI010000168.1:0-6638 GCA_964388215.1 uncultured Anaerolinea sp.
AGCCCATTGCCTCGGCCATTTTCAGGGTTAATGCTGTGACGCGCAGGGTATGTCCTTCGGTTTCGCGGTCGCGCAGGTCGAGCGCGCGCGACCAGCCCTCGATTGTGGTTTCGTAGGCTTCATTCAACTCGCGCAAGGAGTCCTGAATGTCCTCGAACAGGCGGGCATTCTGAATGGCGATGGCAGCCTGGTTAACAAAAGCCTGGGCCAGTTTGGCCTGGTCTTGTGAATATGCAGCGGGTTTTCGGTTATCGAGGGTAATGTAGCCAATTATCTCGCCGCGCGCAACCAGCGGAACGGCCATCCAGCCGTGAACGTAGGAGGTATCACCCCAGCGAAGAAAACGCGGGTCATTCTGGGCATCATCCAGGATAAGCAGGTTTCCATTGAGCAGGGTTTCTGCAAACAGGGGGTCGTTGGCAGGAAAAACGCGCGTCAATAGTTCGTCCATATTGGGGATGCCGCGCGCCAGCATCACGCGCAGGTGGTCGCCTTCAAGCAGGAAGATGGTTGCGCTATCGAATGGGACGACCCGTTCAATGGATGCCATGATGATTTCAAGCACCTGAGCCAATTCGAGGGATGTGGATAATGCCCCGATTACCTCGCGCAGGGTCTCGGCTTCGCGGCGGCGGTTGCTTTCGGCCTCGAACAAGCGAAAGCGTTCGATGGCGTTTGCCATTTGGTCGGCGATGGTAAGCATGAGGCGTTCATCGGCATCGGTAAAAAAGTCTGGCTGTTTGCTTTCGGCATTAATAATGCCAATGGCGCGCTCCCCAATTGTTATGGGGACGCACAACTCAGAGTGGATATCGGATGTGACCATAACATATTCCGATACATTGGTAACGTCACCAACACGGCGCGGTTTGCCGCTTAAAATAACCGAGCCAGATAATCTGCCATGAACGGCATAAATACGCGGCGCGCCTTCGGTCAGTCCCTGATAAGATGGATGCGGGCGCAAGAAATGACCGGTTTCGTCTAAAAAGCCAAAGCCAAAGTTATCTGAGTAGAAAATTCGACCTACTTGCCGGGTGACAAACTCGACCAATTCGTCTATGGAGCGGGCGCGAATTGCCATGCCTGCAATAGCGTGCAGGAGGGTCAACTCTTTTAATTGACGGCGCAGGGCTTGCTCGGCGCGTTTGCGCTCGGTAATATCTTGCGCCAGGGCAATCACCACGTCATGCCCAAAATAAGTTCCTTTATAAAGCCTGACATCTTTTGGGAAGAGTTCGCCGTTGCCGCGCTGTCCCCAAAATTCAAAAGATTGCATTTCGCCGTTGAAAGCCCGCTGGTGCGCCTGTTTGACAAGCTCGAAATCATTTCGTTCTGGCGGTCCCAACGCTTCGGGGGTTTTACCAATGAAATATTGGCGGGGGTATCCATACATGTCCACTGCGCCCTGGTTGACATCTAAGAAGCGGCCTTGCCAGTCTTGGATATAAATTGCATCGGCGACACTATTAAATAAACCACGATAACTGCGTTCGCTTTCGCGCAGTTGTTCTTCAGATTTGATGCGCTCAGTGATGTTGACGGCAACTCCAATCACGCCATCCACTTTCCCATTTTCACCAAACAGGGGCGCATAAGTGGCATCAAAGATTATCTCGCCAATGTGGTCTTCGCTTTTCGTAGTCTCCCCTGCCAGGGCGCGCCTGATAGCGTTGACAATGCTGGGATACTCCCGGTATATTTCCAGCGCCGAAACACCCACTACCTGACCAGGTTTTAGTCCCAACTGGGCCAATCCTTTGCCTTCGGAGAGGGTGAAAACCCCTTTCTCATCCAGCATGAACGAAACGACATCGGCCCCGGTCACAATGGTGCGGTAACGTTCTTCGCTTTCGCGCAGGGCGGCTTCTGCCTGGCGGCGCTCAGCCAGTTCGCGCTGGGCGGTCTCGAACAGGCGGGCATTTTCTACCGCAATCGCGGCCTGGTCGGCAATCAGTTGCAACAGGCGAATTTCTTGTGTAGAGTACGGCTCGGTTGATGAGTTATCCGTCACGTTGATAACGCCGATGACCTTATCTTTCACCTTGAGCGGCGCGCCTAAAACACGCCGAAAACCGCCTTTCTCAAAAGCGGCGGCGCGCTCATCCCACAGCGAATAATCCGAAACCATCATCGGCTCACCGGTCAGTGCGATGCGGCCCGAAAGCCCCTCCCCCAGCCGCAGCTTTACCCCCAAATAGACATCCGGCAGGTTGTAAGAAACCACCAGTTTTAATGTCTGGCCGTCTGGTTCTACTAAGTGCAAGCTGCCCATTGGGGCATTGAGCAGGGTGGCGGCTTGCTTCACAGTCGTATTCAGCAAAGCCATCAAATCAATTTGGGCGTTAATCTCCAGGCTGGTTTTATATAAGGCTTCCATCTCGCGGGCGCGGCGTTCCAGCGCCTGTTGGGCCTGTTTGGCTTCTGTAATATCGTGAGCAATTCCAAAGACAATATCATCGTTGATGGGCAAAACGCTCAAAAGCGCGATGCGCATGGAGCCATCGGGCCGCAGGTAATTGACTTCGCCAAAATCAACCGTTTCACGCGCGGATAAGATGCTGTCTAACCGTTCCGCCGCCCCTTCAGGCGCAATGTCGAAAATGGCCAACTTTTTTATCCCGGCAATCGTCCGCCCGGTCAACTTCTCAGCAGCGCGGTTGGCATCCAGGTAACGTCCCGATTTTTTTTCGACGACGAAAATGGCATCGTTGGAACGCTCAAACAGCATCCGCAAGCGGCCCTCGCTCTCGCGCAGGGCAACCTCCCCCTGTCGCCGGTCTTCTCGCACCCGCGCCTCGCGCATCTCGCGCCGCAAGGCTTCGCCTAACCGGTTCAGGTTGCCTTTCATCAGGTAATCATGCGCCCCGGCCCGCATGATTTGGACGGCTGTTTCCTCCCCAATCACGCCTGAAACGATGATGAAGGGCAGGTCGAGGCCGCTTTCATGCAGCGCGCGCAAGGCATCGGATGCGCTAAACGAGGGCAGGTGAAAATCGGAGATAACGGCATCCCACTGCCGATGAGTAAGCGCCGCGCGCATCTCGTCTTCTGTTTGGACGCGCTGCATACTTACGTCAAAACCTGCTTGCTGCAAATCATAGACCAATAAACGCGCGTCGAACGCGCTGTCTTCGACCAGCAGCAAGTTTAATGTCTCGCCCATTCCAATCTCCTTGCCACTATTATATGCGCTGTAGCAATTTGTGAAACAGCAAATATTCAAATTGCCGCATCTAATTTTTGCTATTACGAATGAAAAAACCAACTGTTGTATAATACTTGCGCGTTGACTGCCTATGACAAACCAAAAACTCGAACAAGCCACCATCGAAACCGCCACCGACCTGAAATCCATTGCCCAATCGCCGCCGGTGCGCGATTTGTCGCGTCTGAGCCTGCCCGAAATTGAAGCGGTTGTGGGCGTTACCTCGCAAATCATCCCGGCCGGCAACATCCCCGGCATGATTTTGAGCGGGTTAACGCGCCTGGGAGGGCAGCGGTTGCCACAGCAAACCGTTCAAAAGCACGTCACTGCCCTGTTTAGCGGGTTAGAATTCCTCTTCGACCAAGCCGCATCCGGCGCTATCCTCGTTGCGCCCGCTGCCGTCATTTGGGGCTACCAAAACCTGCTCCAACTGGCCGGGAAAGACCCCGAATCGGCCTTCCCGGAGGGCATCTGGCAATTCTACGTTGATTATGCGCTGCGCGAAGACACCGCCCGGCACGTTATTGAAACGCACGGCTTTGGCACGCTCTTGCATCAGCACGGCATCCGCCTAAACGAACTGGACCGGTTAACAGCCTGGGCAATGGCTGCCATCAGCGTCATCCACCAATACGATGCCCTGCTCGAAATCGAGTGGCGCGAACGAATCTCCACGCGCATCCTACGAGAAACCACCCAAACCCTGCCCGAAGCGGCGCAATATGCCAGCCTGTACCGCGAGTGGGAAACTCAGCGCCCCTATCGGCGCGGCGCCGAAGCCGCCAGTTACGACTACCCCGACTATCGCCGCATCAAATTCCAGCATTTTTTACAAGAAGCGATGCGCGAACTACCCGCCGAACTGCGCGCCGAATGGCAGCGCGACATGCAGGCCGCCGAAAAAGACCTTCCTGCCTACCAGCGGCAAATGTCTATCCTGGCTTACCTGGAACCGGGGCAATACGGCGAAACACGCATCCCATACAACTTCGACCAGGCCCACATCGGCATCATCCTGCGGGGCAATTACTACCTGCTGCCCGTCTGCGCCCCAGGCAGCAGCCAGCCGCTCAACGCAGAAACCGTCCGCGCCCAAATTGCCGCCCTGCTGACCCTGCCCGGCGCGCAACCCGCCCAACTGACCGACCTGGCGCGAGTCAAACGCGCTGCCCTGCCCGCCCTGTTCCGCAAACTCTCCCCCTCTGTGGCCGAGGAACTGGCCCGTCTGCGATTTGCGCCCATCCTCATCAATGCAGACGCGCGCCCCGCCAGCCTGCCACTCACCACCCTGCGCCAGGCCGAACGCGGCATTGGCAGCCACGCCCTGACCATTTTACAAACCGACCAGACCGCCGTATTCGACCAATCGCACATCTTTTTTGATGGCATTTTGGGCGCAGCCCTGGCCGAAATCCTGACGAACGAAGCCCTTTCGTGGGCCGTATACCTGAACACCCTGCCTGCCGCGCGCCCCGCCATCCAGCGCATGTTCAGCATCCTGGCATTCCCCCTCACCGCCACCGACCGCGAACAGATTCGCAACGCCCCACGCGCCACCGCCGAAGCCGGAGCAGAGTCGAGCAAAGTAAACCTGCGCCCCTGCCTCAACCTGCGGCACTACTTCAAACAGCGCAACAACACACTCAAACTCACCGTCAATGACCTGCTGGTGCTATACCGCGCCCTGCACGCCGCCAAATACCAGCCCTCCCCCGAACTAGAAACGAAACTCAAAAAACTGGCTTCCGACCGCGCAACCCGTCCCATTGCCGAGCAGATTGCCGCCGCCATCAATGAATCTCGCCGCCAGAACCCCTCTATGCTCATCCCCATGGACGCCAGCCGCCGCTCCCCGCGCAACCGGCTCTACCCACTCAGCATGGAAGTCCCCCTGGCCGAACTCGACCTGCCCAACCTGCACGAACGCGCCATCCAAACCCTCAACGCCTACGAAGGCTACAAAGGCGAGCGACCCATCCTCTACGCTCAATTCGACGAAGCCCAGCGAGTCTACCTGGCAACCCTGGCCGGTTTCGGAACCATATTCGACAAACTCAAAGAAATCGCCATCCAAGGCGAAAGCACCAGCGTAGGCGCAATCAAAGCCCTGGCGCACATTCCCCCACCCCTCCAACGCCTGCTCGACCAGATTCCCGGGCGATTCGAGCTGCTCAACAACGTTCTCAAAGGGCGCGAAGTGTTCTCTAACGTTGGCGCAGTCGTCCCATCCAGCACCCTGCGGCGATTCGTCACCGCCAAAGACGACAACGAGCAAAAACAACTCGTCTGGGGCATCATCACCGACTCTGAAGGAGTCATGCGCATCAGCCTGCGCGACTTCCGTCCCCACGTCGCTGCCCTGCAAGCCGTTGGCCGCGCCGGTTTAGCCCACGACATCACCCAAGACTACCTCGATGCTTACGTTAAAGGCTTCAACAACTACATCTATGACCTGCACCGCATCACCCTCGCCAGCCGCAAAACCCAACCAGAGCGCTAACCCATGACGACTGACCCACTCATCGGCAAAAAACTCGCCAACTTTCGCATCGAGCGCGTCATTGGGCGCGGCGGCATGGCGCAAGTCTACTATGGACACGACATCAAGCTCCAGCGACCGGTCGCCATCAAAGTCATAGACGCCCGCTTCCGCGACAACCCACAATACGCCCGAAGGTTCATCACCGAAGCCCGCGCCGTTGCCCGCTGGCGGCACGAAAACATCATCCAAATCTATTACGCCGACGACCAAGACGGCCTGTACTACTACGTCATGGAATACATAGACGGCCCCGACCTGGCCAGCATCCTGAACAGCCACGCCACGCGCGGAGAAAAACTCCCCTCCCCCGAAATCCTGCACATCGGCAACGCCATCGCCTCCGCGCTCGACTACGCCCACAAACACGGCGTCATCCACCGTGACATCAAACCATCCAACATCTTCATCGCCAGCGACGGGCGCATCGTGCTGGGTGATTTCGGCCTGGCACTGGATGTCAACCAGGGTTCATCGGGCGAAGCCTTTGGCAGCCCGCACTACATCTCCCCTGAACAAGCCCGCCGCTCCACCGACGCCATCCCCCAATCAGACCTGTATGCGCTGGGCGTCATCCTCTACGAAATGCTCACCGGAGTCGTCCCCTTCGACGACATCTCCCCCGCCAGCCTGGCCCTCCAGCACCTCACCCAACCACCCCCGCCCCCGCGCAGCCTCAACCCGCAACTCAACGCCGAAACCGAAGCCGTCCTGCTCAAAGCCCTCAGCAAAAACCCGCGCGAACGCTACCCCACCGGCGCTGCCCTGCTCGAAGCCCTTCAAAAAGCCCTCGCCAAACCCGCCTCCACCCATGAGCGCGTCTTACCCCTGCCCCCCATGCCCGCCGCCGTCATAGCAGGCAAAACCCGCGCCACCACCCGCAACATCGCC
>CAYLZI010000169.1:0-6548 GCA_964388215.1 uncultured Anaerolinea sp.
GCCAAGATGTACTAGGATTATTGACAGTCAGAGCGCAAAAAGCGCTGAAGGCGGCGAAAAAATCGGTTTTGACGGCGGAAAACAGGTTCCAGGTCGTAAAAGAACCCTGATTACTGATACACTTGGGCTTGTCGTATTGGCAAAGGCAGCCGCTGCGAACACAGCAGATGTTCACGCCGGAAAAGAAGCACTGGTTGATTTGAAGTTAAAGCCTGAATTGACCGAACGGCTCAAAAAGATTTTCGCGGATGGCGGCTATCGAGGCGATTTGGTGACTTGGGTAAAAGAGGAACTGAGCGCAGACAAGATTCGCAATTTCCCCCAATATCATTATGAAAACATTCACTGCAAGGCCCATCCCCGCCTACGTGAAAGCCACAATTCTCATTTTCTTTACAGCCGCGCTGGCCTACCTGCCACTGGCGGCGAAATTTGGCTATACCTTTGACGACTGGTATCTGATGTGGGCGGCAAAGGCCTACGGGCCAGATACATTTTTCTCCATCTACAGCGTAGACCGCCCCCTGCGCGCCTGGCTGATGTACCCCATTTACCAACTCTTTGGCGAAAACCCGCTCTGGTACAACTTGAGCGCATATCTCTTTCGCTCATTGGGCGGGCTAACTTTCGGGTGGATGTTGGGAATGCTTTGGCCTAAGGCGAGGGCAGCTGCAATAAGCATGGCGCTGCTTTTTGTGGTTTATCCCGGTTTCCTTTCCCAGCCGAATGCGATTGATTACCAATCCCATATTGTAGCCCTGGCCCTGGCGCTGTTCTCACTCGCCCTGACCGTGAGAGCCTTTACCGGAACCAGTTCCATGCGAAAACGGACCCCCTGGCTGGTTGTTTCTGCCCTGACTGGCTGGCTCTACCTCGGCCTGATGGAATATTACATCGGCTTCGAGATTATCCGTTTCCTGCTGATTTTCCTGCTGGCAATCCGTGCCGAAACAGCCTGGATAGCGCGAATCAAGAAGGCAGCCTTGGGCTGGCTGCCGCTGGCAATTGTCCCAATTGGTTTTGTTTTCTGGCGCGTTTTTATCTTCGTTGGCGAGCGCAAGGCCACCAACGCAGGCGCGCAATTGAGCCTGTTCCTGGTTTCACCCCTGCGGGCAATGTTTAACTGGGCGATTGGCATTCTTTTGGATGCCTGGGATGTGCTGGTCATGGCCTGGGTCACGCCGTTGGCGCAGATGTCGAAATTCATGAGCGCAACGCAAACCCTGGCTGGTATCGGGTTAGGGTTGCTGGCAATTCTGGCTGCCTGGTACGCGCTGCGCAGTCTCGATAGCGATAATAATAACTGGCAGCGTGAAGCGCTCTGGCTGGGATTAGGCAGCGTTTTTGCCGGGCTGATACCGGTCATACTGGCAAACCGCGAGGTATCGTTCCCCTATTATTCACGCTACACGCTGATTGGTTCCGCCGGCGCGGTGATGTTTTTGGCCGCGCTGATATCTTTCTTGCCCCGCAAAGCATGGCAACAGGCCGTATTCTCTATCCTGATTTTGGCTGCCATGCTGACGCATTTTGCCAATTCGGTCAAATTTGCCGCCGAAACAGCCTCCATGAACAACTTCTGGTGGCAAGTGGCCTGGCGCATTCCACACCTCGAGCAAAGTGTGACCCTCGTGGCGCATTATCCCCTGGCGCCGATTCAGGAAGACTACTTTATTTGGGGGCCGGCCAACCTGATTTATTACCCTGTGCCATTGAGCGAAAAAGACATCCAACCGGGGGTTTTCGCTGCCATCCCCAACACAGAAACAGTCGAAAAAGTCCTGGCGCGCGAACGCCAGCAGTATGACAATCGTCGCAAAATCATCACTTATGCCAATTATCGCAACATCTTATTGCTTATTCAAAACCAGGAGAGCGATTGCGTGCGCGTGATTGATGGACATTTGCCAGAAGTCTGGCAAGGAGACGGCCAGGCGTTCCTGCAAATGGCGCCTTTCTCAGAAATTGACCATGCGCAGACTGATGTGCCAGGAAAAGTTCCCCCGTCGATTGTTTTTGGCCTCGAACCTGAGCACGGCTGGTGCTATTACTACCAAAAAGCCGCCCTGGCCCGCCAAAAAGATGATTGGGAAGCAGTACGGCGGTTAGGCGATGAGGCTAGCGCGAAAAATGTCTTTTACACAGCGACCGAAATTGAGTGGCTGCCATTCATCCAGGCTTATGCGCTTGCCGGGGAAAATAATAAATTGGCAGAAATTGCATCCCATTTCCGCGAGCGGCTGGACGAAATAGGATGCCAGGGATTGGCTCACCCAAAAATATCAGAAGATGTAAGGATGGCGCTCGAACGGCAATTTTGCCAGCAGCCATAAATAAAAAAAGCCGGTAATTACTCAGGCTGGCTGCATTCCATCCCATTTCGGCGGGACGCTATGCAGTCCCTGCCTCAGTTCATGAAAGTCGGCTAAAGCCGACTCTGTCTTGTAGTCCGAAGGGCTTTTTTGTACTGAGGAAGGGCTTCCAGCCCGCCGAAGGGTCGCAGAAGTATCTATGCCTGAGCAGTTACAAAAGCCGGCCAATTCTGGCTCCGGCTTTTCGCGCGTATGTCCTGCCGCTCAGCGCAATTTCTGCCGGATGCGCAGGGCTTCGTTCAGATGCAGGAAATTGTGCCGGGTGGGAGGCATAAGCAGCAACCCGGCCAGGGCGCGCCCGCCCCAATAGGCGATGATTTCAGCGGATTCCGGCAAGACAACGTTTTGTTCACGGATGGTTTCCAGCCGGGCCGGGTCAACCTTCTGCTTCAGGCTGCCGGGCTGGATATTCTGCGCAATCTCCCGTGTGCGGCGGCCTACTGCCAGCCGGTAAGCGCGCAGGGCTTCAATAGACACCTTCTGACTGAGCGCGCGGCATCCACATCCATTGCATTGCCGGTGTGTTCGAGTTCCGCGCCGAGTCGTTCCCGCCAGCCTGCGCTTTGAAAAACCTGCGGACTCCCGGCCACCAGCAGGTTCATGGTGACATCTTCGATGCGCGCCAGGTGCCAGAGAATCCAGGCGATGGAGTGTTCGCCGCCCGGCGGGGTGTGGCGCAGGGCAGCTTCATCCAGGCCAGACAGAACTTCGTCGGCGAACGACCACTCCCCGCTCCCAGACATCTCTGCCGGGTGGGTGGCGGCGTGCTGGGCCAGGAAGAGTTCTATCGTCCGGGGATGGTCGTTTCCACGCAGCAGGGATTCCTGTAATACTTTTTGCTATTCGTTCCAGCGTTTTCGGTCTGGATTCATGTTACTCGCGCCCTTAAACATCCCGAAGGTTCGGAAAGCGTTCCAATTTGCCTTAAGAACCTTCGGGACGGTTTGATTAATCTACTCGCCCCCTGACTTGTCCTCCAGCGCGCACTGGTCGCGCAGGGCTTCATCAACCAACTGGTTGTTGCCGCTCTGGGGCAGTTTGCGCCACTGATGCAGGCCAGCCCAAATTAACAGCGGCGCGCCGACCGCCGTCCCGGCCACCGGGTAAGGGACTCCCGCCACGATGCCCAGCACCACGCCTTTGGCAAGCGATGCGCCCCATTCGTCTTTGGCAACAAAACGCTGCACCAGAGTGGTGGCGGCAAACCCAAGCGCGCCAACGATGGGGCTGAGAATTGGGATGCTGACGGCAGCCAGTTCGGGGATGCCGAACAACCCATCCAGCGCGATGGTTGCCAGGGCAGCCAGGGCATGAATGGGCGGGGCGGGAAAAGGGTTTTCATCAGGACGACGTTCGATGCTCATGGGAGTCTCCAAGAAAGCAAAAGAGCAGATGGCATAACCGAATATCGATTTTCGAATATCTAATATCGTTCTTATTCCCATTCAATCGTGGCCGGCGGCTTGCTGGTGATATCGTACACTACCCGGTTGATGCCGCGCACTTCGTTGACGATACGGGTCGAGATGCGCGCCAGCACTTCGTAAGGGATACGCGCCCAGTCGGCGGTCATGAAATCGTCGGTGACGACCGCCCGGATGGCGCAGGCATCCTGGTAGGTGCGCTGGTCGCCCATCACGCCGACTGATTTGACCGGCAGGAGCACAACGAATGCCTGGGAAGTACCTGCTCCCTTTCCGAGCAAACCAGCCGCTGCCAGTTCCTGCGTCAGAATGGCATCCGCCTCGCGCAGTTTGTCGGCGCGTTCGGGTGTGACCTCGCCCAGGATGCGGACGGTCAGGCCTGGCCCCGGAAACGGCTGCCGCCAGACCATTTCGGTCGGCAGCCCCAGCGCTTCGCCAACCGCCCGCGCCTCGTCTTTGAACAGGTAACGCAGCGGCTCGACCAACTGGAAGGTCATATCCTTCGGCAGCCCGCCGACGTTATGGTGCGTTTTGATTTTATCCGCTTTATTGCGGTCGGGGGCCGAGGATTCGACCACATCGGGATAGATTGTGCCTTGCACCAGGAAGGGCGGCTGCCCCAGGGCTTTGGCTTCGCGCTCGAAAATGCGGATGAACTTCTCGCCGACGATTTTGCGCTTCTTTTCTGGGTCGGCTTCGCCTGCCAGCGCGGCGAAATACTCATCGGCGGCATCGACGGCCACCAACTCCACGCCGAGCATCTCGCGGAAGGCGCTCGCAACCTGCTCTGGCTCGTTCTTGCGCAGCAAGCCGGTGTTGACGAAGACCGCCGCCAACTGGTCGCCGATGGCCTTGTGGACGAGCGCGGCGGCAACTGACGAATCGACCCCGCCGGAGACGGCTGCCAGCACCCGCGCATTCCCCACCTGCTGGCGGATGCGCGCCACCGACTCGTTGATAATCGATTGCGGCGTCCAATCGGGAGTCGCGCCCGCGATATCCACAACAAACCGGCGGATGATTTCGGCCCCGCCGACGGTATGGTTGACTTCGGGATGGAACTGCAAACCGTAGTATTTGCGCGCCGGGTCGGCCATGGCGGCGCAGGGGCTGTTGCCCGACTGCGCCAGCGACGAAAAACCTGGCGGGAGTTCGATGACCTTGTCACCGTGCGACATCCAGGCCTGGAAATTTTCTGCGGGGAGCAGGGAATTGCCTGCCGCCGGTTCGACGATGGCATGACCGTATTCCCGTTGGGCCGAGGCGTCCACTTTGCCGCCCAGGGCGTGGGTTAGGGCCTGCATTCCGTAGCAAATACCCAGAATCGGGGTTCCGCTTTCGAGAATGAAATCCTGTATGAACGGCGCGCCCGGTTCGTAGGCCGAGTTCGGCCCGCCGGACAGGATGAAGGCTTTTGGCTGGATGGATAGGATTTTTTCTTGCGGCGCATCCCAGGGGAAGAGTTCGCAATAGACCTGCGCCTCGCGCGCGCGGCGGGCAATCAGTTGGGCATATTGGGAGCCGAAGTCGAGAATGGCGATGGAATTTTTCATAAGGGGTGTTCCGGTTATCCGGTGCCCCAGTGAGCCGGTTGAACCAAAAACTGAATAACCGGTCAACTGGATAACGGGCGGTCAGAAATCAGATGAAAATGCAAATAGGGGAAATCCTGGTATTCGCCGCCGTTGACGATTAAGCGGTAGGCGGGCAGGTGGAATTGCTCGACCAGGCTTTGGGCGGCGGCGATGACATCGGATAGGAAAGCGGCATCGGCGGCGGGGTCGAGGGCGCTCACACCTGCCCTGGCGGGCGGTGCCAGGGGGCAGGAATCGGCTTTTTAGGAACCAGCAAGACGTGAAACGGGTAGGAAGGGGTCGGGTGGCGAAAGGCCAGCAGGGTGGGGGTTTCCCTTAAACGGTCAACCGGCAAAAGGGGCAGCATTTTCCCAATCATCCACAGCACCAATTGATTGCGCCTTTCGTATCTCCGTAGAATGGAGTACGCAACATGCAATAATCTACGCAAAAACGATTTTGTCATCGCCCAATTCGGTGATGCAGGCCAGCGAGTGGACCGGCACGCCGAGCGGGGCGAGGGCCTGCCGCCCGCCCTCGAAACTTTTTTCGATGAGCGCCCCAATGCCGACGATGCTCGACCCGGCAGTTTGGGTGAGACGGACGAGGCCCAGGATGGTAGAGCCAGATGCCAGGAAATCATCGATGATGAGGATTTTTTCGCCGCCGCCCAGGTGTTCGGGCGAGACAATCAGCTCGACCATACGGCCTTTGGTGTGGGAGGGTGCCAGGGTCAGGTAGACCTGGTCGGGCATGGTGACGGGCTTGGTTTTGCGGGCATAGACAACCGGCAGGCCGAGATGAATGGCGGTGGTGAGGGCCGGGGCGATACCAGAGATTTCGGCAGTCAGGATTTTGGTGGCCCCCACGCCGCTGAACAAGCGCGCAAACTCGCGCCCGCAGATGTCCATCAACAGCGGGTCGACCTGGTGGTTGATGAAGGAATCAACCTTGAGAATGCCGTTGCCGAGGTATTTGCCATCTTTGAGAATGCGTTGTTCGAGTGCTTCCATAGCTCACTTCCTCTTGGAGACTTGTCTGGTCATCTTAATGCCGCCATTGTACAACGTTTGAAAGGATGCGACCAGAGGGGAGCCGCCAATTATCAGGCTTTTCCTGAAGCCGCTAAATTTCCCTCACCCCAACCCCTCTCCCGTTGGGAGATGGGCTTTTTCTCC
>CAYLZI010000170.1:0-6544 GCA_964388215.1 uncultured Anaerolinea sp.
ATGCTCAAGTCGTCCAGCGATATGTCTTGTAACTTGCTCCAGCGATTTCGCCACAGCCTGGTGGTGTCAGCTGTGACCGTATATTTCGCAACGATTTCTTTGTTTTTCAATCCATCGGCTGCTGCCAGTACGATCCTGGCGCGCAAAGCAATTTGTTGTGCTACTTGGTGCCGCTTGACCAGTTTTTCTAATCCTTGGCGCTCTGCATCCGACAATTTCACTTCTTCGGCTTTCGGGATAGGCATCGGGTTTCTCCAGTTCGGGAATACTCTATGCTATACCACTAAAGACCCTTTTCTGCCAAGATGTACTAGTCCCGCTGTTTGTAATGCACCAGCGATAGGCTGAGCAACCGCTCGACCGCTGCTTCGGGGGTAATATCACGCTGGGGCATGGCCAGCATCTCATAGCCGACCATAAACTTGCGCACAGTGGCAGAGCGCAGCAGCGGCGGGTAAAAATGAGCGTGCAGCACCCATTCGGGATGCAGAGCGCCATCAGCGGGAGCCTGGTGAAAACCCATTGAATAAGGGAAGGAAATCTCGAACAGGTTATCGTAGCGGGTGGTGACTTGCTTGAATACCTCGGCCAGGGCGGTGATTTCAGCCGGGGTCAGGTCAGAAAGCGCGGCGGCGGGGCGGTGGCCAACGACCATCACCTCGAAGGGCCAGACCGCCCAAAACGGCACCAGCGCGGTGAAGTGGTCGTTCGATGCGAGAATCCTTTCCTTGCGCTTGTGTTCCTCGCGGATGTAATCTACCAGCAGCGGGCGGCCATGTTCACTGAAGTATGCAGTTTGCGCCGCCAACTCTTTCGCCACTTCATTCGGAATCTGCGACTGAGACCACAACTGGCTATGTGGATGCGGGTTCGAGCAGCCCATCACCGCGCCTTTGTTCTCGAAAACCTGCACATAGCGGATGAAATCGCGCCTGGCCAGGTCGGTCGATTCGCGCGTCCAGGTTTCTAGCACGTTTTCAATGGCGGGGATGTCCAACTCAGGCAGGGTCAGGTCGTGGCGCGGGGAGAAGCAGACCACCCGGCAAATACCCAGTTCCGGCTCGGCTGCTAAGAGCGTGTCAGGTTTCAGGCGTGAAAGTGTCAGGTGATGTTCCCCTGACATCTGAAATGTGACACCTGAAACATCTGGGGGCAGCAGCGCGGCGAAATCGTTATCGAACACAAACGTCCCGCTGTAATCGGGGTTGACCACGCCGCCTGCCCGCTCGTTGCGCGGACACAGGTAACAGGTCGGGGCGTAGTGCGGCAGGCTGGCAGCGGCAGTCTTTTCGACCTGCCCCTGCCAGGGGCGTTTTGCGCGGTGTGGCGAAACCAGAACCCATTCGCCGGTTAGCGGGTTGAAGCGTCGGTGGGGCAAGTTGAACATAAGCACCTCGAGGAGATAAAGATGGAAAAGTAATGTCACTATTTTATTGTGCTACCGTCCAAGATTTGCATTGAACGCGCAAATCTTGCAAAACTACACTTCTGTCGTGGTCAGGTCGCGGAATAAATTCCATATTACGCAGATTCGTGAAAGAAAACACAAGAATCTCGAAATTGCCTCTTGACAAGTTGCCTGACAATCTTGTAAACTAATGTTACCGGTCATGTGACCGGTAACATTATACACCAGTTACCGCCACCGTACCCGCTTATGTCATCTTCCCGCCCAACCATTCGAGATGTTGCCCGCCTGGCCGGGGTTTCCCACCAGACGGTTTCGCGCGTCATCAATCGGAGCAATGATGTCACTTCAGATACGCGCGACCGGGTGGAGGCGGCCATCATCGAATTAGGATACCGCCCCAGTGCCATTGCTCGCTCTATGGCGCGCGGCGAGACCCGTACCCTGGCCTGCATCTCCCCCAACCTGACGGACTATACCTTCGCCAGCATCATTGAAGGGGCCGAGCAGGAAGCCCGCAGCCAGGGGTATTTCCTGCTCTCCTCTTCAGCGGAGGGTGCGCGCGGGTTCGCGGCGCTGATAGATGAGTTGGTCGGGCATCGGCGGGTAGATGGGCTGCTCATCATCAACCCGTATGCCGACGAGCGCCACCGACTCATCCCGCAAAATTTCCCGGTTGTGTTCGTGGGCGCGCACTCACGCGGCGGCCCCGTCTCTAGCGTATGCCTCGACGATGAAGACGTGGCCCGCATCGCCACCCGCCACCTGTTGGAGCGCGGGCATCGGCGCATCGCCCTGGTCACCGGGCCAATGGTTGAAGATTGTTCGGTAGACCGCCAGGCAGGTTTTGTTCAATCGCTTGAAGCGGCGGGAATTGCCTTCGATCAATCGCTGGCGCGCGAGGGCGACTGGTCTGCCAGCTCTGGGCGCGAAGCGCTCCTGTCGCTGGCTCAAGGCGGCAGTCTGCCCGAAGCCGTCTTTGCGCAAAATGACCGCATGGCGTTGGGTGTTTTGCGCGCGGCGCGAGAGTTGGGGTTGCGCATTCCTGAACAATTGGCTGTGATTGGCGTGGATGACATGCCCCTTTCGTCATATTTCGACCCGCCGCTCACCACCATGCGCCAGGATATGCCGCGCATCGGGCGCGAGGCCGCCCACATCCTGCTCGAACATATCAGGAATCCGCAGGCGGCCCTTTCGCATATCAAAATGCCTGCCGAACTCGTCGTCAGGCAGTCTACCTGTAAAGCATGAAGGAGGTGATTCCAGGCAAAAGAAAACTTGTTCGGATGTCAGCATGTTCCGTCTTTCACCAATCAAAATTAAACATTTCCAGGAGAAGTTGAATGAACCGCAAGATTTGGATGCTCGTTAATTTGTTCGTCCTGGCCGCCCTGGTGTTGGCGGCTTGTGGTGGTCCCAGTACCCCGGCCCCAGCCCAGCCGGAACAACCCTCCCAGTCGGAGCAGCCCGCAGTCCAACCTGCGGAAAGTGAAGTTACCATCCGCTGGCGCACCCGCCCCGATAACCAGGAAGAAATCAACGTCTACAGCACCATCAGCAAGGAACTCGATGGCCAACTTCAAGGCATCACCCTGACCTACGAACCGGGCGGCACGGAAGGCGCCAACTACCAGGACCAGCTGCGCACCGAAGTCGCGGCTGGCACCGCGCCCGATGTGTTCTGGATTCCCGGAACCGACATTGCCGATTTTGCCACTCGCGGCCTGATTCTGAACATCGCCGACCTGGCTGGCAAGACCGAAGGCTTCGATGTCAACGCCTTCTACCCTGGTCCGATGTACCACCTGACCTACAACCCTGATGGCGCCAAGACCGGCGCTGGCTCAGGCGCGCTGTGGGGCCTGCCGCGAGACGTATCCACCTTCGCGCTCTACTTGAATCTCGACCTTATCCAGGAAGCCGGCGCGCCCGACCCGCGTGAACTTGCCAAACAGGGCAAGTGGGACTGGGACGCTTTTCTCGATGTTGCCGAGAAGACCCGCGCCCTCGGCTCTGACATTTATGGCTACGGCGCGAGCGCCTGGTGGGGTCCCTACGGCGTATGGCTGAATGCTGCTGGCGGCGGATTCTTCAGCCCCGACCGCACATCCTGCGCCCTCAGCACTCCCGAATCTCTGGCCGGTTTGGATTTCCAACGCTCGCTGTATCAGGATTATAACGTCGCCACGCCTTACGGCGAAGACCCCGAACCGCCCTTCCGCGCTGGCAAAGTTGCCATGTTCCAGAATGGCCGCTGGGCCACCCCCGGCATTCGCACCGTAGAATTTGAATGGGACGTGGTCGAACTGCCCAAGGGCCCGAAGGGCAGCCAGGGCAACTGGCTGTTCTGGGGCGCGTACGTCATCAATGCCAAGACCGCCAATCCTGAAGCCGCTTGGAAACTCGTCCAGGCCCTGACCACCGCTGAAACCCAGGGCAAGATTGCCGCGCTCGGCGCGAATATCCCCAGCCGCGTCAGCCAGGAAGCCTTCGATGCCTTCTTGACCTTCACCCCGCCCGCCAACAACCAGGCCTTCTTGAATGGCCTGGCCGACAACCCCGCCACCGAAGGCCCGCTCTGGGCTGGCTCGTGGCCTGAATATGACAAAATCATGGGCCCGGCCATCCAGGCTGTGCTCACCGGCGGCAAGAGCGTGGATGATTTCGGCGCTACCATTTGCGACGAAGCCAACAAAGTCTTCAATAAGTAATCGCAAGAGCAAACTGCACGGGCAGGCGCAAGTTGCCTGCCCGTGTTTATGAAATTTCTCGCGCTTTCCCCAATTTGGAGAACGGAATCTATGACCGGATTATCAAAAATCTCCGCGCAACGGCCTGAAACCACCTTGCGCTTGCTCGCTATTTGGCGCGCAATCTTCAGCCTGCTGGCAGCCATCGGCGCGCTCGCTCCCTGGGTTGGCCTGTTGCCAGGCCTGCGCTTGTGGCAGGGCATTTTACTTTCTGTCATTCTGGGGGGGGCAGCTGTTTTTAGTTGGGTCGCCTCGCGCGATATTCTGCTGCGCCAGCACAGGGGGCGGACAATTTCGCTCTTTGTAGATTATCTGGGGCTGGTAGCCTGCCTCGTTATCGTTCTGCAAGTCGGCGGTGTGTTCACCGGCATTGATGCGCTGGGGGATGTCTTTGGGCGCAGCGTGCTGTTCCTTTTGGTCGCGTTTGGCGGTTACCTCATAAGCGCCGCAGGCGATTACTTTCAGCACATTCCTAAAACTGAAAAAATCCTGCGTCAGGCTGGCAAATGGGTCATGATTTTTGGCGGCCTGGCCTTCCTGTTCAGGGCCAACCTGTTGCAGGGGTTGCTGGCCCTGTTCCAAAACCTCGCCAACCCGGTGGGGGTTGGGGCCGTCATTGGCCTGGTCATCTTCGCCCTTGCCTTGTGGGGCATGTGGGGCGGCCCATCGGCCACCGCGCTCCAGGCCAAAACCAACCACGAGCAAATGCTCAACGGATGGCTGTTCCTGTCCCCCAACCTGCTCGGCTTCCTGATTTTCTTTGCCGGGCCGCTGCTGCTCTCATTTTATTTTTCGTTCACCGATTCTGATGCCTTCAACACCCCCAACTGGGTTGGCCTGAGCAATTACGCCAAAATTTTGAACGTCACCATCAAACCGCTGGCCTCTCCCGACCAACTGGCGCGTGATGTGCTGGACATCAAAATTTACGATGAGGTTGGACGCCTGAAACTTGGCGGCGGCGGGATTTTGTTCGGCGCGGAAGATAAATTATTCTGGCTGGCGCTGCGCAACACCCTGACCTATGCCCTGTTCGCCGTTCCCCTGAGCGTCATCCCTGCCCTGGTGCTGGCGAATATCCTCAACAGCAAGTTGCCGGGCATGAAGTTTTTCCGGGCGGTCTATTTCATCCCCAGCATCGCCGCCATCGTCGGCATTGCCCTGGTCTGGCAGTGGCTCTATAACGCCACCGTCGGCTACATCAACTACTTCATCACGCTCGGTGTTGATTTTTGGAATAACCTGTTCAACGCCGGAGTTGTCGACCCCAAAATCCGCTGGGTCTCTGACGAACGCACTGCCCTGCTATCCATCATCATCATCGCCGCCTGGCAGACGATGGGCTTCAACACCGTCCTGTTCCTGGCGGGTTTGCAAAATATCCCTGGCGAGCTGTACGAGGCCGCCACTGTGGATGGCGCGGGCGCGTGGGATAAATTCTGGCGCATCACCATTCCCATGTTGGCCCCCTCCACCTTCTACGTTGTCTCCACCACCACCATCCAGGCTATGCAGGTCTTCGAGCAGGTCTTCATCCTGATGAACCCGCCCGAAGGCCCCAACAACTCGACCATCACCCTGGTCTTGTACCTGTACCGCAGCGGCTTCCAGAACTTCGCGCAAGGGTACGCCTCGGCCCTGGCCTGGGTCTTGTTTATCGTCATTTTCGGGCTGACGCTCATTCAGTTCCGCCAGCAGCGCCGCAGCAGCATTTACGAAAACTAACGGAGTCCGGTCATGAATCTAAAATCATATCGCCTCATCAGTTTCCTGAAGAACCTGGCCGTCTACGTCATCCTGACTTTCTTCGCGCTGGCCATGCTGTTTCCATTCTTTTACATGCTCGCCACCTCGCTCAAATTGCCTGCCGACACTTTTCGATACCCGCCGCGCCTGCTGCCGCGCGAATCAGCCTCCATTGAACTAGAAGGCTACCCCAATAAACTGCCGCTCTACTATGTGAACATCGACGGCGACCGCAAAGAATTTGCCCTCGTCCGCAGCAACATCCGCATCGGCACCTTCGCCCCCGCCGATAACCAATCAGCGGTGGTCGAGCGATTCTTGAGCGATGTTGCGCCCACCGGGCAGACTGTCGCCGTCAATGGCAAAGATGAGCAAATCTTCAATGTTACGGTGGATGGGCAGGTTTCCCCCATGATTCAACTCAGCCAGACCACCGTCGGTGAGTTCATTGACCCTGAGAACCCCGAAATTAAAGCCTTCCAAAACGTGCGCCTGAGCGAACCCGTGGAAGCCATCAGCTGGCATCCCGAAAACTACTCGGCGGTGGTCGAACTGCAAGGTCTCGACCGCGCTCTCACCAACACCGCGCTCGTCACCATCCTGGTCGTCATTGGGCAACTGGCGACCTCCATCATCG
>CAYLZI010000171.1:0-6473 GCA_964388215.1 uncultured Anaerolinea sp.
AATCGCCCAAAAAGAGCGTTTTTTGGCCTGATTTTGGTTTCTTAGGACGCCATGTCTGGGCATCCGACCGCATATTGTCAGGGACAGAAAAAGGTTGTAAAATTAGTTTAGTTGAGCGTTCGCCTGGTGCGACCATTGTCGGATTTGCGCCCGATTCCAATAGGAATCGGGCGATTTTGTTGTTACATAGAAGGAGCGTAGTATGAAAATCGATTTGAGCACCATTATGCACTCGTTGGGGCTTCCGCTGGGCCTGGTGGCGCTGTTTGCGGTGCTGCTGGGGCTGATGGGCATGTCTCTCGAGGTGATCGTCGCGATTGCCGAGAGCCTGGTCGGCACGTTTACGTTGATTGCGCTATTGATCAACGTGCTGAAGTGGGCGGGTGCCATTGACGATGGCTGGGCCGGCAGGATTTCAGCGATTGCCAACCTGGTAGTGGTGGGGATTGTGGCGGTTGTATTCAATCTCTCCCCAAGTTTCGATTTTGCCGGTGTCGATGCGCAGATCGGCGAGTTTGCCAAGGTGGCCCTGGTTATATTTGCGTATGTGGTGCAACTGGTGGGCTCGCGCATGGTACACAAGGCGTTCAAGGCGGCTGCCATCCCGTTGCTTGGATCGACATTTAGCAGGTAATGCGATGCTCCCGACCGTTCCAGTATCCGTTTGGGAGCAGGCCGCCATTGTCGTGATATTTGCGCTTTTACTGGCCGGTTTGGGCTGGGTGCTGACTCGGATATTCTCGAGCGCGATTGAAAAAACGAACGCAAGCCATGCCCGAACCGTTCGGGATATCACTGCTCATTATTCCAGTCTCGTGGCAAAAAGTAATGAGCAGTGGCAGCAATATTTCGACGCGCGATCTGATGCCAATAAAGCCATCTACGAACATTTGAGCCAGAAGTTGGAATCGCTAATCAAGGCGGATGAAAAACTTTACGAGGAGGTTAATGCGCTGGCGAATGAATTTGAATTGCACGATCAGATGGAGCGTCAGGCGTTGGATGATATGGCTAATAAAAGACGGCTTAGCAAGAAGGCATGAATGCCAATGATGATGACACGCGCGTGCGCTGGCAATGCATTCTGCCCTAATGATGCGTTACCTGGCTCACGTTATTGCAAAGAACATCAGCAGGATGTGCGACCTTATTCGGCTCAACGTGGATATGGTCGCGCATGGCGCGTTGTTCGTCAGCGAGTATTGCGAGCGCATCCATTGTGCGCAGATCCATACGGTAATCATTCTAGCGCAGGTGCGATTGTGTTGGCGAAGGATGTTGATCATATTATCCCGTTGAATAAGGGAGGTACTCATGCTCTTTCTAACTTACAGCCGCTGTGTAGAGCGTGCCACAACAGGAAGACACATGGCAGGGGGGGGTAAAAACTTCAGATACTTGCTGAGCGTTGACCGGGCATGGGGACAGCGCGTAAAGCCGCGAAATTAGGCAGGGGGGGTATGACAAGGGGCAGGAAACCTCTCCCGACGGAAACGAAACGTCGAAATGGCAATCCTGGAAAGCGGAGCTTGAGTCATGATGAGCCTCAGCCAGAAAGGGTAATGCCCGATCCCCCGGAGCACCTCGGTGAGATTGGAAAGGCTAAGTGGCGCGAATTATCTGCGGAGCTTGATCGGCTAGGTATATTGACTGTAGTTGATACCGACGCTCTATTGGTTTATTGTGATGCGTACGAGACTTACATCGATGCAAAAGCGCAAGTTGATGACCCGGATCAGGGCGCTGTTGTTTTTACAGACAAGGGCAACCCCATCCAAAACCCGTGGTTGTCGATCAAAAACCAAGCACTGGAGCGCATGATGAAGGTTATGGCCGAGTTTGGGATGACGCCCAGTAGTCGGTCGAGGGTTGGCGTAGCCAAAAGCCAGCCAAAAAACAAACTCGAGAAATTCCGTGCGAAAAAGGAAACTTGATCCGGTTACAAAATATGCCAGTGACGTTGTGCAGGGCAAATTGCTTGCTGGACGGCCGGTGCGCCTGGCATGCGAACGGCATTTGCGCGACTTAAAGCGCGCCGATCTGATTTGGATGCCGGACAAGGCAATCCAGGCGCTCGACTTCTTCGGGGAGATTTTGGAGCTGGAAGACGGCAGTCCTTTTGTGTTGCAGCCATTCCAGCAATTTATCGTCGGGTCGTTGTTTGGCTGGCATGGCCTGGATGGGTTTCGACGATTTCGAACGGCGTATATCGAAACCGCAAAGGGCTCTGGTAAGACGCCGCTGGCCGCTGGGGTTGGATTGTATGGCATGGTGGCTGATGATGAGCCAGCAGCGGAAATTTATAGCGCAGCCGTCACCCGCGACCAGGCCAAGCTGGTTTGGCGCGACGCCGACCGGATGGTAAAGGCCTCGCCGGAATTGAGCGACCTGATTCGCCAGAATGTCAACTTGTTATCAATCCCTGGGGATAACTCAATCTTTCGACCGGTCAGCTCGGAGCATCGCGGACTGGATGGGTTGCGGGTACATATCGCCTTGATCGATGAACTGCATGAGCATCCTTCCAGCCTGGTAGTGGATAAAATTAGGGCTGGCACAAAGCGGCGTCCAAACGCGTTGATTTTCGAAATTACCAACAGTGGGTATGATCGGCATTCGGTTTGCTGGCAGCATCATGAGCAATCGTTAAAAGTCTTGGAGGGGATTTACCCAAACGATACCTGGTTTGCGTATGTGGCCAGCCTGGACGAGGCCGAGGGCGATGACCGGCCTGGGGATGATTGGCGAGATGAGAAAGTGTGGGTGAAGGCCAATCCCGGATTGGATACGATCTTGCCGCGAAAATACCTGCGCGAGCAGGTGCAGGAAGCCATCTCGATGCCTGCCAAAGAAAACCTGGTCAAGCGGCTCAATTTTTGCGTTTGGACTGAGCAGAGTGTGCGCTGGCTGCCAATGACGCTTTGGGACAAAGGCAATAAGGCATTCAGCCCAAAAACGCTCAAGAATCGTAAGTGTTATGGCGGGCTGGATCTGGCAAAGGTGAACGATTTGAGCGCGCTGGCGTTGTTGTTTCCGCCGGTGGCAGCAGGCGAGCTGTGGAAGGTGCTGATGTTCTACTGGTTGCCTGAAATGGATATCCAGCCGCGCGTCGAGCGGGATATGGTGCCGTATGACGTTTGGGTAAGCCAGCGATTGATCAAAACCACGCCTGGGAACGTGACGGACTACGAGTATATCGAAAAGGACATCGTGGATCTGACGAAAATTTACAACATCGTCGATATTGCGTATGATCGCACGTTTGCAGGAGAATTGGTGCAGAACTTGAGCGCCGAAGGTCTGAAAATGATCGAAACTGGGCAGGGCTTTATGAGCATGGGCAGCCCGACTGCTGAACTGGAACGGATGGTAAAGGGCGAGGAGTTGCAGCATGGTGGGCATCCGGTCTTGCGTTGGAATGCCAGCAATGTGGCGGTCGAGCAAAACGCTGCCGGTGATATCAAACCGAATAAGGCGCGCAGCCGCGAGCGGATCGATGGAGTGGTTGCGCTGATTATGGCGCTCGACCGGGCGGTGCGGAACGGCGCCAAGAAGCCAAAGTCGATTTACAGCAAGCGCGGGGTGCTGGGGCTGTAGGGAAAACAAGTATGAGTATTGTAATTTGCCCGGTTTGGTTGTAGAATTCATTGTGAATTGAGCGGTCGCCTTGTGCGACTCACGTCGGATTTGCGCCCGGCATTCCCAGAATTGGGAGTGTCGGGCTTTTTTTATTTGCGAGGTCGGATGTCGGAACCCACGAATACCCAGCCAGGAGAACAAGCCAATCCGTTGCCGTGGAAACGAGCAGCGTGGCTGCGCTGGCTGACCCAGCAGGAACGCAACGAAGTCGTGTATTGGCTGGGATTGCTGGCGCTGTTGATTGGGCTGGCGCTGGAAACGTCTGTGGGCTCTGCTCTGTCGGTCGTGGGCGCGGCGATGGCAGCGGAAAGCGTTGCGACATCGTACCTGGCGGCCTGGTTGTCATACAAGGCGAGTGCGTAATGCCAATTACTACCACGATGGTGCAGCGTACCCGCTTGGCCGAGAAAACGGCCCACCCAAGGCGCGCATCCGGACGCGAAAAAAGCTATGGCAACGAGCCGATCACGCCGGAAATTGCGCTGACCGTTAGCGCGGTTTTGGCGGCGTTCACGATCCTGACCGAAGACCTGGCCTCGTTGCCGCTGCTGCTATATGTCCGGCGTGGGCGGAATCGCTACCGGGCGTATGACAGCGTGTACTACCGTCTGATGCACGACCAGCCCAACCCCGAACATAGCGCAATGATCTTTCGTGAGTTGGCCGTTGGGCACCTGTTGGGCTGGGGCAACTTCTATGGACAGATGATTTGGGACAAAGCGGGCCAGGTGCGCGAAATCTGGCCGCTGCGACCTGACCGCATGAGCGTGGGACGGGTCGACGGTGAGCGGGTTTTTGGGTATGTGTCGACCAGCGGCGAGGCGAGAGTCTTTTTGCGGGACGAAATCCTGCATATCCCGGCGTTTGGCTTCGACGGCCTGGTTGGGCTGTCGCGGATTGCCCAGGCGAGAAACGCAATTGGCCTGGCGATCGCGACCGAGAGATTCGGCTCGCAGTTTTTCTCGAACGGCGCCAACCTGGGCACTGTTTTCCGCCACCCGGCGGTGCTGGATGAAGATGCCTACGAGCGGCTCAAAAAATCGCTGGACGAGCACACCGGGCCGGAAGCAGCGCATAAACCGTTTATCCTGGAAGAGGGCATGGAGCTTGACAAGCTGGGAATTCCACCCGAAGACGCGCAGTTCCTGGAGACGCGCAAGTTCCAGGTTAGCGAAATCGCGCGCATCTTTCGCGTGCCTCCGCACATGATCGGCGACGTGGAGCGCTCAACCAGCTGGGGGAGCGGCATCGATAGCCAGGAGCAGGGCTATGTCAACCATACCCTGCGTCCGTGGGCGGTGCGGATCGAGCAGGGACTGAATACCCAGATTTTGCCAGTCGCGGAACGGGCCGACTATGCCTATGAACACTTGATGGATGGCCTGCTGCGCGGTGACATCCAGACGCGCTACGAAGCCTACGTCAAGGCCATCAATAACGGCATCATGAGCCGCAACGAGGCGCGTGCAAGAGAAAACCTGAACCCGTACCAGGGCGGGGATGTCATGATGATGCCTTCCAATATGATTACAGTCAATTCGGGCGGTGGTCTTGTCCCAGAAAGCGCGCTGGAACCGTTATGGCGTGATGCCGTTGCCAGGGTTGTGCGGCGCGAGATCAACGATGTCAGCGGCGCCTGGAAGCGTTGGCAGGCGAAAGGCCAGGCGCAGGCGTTTACAGATTGGCTGGGCGATTTCTACGGGCATGACTTGCTCGAGTTTGCCAGCCAGCAATTGCAGCCGGTCTTGGTGGCGCAAAAGCGGTTGTTTGGCAGCGCCGATGGCGCGCGCTGCGAGCAGGCCATGATTGCGCACCTGGCAAAACGGCATAACCAGATAGTCGAGTTGGCGGCGCTGAATGCTGAGCCGACACCTGCCGACTGGAACGCGTACAAAGCGATTGCAATCGATGAGCTTATCGCGGCGCTGGTGCTGGATGCTCCGCAAAGCCAGGTGGAAGCAAACGAATTGGAGGCTGATGATGGCTGGAATGGTGGGTAGATCTTATCTTTTGGATGCGTTCGCCGAGACGCCCTGGGCGATATTGCCGGGCAAACTGGCTGCGCTGAAGGAAATCGTGGCGCGGCACATCAACGGCGAAAAGCTGTCGGCGGAAGAAGTCCAGACGCGCATCCACGGAGCGCAGCGGCCGCCGGAGCGGCGGGAACGCAGCGTGGCCGTGCTGCCCTTGTTCGGCACGATTTTCCCGCGCGCGAACCTGATGACGGATGTCAGCGGGGCGACCAGCGCCGAGCGTTTTGGCGCGCAGTTCGCCGGATTGGTGGATGACCCATCGGTCGGCGCGATCATCATCGATGTCGACAGCCCCGGCGGGCAGGTTAGTGGAGTCGCCGAGCTGGCGCAAAAGATTTACGAGGCGCGCGGGAAAAAACCGATCGTGGCGGTTGCGAACCATAGCATGGCTTCGGCGGCCTACTGGATCGGGAGCGCCGCTGATGAAATTGTGGTGACGCCCTCGGGCGAGGTCGGTTCGATTGGCGTCTTTACCGTCCACGAGGATGTTAGCGCCGCCCTTGAGCAGGAGGGCGTGAAGGTCTCGATCATTAAGGAAGGCAGGTTCAAAGCCGAAGGCAACCCGTACGAACCGTTGAGCGAGGAGGCTAGGGCAGCGATCCAGGCGCGGGTGCGTGAGGTCTATGACACCTTTGTCGAGGCAGTCGCGCGCCAGCGCGGCATCGACGCGGCCGCGGTGCGGAACGGCTTTGGCGAAGGCCGGATGGTCAGCGCGCACCAGGCAGTGACCCTGGGCATGGCCGACCGGGTTGCTACGCTCGAAGAGACCATTGCCCGTTTTGTGAATGGCGCAGCTCCGTC
>CAYLZI010000172.1:0-6454 GCA_964388215.1 uncultured Anaerolinea sp.
CCACCCGCTGCGAAGACCTGCCCAGGGGGGACTATGTCGCCGTCCACGAGAAAATCGGCGATGTCGGCCAGATACCGCCGGAGCAAATTAAATCTTGCCCCGGCGTGATTCTCGAGGAAGTTTTCAACAACCGTCGGTTTACGGTCTATCGCATCGGGCCATAGAAATTCCCTGAAACCAGCCTATGGCGTTCTCAAGAATGCTTGACAAGCACAGCATAATATGACGTATTCCCTCACTCTGCCCCTCTCCCGGCGGGGGACGGGCAAGAGTGAGGGCGAAACTCACTTTCTTGAGAACTCAGGAAATACGGCTAACGCCGTCATTTTTCATGTAAGAAACCGGCCCGCTCATGGGCAGGGCAGCGGTATAATGCCATCAGGCTGAATGGCGGAAGCCCGTACAAAGCATTGGAGATGACCTTCTGGTTAAGGTCTCCCGGTTAGGACTCTGGGATGCGGCGTAACGATTTATACATTGGCGGCGCTGCTCAGGTAATCGAGCAAGACGACCCCGATTGGGAAGCTGTAGTTTTCCGTCAGCCGTGCCATTCAGTCCTTCTCGATAATTGCAGCTGTGTTACAAGGCATCGAGGATGCTTTTTTGGGGTTAAGGGCCAGACCGGAAAAGGGCTGAAAATGCGTGTTTTTTGCCCGATTCAGGTTTCTTGGGACGCTTGTTGACAGTTTTTGCTTCAGTCGCTATAATGAAAGTGCTTTCATAAATCATTTTATCGAGAGATTCAGCCTATGCCTGCCAACAAAATCCCCACCATTTACGATGTTGCCGAACATGCTGGGGTTAGCATTACCACTGTTTCGCGGATGCTCAATGCCCCCGATAAGGTCAACCATGAAACCCGCGACCGCATCCTGACCGCCATTGATGCGCTCGGCTTTGTGCCAAAAGCCGAGGCCCGCGCCCGTGCCTTGCGCCAGACCGGGCGGATTGGCGTCATCACACCTTTTTTTACCGCCCCGTCATTCGTGCAGCGCCTGCGCGGGATTGCAGCAGCGTTGTCGAAGGAAAATTATGAACTGGCCATTTATACGGTCGAATCGGCAGCGCATCTTACGAATTATTTTGCATCCGTCCCGCTCACCGGCAACCTGGACGGGCTGATTATCATGTCGCTACCCGTCAGCGATGAGAATGTTCACCGGCTCAACATTCCCGCCGTGTTGATAGAATACCCGAATAACAGCCTGAGTTGCGTAGAAATTGATGATGTGGCCGGTGGACGCATCGCAGCCGAATACCTTATCAAAAAAGGCCACCGCCGCATCGCCTTCCTGGGCGATACCGACCTGCCCGAATACGCCATCCACCCTGTCAGCCAGCGACTGGCCGGGTTTCGGCAGACCCTGGCTGAAGCGGGGATTGTTTTGCCCGAAAACTTCATCCGGCTGGCGCCTTACAGCCTGCACCAAACCTATATCGTAGCGAAAGAACTCCTTAACCTGCCCGAACCGCCCTCCGCAATTTTTGCCGCCACCGATTTGCAAGCCCTGGGCGTCTTGAAATCTGCCCGAAAAATGGGCGTGAATGTGCCTGCCAGCCTGGCCGTTGTCGGTTTTGATGACCTCGATATGGCTGAATACGCCGATTTGACCACCGTCCGCCAGCACCTCGACGAATCGGGCCGCTTGGCCGTCGAAATCCTGCTCGCGCGCATCGCCGACCCCGCCCGCCTCGTCCAACATATCCACCTGCCGCTCACGCTCATCGAACGCGAAACAGCTTAACCAGATTCCAAAGTCTCCAGACTTTGGATGACAAACTGAACGTCTGGAGATGTTCAACACCACCATTTCCCCATTATGCCAATCCATATTTCTACCTCCCGCTGGGTTCTCGAAACCCAAAACACTGCCTACGCCTTCGGCCTGAGCAAAACCGGCCTGTTGACCCATCACTATTGGGGCAAACGCCTGCCCTACATCGCAGATTATCCCATCCTCGCCGAGCCGAGTGGGTACGCCTCCACCGATGGACCCGACCACTTCATCCCCGAAGAATTCCCTGGCTACGCGGGCGTTAAATACATTGACCCGTGTCTTAAAGTGACTTTTGCGGATGGCGTGCGGGATGTAGTTCTGCGCTTTGAGTCTTTTGATGTGAAAACACCCTCATCCCCAATCCTTCCCCCGCCGGGGGAAGGGAGCATACTCCCCTCTCCCGGCGGGACGCGTGCCCGCCAGGGTAGAGGGGCCGGGGGTGAGGGCGCTCTTGCCATCCGTTTAATCGACATTTACTACCCCCTGGCCGTGACCCTGCACTATCGCATCCACTCAGACTATGACTTAATCGAACGCTGGGTCACGCTCGAAAACCTGGGCCAGGAGCCGATTCAGGTCGAGCGGCTTTTCTCGGCCAAATGGACTCTGCCCCCCGGCGATGACTACTCTCTGACCCACATGGTGGGCCGCCATGTGGACGAGTTCAACCTGTGGCGCGAGCGGCTCACCCCTGGCATCAAAACCATCGAAAGCCGCCGCATCATCCCCAGTCACCGCGCCGCGCCCTGGTTTGCCATTGACCGCGCCGCCACTGAAGACGCGGGCGAAGTCTGGTTTGGGACTCTTGCCTGGAGCGGCAACTTTCGCATCAGCGCCGAAGTGACCGAATTTGCTTCCACCCGCGTCAGTGTTGGCTTAAACGACTGGGATTTTGGCTGGAAACTCCAGCCGGGAGAACCGCTCATAGCGCCCTCATCCATTTCAGGCTACACCAGAAACGGATTCGGCGGGGCCAGCCGCCTGTTTCACGCATACATTCGGGAGCAGGTGCTTCCACATGGGCCGCATCTCCACAAAATCCTGTATAACTCGTGGGAGGCAACCCTGTTCAATGTAGATGAAGCATCGCAATCAAAGCTGGCCCAAATTGCCGCGCAAATGGGCGTGGAGTTATTTGTGATGGATGATGGCTGGTTCCATAACCGCAACTGGGATAACGCCGGGCTGGGCGATTGGCGGCCCGATGCGAAGAAGTTCCCCAATGGCCTGGGCGGGCTGATTCAGCGTGTCAATGACCTGGGCATGGAGTTTGGTCTGTGGGTGGAGCCGGAGATGGTCAACCCTGACAGTGACCTGTACCGCGCCCACCCCGATTGGGTCATTCATTTCCCCACCCGCGCCCGCAGCGAGGCCCGCAACCAGTTGATTTTGAACATGGCCCGCGCCGATGTGCAGGATTACATCCTCATCGTTTTAGACAAACTGCTCACTGAAAACAAGATTTCATTCATCAAATGGGATATGAACCGTCCTGCCAGTGAACCCGGTTGGCCCGATGCCCCTGGCGACCAGCGCGAGTTGTGGGCGCGCTATGTGCATGGGCTGTACCGCGTGTGGGGTGAACTGCGGCGGCGGCATCCCAGCGTGATTTGGCAGAGCTGCGCCAGCGGCGGCGGGCGAGCCGATTTTGGCATTTTGCAGTTTGCCGACCAGGTTTGGGTGAGCGATAACACCGAAGCGGCATCGCGCCTGCGCATTCAGGAAGGCTACTCGCAATATATGCCCGCCATCACGATGGAAGCCTGGGTGACGGATTGGAACGAGGGGATTGTGCCGCTGGAGTTCAGATTCCACGTTAGCATGTGTGGTAGCTTAGGCGTGGGCGGCAACCTGCTGAGATGGGATGAATCGGAGCGGGCGTTGGCGGCCAAATGTATCAGCCTGTATAAAGAAATTCGGCACATCGTCCAGTTGGGGGCGCAGTATCGTCTGATTGCGGCGCAGGAAAATGCTTATTCGGCAGTCCAATATGTCAGCCAAGATAAAGCCGAAGGCGTCCTGTTCGTTTTCCGAACCCACACGCCCGAAAAGTTTAACATTCCGCAAATTTATTTGCGCGGGCTTGCCCCGGATGCGGTCTACGAGGTGAAAGGCTTTGGCCAGCGATCTGGCGCGGGTTGGATGGAGGCCGGGTTGAACGTGCCGCTGAGTAATTTTGAGAGCCGGGTGATCAGGATACACCAGGCAGGGCGGGATTAATCCGCCTTGTGTTGAAAGTCGGAAATTTCAAACCTAAAAAGGGCGCGGATGTTTTCTTGGAAGCGTGAGATGGTGTCTGCGTCACGAAGCGGAAACCCACTGAACGAGACGCGCATTAAGCTGCTTATCGAGCAGTGGTACAATGAAGGCCGCTACGGTGATACTTTTATCGCTTCGGAATTGATTGGGACGCCCCGCTTTCTTTGGAGTTCTCCATGCCATTGCTTATGCGCCGCATCTTTTGGTTTGTTAATAAATTTTTTATGGTTCCTGTCTTCCGACTCGGACTTGGCCCGTTGTTTGGCAATCCGTTTTCTGGTTACATTATGGTTATAAAAGTGATTGGGCGTAAGAGCGGCAAAACGCGTTTTGCGCCGGTCAACTATGCCATTCACAAAGGCGATATCTACTGCATCTCCGGCGGACGAAAAACCTCGGATTGGTATAGAAATTTGCTGGTAACGCCAAGTGTCGAGCTGATTTTACCGGGTGGTGGGGCGGCATATGCTCACACGGATGAGATTTCTGACCCCGAGACGCGCCGTGTTGTTATCCGCCAGATTCTTAAAAACGCCGGGTTTGCCGGGTTTTTCGAGGGCTATAACCCGTTTACCATTTCCGACGAGGAACTGATGCAAAAAAGCGCTGACCTGCCGCTGCTGCGCTTTAGCCTGCTTGGCGTGGGAAACGGCCCTTCTGACCAGGGTGGCTGGGCCTGGGTTTGGCTCTGGCTTTTGGTTTTCACCATCGCTGCTGTCTGGCCGTTTTAGTCAATTTTGAAAAAACTTCCGGGTTTTACCGGAAGTTTTTTTATTCCTACATTGCTTTGTCCACTTTACGGATGACCATAACCACTTTGCCCTTAATTTCTAATTGCTCATTTTTGTTAATGTATATGGGTTGCATGGTGGGGTTAGCGGGCTGTAAGCGATAATGGTCGGTTTCTTTATAGAAGTATTTGAGCGTGGTTTCGTCGCGGGAGGGCAGCCAGATGGCGACCATATCGCCATTTTTTGCTTCGGCGTTGCTGTCCACTTTGCGCATAACGACAATGTCACCATCGTTGACCATAGCGTCGATCATCGAATCTCCCTTGACTTGCAGGGCGAAGAGTCCATCCACTTTTTTGGCAGGCAATAGGCTGCGGGCGATTTCGACGCCTTCATCTGCGCCGAAGTAGTTGAAGTCGGACCCCGGTACGGGCATGGGTAAACTCGCGCCGATTCGCCCAAGGATTGGGACGCGCAAGAAATCATTGACAGTTTCGGTGACAGTTTCAGCAAGGGACAGGCCGAGGTTGGCGAGCATTTCAGGAATGACGCGCAATCCGCGTGAGATGCGGCGGTCACGTTCAATGTAGCCCCACTTTTCAAGTTGTTCCAGGTAATAGTTGACAACTGATGTGGAGGTAATGTTGGTTTGTTCACCAATTTCACGGATGGAGGGGGGGTAGCCCTTGTCTGAGTATTTGTTAAGCAGCGTGAGTATTTTTATATGCCGCTCACTCAAGCCTTTGGATTTTCTCACCATCATCATAAGTTTTCTCCCGACGCAGATGAAAATCGCTCATGCGTTCTATGAATAGATAATACACGAATGTTTGTTCTATGTCAAGAGGGATTCTGGTCAGGCAGGGCTTTCTTAAAGTCGCTAAATTTCCCTCACCCCAACCCCTCTCCCGTTGGGAGATGGGCTTTTTCTCCCTTCCCCCGCCGGGGGAAGGGCAGGGGACGAGGGCGTTTGATGACTTTAAGAAAGCCCTGTCCGGGTGATTAGTTTTGATGAAATCAGCCTGCGTCGTGGTCATGGTCGGTACGTTTTGATTATTTCTGCGCCCGAATTAGGGCTGGTTTTGGATGTTTTGCCCAATCGCGACAAGGAAACGCTCGAAAAATGGCTGGGTGAGCGTGGCAAGGACTGGTGTGCGGCTGTGGAAGTAGCCTGCTCGGACATGTGGGATGCTTACCAGAATATTGCGGCGGCGAAATTGCCCAATGCACGTTGCACGGTAGACCGTTTCCATGTGATGAAAAACCTGAACGATGCACTAACAAAAGCACGCCGCAGCATCCAGAAAGATGCCGATGAAAGTAAAAAGAACATCCTGAAAGGCTCCCAAGAACTGGCTATTTGTTATGGCTTCAAAGAAACCTTTCGGGATTTGTTCAACCAGCAATTGGATTTTAAAGGCGCTGAAGAGCATCTACTTGCCTGGGTAACGCAGGTGGAAGCCTGCAAATACAAAGCGCTGAAAGCCTTTGCCAAAACGTTGCGAAATTGGTGGAAGCAGATACTCAACTACTTTACCGGACGCCACAACAATGGCTTTGCAGAAGGTGTCAATACACCGTAAATTAAGTTTCTTTGAACTTCTTGTTGGCAGATTGAACTTTGACATAATGAGAATAGACATTATCGGTAATAGTAAAATAGGGTCATGTTGACCTATGACGAAC
>CAYLZI010000173.1:0-6384 GCA_964388215.1 uncultured Anaerolinea sp.
TTATTAATCTAAATTGGACTGGTTCTGTCTTGTATGTGATTTATGCACCTACTGAAAATTTAATCACGGAGATTCTTGGAGAACCAAAAAGAGAAGTGCTAATTTTGGGCATAATTGCGTTAAAATCACATTCCTTTGTTTTGCATTACTCATCACTCATAAGGAGATTTACCCATGGCAAAAGGATTCAACAAAATGCCCGCAATGGGCGGGCAGGCTGGGATGATGGCCCAATTACAAAAGATTCAGCAGCAGATGGAAGACGCACAGGCAAAACTGAAGGTGGAAACCGTCAGCGCCACCTCGGGCGGCGGGGCAATTAAGGTCACGATGACTGGCGACCAGCGCTGCACCGGCGTCGAAATTGACCCCGAATTTTTGAAAGATGCCGACGCCGAAATGCTTAACGATATGGTGTTGACCGCTGTCAACCTGGCGCTAGATAAATCGCGCGAACTACAAGAAAAGATGATGGGCCCGCTGGCGGGCGGGTTGCCCTTTTAGGAATTGGTAAAGGGCGTTTGGCGCATCTTTTCTGTCAATTGCCATTTACTATTTGCCAATCACCATGCTATTACCAGAACCCATTCAGAACTTAATCACCGCCTTCGAGCGGCTGCCGGGCGTGGGGCCGAAATCGGCCTCGCGGCTGGTGTTTTTCCTTTTGCGCGCTCCCGAAGACATCTCACAACGATTGGCCGATGCGCTCATCGCCCTCAAGCAGAATACTGCCTTTTGCCCAGATTGTTTCAACATTATGCTGGCCGGGCAAGAGCGTTGTGAAATCTGCGAGAGTCGCGCCCGCGATGAATCTGTAATTTGCGTGGTGGAAGAACCCCTGGATGTGCTGGCCCTCGAGCGGATTGGCGCATACCAGGGTAAATACCACGTCCTGCACGGCGTTCTCTCGCCGATTGAGGGCATTGGCCCCGATGACTTAAAAATCAAACCGCTGTTGGCTCGGGTTGCGCAAGGAGCCGTTAGGGAACTTATCCTGGCGACCAACCCCAGCATGGAAGGTGACGCGACGGCGCTCTATTTGCGCCAGCAGTTGATACCTTTTGGGGTACATGTCACGCGCCTGGCGCGCGGTCTGCCTGTCGGCGGCGACCTGGAATATGCAGACCAGAACACCCTGTTGCGGGCGCTTTCGGGCAGGCAAGAGATGAATTGACAGAAACGCTCCCCATTCAGGTTGGACGGGGAGCGTTCTTTTTTATGGGGCCGGGAAATAATCCAGCGTCAAATTTGCCCAGACAAATTGCCCAAACTGATTCCAATACACTCGATTTTCATCCGTCAGCGCCGAGACCATCCCGGTTGGGCCGGTGTTCTTTTGGATGGGCGGAGCGATGGAGGCAGGCGCATGGTTGGAAGGGATTCGTAAATCTGGGTTTGGGGTGGGAATTGCGCTGCCAACATCAATGGGCGGCACAAAAGGAATCTGCCAGGTGATTTCATCATATTTTTTACCCTCTATGACTGCGCCCTCGATGGAGAGCATAATATATTTGTCGTGGAGAATATCCAACACCTGGTGGCAGGCATCCACTTGTTTGGAGACCCCAAACGGAAAGTAGAGAAAACCAGTATGCTGATATGACGACATCTTCAAGGAATGTTTGAAAAATCCATCGGTATGGCTAACGGGAACCCGAGAATTGGCGTCCTTTTTCAGGAAGAAATTCGTGACGGGAAGGTCAGCCTGAATTTCGCTTCCTTCAGGAAGCTCAGCCTGCACAGTGATAAGGAACAAAAACTCCTGACGTTCATCCATATTTTGCAGTCTTTGCATGGTGTAGGCGCTTAAGTTAAGCCCTGGAATATCTTCGTTTCGATACATTTCCTTATAAAGAACATGGTTGAGAATAACTGCGCGAATCAATTCGGGGCTAATAAAAGTAACGACCAACCGTATCCGCTTGTTTCCATCCTGCTCTATGTCGTAAACACTAGACCAGCGCATGGTTTCCTGTGCCAGGAATTGCAGCGCCCGGCTTTTTTGGCGTTCAAGAGCAGCCGCGTCATTTTTTGATTTGGCATCGAGAGCATTAACATAAATATTCCCGGCGATGTTGTCGGCTTCCTGGTTCTGGCTCCCCAAAACGCCATCGGTAGATGCAAAGAATTTGAAAGGGGTGGCTGTAGGGTTACAGGTAGGGAAGGGCGTGGGGGTGATGGTTTGGGGAGATGAGATTGTTGGGGTAAGAACACACCCGGCAAGGGTTGTAAGGATGAACAGGAAACCAAAGAACATCAAAGGCAATGCGCGTAATGTTTTCATAGTTTTCCCTCGCTTTTTCTTTGCAAATATGAAAGGTTCTAGTCAGTATAGCGTAATTGCCTGTGCCAAAAACAGTGACGAATCTCACTATTTTCCCAAATTGCAACGCATTTGTTTACAAACAGATAAAACTCACGCTGCCAGGCATTCTAAAAATTAACGTAACTATTTTGACAATGTCACATTCGAAAAATCGTCTTCTGTTCCCTCACCCCCAGCCCCTTGCCTTCGGCACGCTTCGCAGTCCCGGTGGGAGAGGGTTAGGGTGAGGGCGCAAAGTTATGCGAAAATGCGACATTGTCAAGCTATTCAACCCTCACCCTCCGCCCTCACCCGGCGGGGAAGGGGATTTTCAAAATCGCCGCATTAAAGCCCTTCTTCCAGTAGGAGAGGGGCATGGTTAAGGGAGAAACTTGCTTTCTTGAGAAAGCCTTCTCGCGCTTCTTATAGAATTGACAATTCAACCAAATAGAAGTATAAAAAGATACCAACCAGTCGGTATCTTTTAGAAGAAGGTGAATGATGCAGACTCGTAGTGAAGAAACCCGCACCCATATTTTGGAAGCCGCCCTGCGGCGATTTGCCAATCATGGCTACAATGCCGCCAGCGTGGACGAAATCTGCGCCGAGGCGGGGGTTAGTAAAGGCGCGTTTTACCATCACTTCCCCAGCAAGCAGGCACTCTTTTTGGAATTGCTTAACGCATGGCTGGATACGATTGATGCCGGGTTCGAGGCGGCGCGCAAAGATTCCGTCCCCCAAACATTGCTGGCTTTTACCGAGGTGCTGCCCCGAATCTTTGCCACTGCCGACGGCCGTTTGCCAATGTTCATGGAGTTCTGGCTGCAGGCCAGCCGTGATGAAACCATCTGGCAGGCCACCGTTGCCCCCTACCAACGTTACCAGCAATATTTCACCCTGCTGGTTGAGCAGGGCCAGGCCGAAGGCTCCTTACGGGCCGAGTTGGATGCCGGGTCTACGGCAAAGGCCATTGTGGGGCTGGCAGTTGGGCTGCTACTGCAAGGATTGCTGACTGCGGAGGTCGATTGGCAAAAAACCGCCCGCGTGAGCATGGAAGTTTTGCTGAACGGGTTGATGAAGCAGGGTTTCTGAACATTCCATTAAAACCCATGCGATGTAGGGCACAATGCTCTCTTGCCCTACGCTAAACCACCCGATGCGCTGGCGCATCATGCTTTACAAAAGGTTTAGTTTACGAAGCCATTAAGTGCAAATCCACCCGCTCATGAGAAAATGACCCCGAAAGGGATACGCTATGAATAACAGACCCATTCTAGTCACCGGCGCGACCGGTCATATCGGCAATGTGTTGGCGCGCAAACTGCTTGAGCGCGGGGAAAAAGTTCGGGCGCTGATTCTGCCAGGGGAAGACACCTCCGCGTTGAAGGGCGTGCCAACGGAAAATGTCGAGGGCGATGTACTCGATTCTTCGTCACTGTGGCAGGCTTTCAGCGGGGTGAAGGGGGTTTTTCATCTCGCCGGGGTCATTTCCATCATGCCAGGAGAAATCCCCAGCGTTCGCAAAGTCAATGTCAATGGGACAATTAATGTGTTGAAAGCCGCCGCGCAGGCCGGGGTAGAGCGGTTGGTTTACACCAGTTCCATCCATGCCCTGGCGCGCATTCCGCGCGGGCAAACTGTGGATGAAAGCACGCCCTTCGACCCACTCAACCCGTATGGGACGTATGACCAGTCGAAGGCGCAGGCCACGCTGGAGGTGCAAAAGGCTGCCCAGAACGGGCTGAATGCTGTGATTGCCTGCCCAACCGGGGTGATTGGGCCGTTCGATTTTCGCGGCTCAATGATGGGCAGCGTCATTCGCTCGGCGGCGGAGCGCAAACTGACGCCTTATGTGGATGGAGCCTACGACTTTGTGGATGTGCGCGATGTGGCTGATGGGCTGATTGCGGCTTCTGAGAAAGGACGCGCGGGCGAGGCTTACATTTTATCGGGTCAGCGGATTTCGGTGCGCTACCTGCTCGAAACGGTGCGCGAGATTACCGGGAAGGGATTTCCGCGCTTCAAGGTGCCGCTGGCGCTGGCTGAATTTGCAGCCCATTTCACCCCAACCTATTACCGGCTGACGCATTCTAGCCCGCGTTTTACACCCTACTCGCTGGAGGTGTTGCAAAGCAACGCGCAAATCAGCCACGAAAAAGCCAGCCGCGAACTGGGCTACCACCCGCGCCCGCTCTACGAGAGCATCCGCGATGCGGTACACTGGTTCATCGAGAATGCCCGACACCAAAAACTGACCACCCAATCGCCATGACCACGCCTCGCCGTCATATTGCACTCATCACTGGCGCTTCGAGCGGAATCGGCGCTGCCCTGGCTGCCAAATTGGCCGCTGAGGGAATCTATGTCTTGCTGGCTGCCCGGCGCGCCGAGCGGTTGGAATCTCTCAAATCTCAAATCGAGGCCGCCGGTGACCGGGCTGATGTTTTCTCGGTTGATTTGAGCAATGCCGAGGCGCGCATCTGGCTTTTTGAGCAGATACGCGGTCTGCCGGTTGATTTACTGGTTAACAATGCCGGGTTTGGATTTTACGGCTACTTCACCGAGATGACCTGGGACACAATTCACGAGATGGTGGCGGTAAATGTGGAGGCTGCCCTGCACCTGACGCGCTTGTTCTTGCCAGAGATGCAGGCGCGCCGCAATGGGCACATCATCAATGTCAGTTCCATCGTTGGCAGCATTCCCAGCCAGGGGACAGCCATGTACAGCGCGAGCAAAGCCTGCCTGGATGCCTTTACCACTGCCCTGTACCGCGAAACGCGCGGCACGGGCGTTGAAATCAGCCTGGCGCGGCCTGGGGCAGTGAAAACCGACTTTTTCACCACCTCGGCGCAGCAGGAAAACGGACGCCGCAACCCGGTGGAGGGCAGCGGGGTGAGCGTGGAATTCGCCGCCCGGCAGATTTGGCGGCTGGTGCTGCGCCCGCGCCGGGTGATGCACATTCCCGGATGGGTGTCGCTTTCGCCGCTGCTGGAACTGACAACCGGCTGGGTTCAAGACATCATTGGCCCGGCGCATTTGCGCCGTTCGCGCTAAATTAACCCTCCCGACTGGAAAAAACCAGCCGGGTTGATTATTTTTAATGGTTTCCATCTGCAATATCCCTTTCATCTCGCTGCATAATAAATATAACCGCTCTTAATTTTTGTTATTTCTATCTACGCCCAGGCAGCGCGCTGCCCTGCCTGGGCATTTGAAACCCACCCAACGCCTATGACCACCCTCCAGCCCGGACAACAAATCGGCCCGTACCAAGTTTATTAGTCAGATAGGCAAAGGCGGCATGGCCACCGTCTATATGGCCTATCATGCCGCGGTTGACCGCTATGTCGCCATCAAAATTATCTCCAACCAGTTGGTCGAAAACGCCGAATTCCTAAAGCGATTCCAGCAAGAAGCGCGTCTGATAGCCAGGCTGGAACATCCGCATATCCTGCCCATCCACGACTTTGGCGAAACCGACGGCGTGCCGTACATGGTGATGCTTATCTCGAAGCCGGAATGCTCAAAGAGCGGCTGCACAGCAACGCTCTGAGCCTGGCCGAACTTGACCGCATCTTCGGCCAATTGGCCGAAGCCCTGCAATATGCCCATGAAAACGGAGTCATCCACCGCGACATTAAACCCTCGAATGTGATGCTCGACAAACGCGGCTCGGTCTTCTTGACCGATTTCGGCGTTGCCAAGATGCTCGAAGGCTCCAGCAGTTTAACCGCCACCGGAACTATCACCGGCACGCCCGATTACATAAGCCCCGAGCAAGCCCAGGGGTTGAAAGCGGATGGGTATGTCTATTCTTTAGGAATTGTGCTGTTCGAGATGTTGACCGGCCATGTGTCATTGGAGGCTGAAACGCCCCTGGCAGCCAGGCAACCACGCCCCTGAAAACACCGCCCGTTAGAAAGGCCTTCCCATGGCTGGCGATGATTGCCGGACTGTTGGGGTTCCCCCGCAGGAAGAACCAGATGCGGCGCGCGTCAGTCACAACGTCCTGTTTGTCTATGTAGTTTGACAATGTCAGATTAAACATTTGTTCTATGGCAAAATAGGGAGAAGGA
>CAYLZI010000174.1:0-6285 GCA_964388215.1 uncultured Anaerolinea sp.
TCAACGCCGAAAGAACTTGGTTTTATCTCCCCGGTCGTTGCCAAAATCGCGGCGGAGCATGGAGTCAATTTGCAACAGGTAAAAGGCACGGGCCTGAATGGTCGGATTACGAAAAATGATGTCCTAAACTACATTACGAGCGACCACACCGCACCCAAAGAAACCGAAAAACCGGATAACCGGATAACCGGCCAACCGCCCACCCCTGACCTTCGGCCTTCGACCTTCGACTCAAAATCCGACACGCTCTTGCCCTTAACCACCATCCGCAAACAAATCGCCGCCCACATGGTCGAGTCGAAACACACCTCGCCGCATGTGCTGACCGTGATGGAAGCCGATATGAGCCGCGTCCTTGCCCATCGCGCCGCCAACAAAGATGCCTTTGCCCGCGATGGCGTTAACCTGACGTTTACAGCCTACTTCATGTCCGCGATTGTGGCCGGGCTGAAGGCCTACCCGCTGGTCAACGCCTCGTGGAGCGAGCAGGGCATTCTCTTGCGCAAATCCATCCACTTGGGCATGGCGACTTCGCTCGGCGAGGATGGACTCATCGTCCCGGTCATCAAGGGCGCCGATGGCCTCTCGCTGCTCGGCATGGCGCGCGCCGTCAACGACCTGGCCAATCGCGCCCGCTCGCGCAAACTCCAGCCGGATGAAGTGCGGGGCGGCACGTTTACCCTCACCAATCACGGCATCAGCGGGTCGCTGTTCGCCTTCCCGGTCATCAACCAGCCGCAGTGCGGCATTCTCGGCGTGGGAGCCATGCAAAAACGGGTGATTGTCGTCACCGACGAACTGGGCCGCGACTCTGTTGCCATCCGCCCGATGGTCTATCTCTCGTTCGTGTTCGACCACCGCATCCTGGACGGGGCTTCGGCGGACTGGTTCCTGGCAAAGGTTAAAGAGACGTTGGAGAAGTGGGGCGGGTAAGGCGCGAGCAGCGCATTTGGAAAGTTTTGGCTCGTGCTGTCGCGTTCATTTCTATCCGCTGTTATAATTACATCTATGGTTGAGTTAACAATCCCCGGACGCGGCAATTTGAACATCGAACATTTGGTAATGGATGTGAATGGCACGCTGGCCGTAGATGGAATGCTTATGGATGGTGTTTCCAAACGCATCGGCGCGCTATATGACAGGTTGACCATTCACCTGCTGACCGCTGATACGCACGGGCGGCAGGACGTCATAGACCACCTGCTCAACCTGCAGGCGGCGCGCATTCGGGGCGAGCGCGAGGCCGAGCAAAAAGCCGAATATATCCGCAGCCTGGGCGCGGACCGGGTAGCCGCCATTGGGCAGGGTGCAAACGACGCCCTCATGTTACGCGAGGCCGCCCTGGGAATTTGCGTCATGTCGGTCGAAGGGCTGGCAACCGAAACCCTGACCGCTGCCGACCTGCTGATGCCCGACATCTTGAGCGCCCTCGACCTGTTCGACAAACCCTTGCGATTGATTGCGAGCCTGCGCAAATGAGCCTTCCAGAAGACAAAAGCCTCCCCAATGGCGACCCGTCATTCAGCAAACCCATCTCGCAATCTGAAGTGTCGGGGCGAGATGCAACCTTTGAAGATGGGATTGCCCAAACCCAGTCTCCGCCTTTTCCCATGCCAGACCTCGAGCCGAATTTTGGTTTCTCGCGCCTGGAAAACGATGTGGATGTCTCCCGCCGCCGCTTGCAAGACATCGAGTTTACGCCTGCCGCCATGCGTTTGCCCGAAGAACGCCCGGCCCGGCCCGAACCCCCGCGCCGCCGCCGTCGCAGCAATCGCATTCTCCAGCGGCCTGAAGCCAGCGAACTGGGCGAAAAACTCGAATCAATCGCCAATCGCTCGGCCCCCACCATTGATTTTTTCATTTTCGCGTTCCTGTCGGGCTGCATTCTGGCAGTCGGCTATCTCCTCAATGCCCCGGCCATCCTCCTGCTGGGTATCATTGTGGCCCCGCTCATGGCTCCCTGGGTCGGCGCGATGCTGGCGGCCTCCACCGGTGAAACCCGCTTTCTGGGGCAAACCATCGGCGCGTTATTGACCGCCATTATGATGGTCTTTCTGATAGGCGCGTTAGGCGGCTTTGCCTCGCGCCTGTTCCAGCCGATGGATTCGACCCAGGCTTTGCTGCACGCCCGCCTGTGGTGGTATGACCTGTTATTACTCATCCTCGGCGTCACTGTCCTGGTCGTCTCCTTCATTCAGAGCGATGAAAAACCGATTCTCGCCAGCCTGATGGTGGCCTATGAGTTTTTCCTGCCAATTAGCGCAGCGGGGTTTGGGCTTGGCTCGGGGGTGGATGGACTGTGGCCCCAGGCAGTGTTGGTTTTTCTTATTCATTTAGCCATCTCTCTTATCATCAGCCTGATGGTATTCTTTTACATGGGTTTCAGACCAGTTGAAACCTCGGGATATATCGTCACAATAGCAGTGGTTGCCATCAGCTTGGCCTTTGTGGGTGGTTTCTTTGGATTGGGGACACTGTTGAGCACGCGCAGCGAAGTGATAGAGCCGACGCCCACGCATTCCCCTACCCCCACGCAGACCTTTCTCCCCACCCCCAGCCTGCCTCCCACCAAACTGGCGACCATTACCCCCTTGCCGCCCACCGCCCCCCCCACCGTCACCCCGGTTATCACCGAAATGCCCGCATCCGTTATCAGCCCAACCTTGCTGCCTACCCCCATTTATGGGCGGGTACAGGCCAGCGCCGACGGTGACGGGGCAGTTATCCGCGCCGAACCGGCTGGTTCAGCCATTACTACCGTGCAAAATGGCTACCTGGTAGAGTTCTTGCCAGTTGACCCGGTGGTATTGAATGGCGAAACCTGGGTTAATGTGTTAATACGCACCCCCGCGCGCGACATCGAAGGTTGGGTGTTGCTAAGGCTCATCCTTACAGCAACCCCATCCGGGTCGCCGTAGCCTGGCCCAAAATTCCAAAGTCTCCTGACTTTGGAGAAATCGTTTCCGAACTCCAAAGTCAGGAGACTTTGGAGTCCAAATTTTGTAGGGAGTTTAAGAATATGCCCATTCACTTTGGCACCGACGGCTGGCGCGCCGTCATTTCAGATACCTTTACTTTTAGCAACCTGCGCATGGTGGCCCAGGCCATCGCCGATGCCGCCGCATCAGAACACTGGGACACCAAATCAACGCCTAACGTCAACCCAAACAAGTTTGTGGTTGGATACGATACGCGCTTCCTTTCAGACCGATACGCGGCAGAAGTAGCGCGCGTACTCGCCGCCAATGGATTCAACGTCATGCTGGCCCAGGCCGACGCGCCCACTCCTGCCATTTCATACGCGGTCAAATACAACAACGCCGCCGGGGGCGTAATGATTACCGCCTCGCACAATGCCCCGCGTTACAACGGCGTAAAACTAAAAGCGGCCTATGGCGGCTCCTCCCTGCCTGAAGACTGTCGCAAAGTGGAAGTTTACATCAACGACAACGAAGAACGGGCGCGCGGGCCAAATTTGATGGATTTCGACAAAGCCCGCGAGATGAACCTCATCCAAAAGTTCAACCCCCTCCCGGCTTACTTCAACCACCTGCGCCGTCTCATCAACACCGATATCATCGCCGATAACCCGCAGCGATTCGTCGTCGATTCGATGTACGGTTCTGGCCGCGGCACGATTCGCGCCTTTTTACAGGGAACCGGTTGCGAAATTACCGAAATTCGCGGCGAGATGAACCCCGGTTTCGGCGGAGTCCACCCGGAACCGATTGGCAAATATCTCTCCCCGCTGGCGGGCGCAATCGGCGTCGGACAGGGTAGTTTTGGCCTGGCAACCGACGGCGATGCCGACCGTATTGGCGCGATGGATGAGCGCGGGAATTTCGTCGACCCACACAAAATCATGGCGCTCTCGCTCAAATACCTGGTCGAACAACGCGGCTGGACGGGTTCGGTGGTGCGCACCGTCTCGACAACCCGCATGATTGACCGGCTGGCGAAGTGTTATGGCCTGACCGTCCACGAGACGCCGGTCGGATTCAATCACATCGCCGATTACATGATGGCTGAAGATGTCTTGATTGGCGGCGAAGAATCGGGCGGCATCTCGTTCAAGGGTCACATCCCCGAAGGCGACGGGCCAGCAATGGGCTTGCTGCTGGTCGAAATCATCGCCAGGTCGGGCAAGATGCTCGGTCAACTGGTGGATGACCTGCTCAACGACGTTGGCCCGGCCTTCTATGAGCGCGCCGATTTGCGCCTTTCGCGCCCGGTTGCTAAGAAAGAGATGACGGATATGTTGGTGAACCAGGCCCCGGCAGAGATTGGCGGCTTGAAAGTGGCCGAAATTAGCAGCCGGGATGGCGTCAAATACATCCTGGCCGATGACTCGTGGCTGCTCATTCGGCCATCTGGCACTGAGCCGGTGCTGCGTGTCTACGCCGAAGGGCGCAGCCAGCCTATTGTTAAAGAATTGCTAGGGTATGGCCAGAAAGTGGCCGAGAGGGTGGTTTAGGGGCTGCCTGAAAAGTTCTGAAAAACATGCAACGACCGCCCAATCAGGCGGTCGTTGCATGTTTTCACCTTGTTTTTTATTTTTGGGTTGCCTGGTCGCTGCCTGTCGCTTTGTCTTCTCGAAGCAGGCGCTCGGCTTCTTTGAGTAATTTATCGGCGGAGGTGGGTTTATCGCCAACGATGTGAATCAGGGCAATGGAGACTGTGACCCGAAAGACGCGCCCGTCAATTTCGATGGCGATGCCCGTCAGTTTCTTTTGAAGACGCCGGGCCGCCTGCACGCTGCTTTCGGGCGTGGTTTCGAGCAGCAGGATGCCAAATTCGTCTCCGCCCAGCCGCCCGACCATATCCACTTTGCGCAGAACGCCTTGAATGATCTCCGCTACTGAACGCAGGATGACATCGCCGGTTTGCAGCCCGTAGGTTTCGTTAATCGCCTTGAAATTATCAATATCGAGCAGCAGGAAGGCTAGGGAGCGTTTGTAGCGTTCTGATTCGCGCAGTTCTTCTTTTAGCCGCTTGAGGAAGTGCCGCCGGTTATAGAGGCCGGTGAGCGAATCGCTAATCGCCAGTTCGTAGAAATCTTGCCGGGCGCGCTCCAGTTCTTTGCGGGTGGTTTCCAGTTCTTTGCGAGTGGTTTCTAACTCGGCAGCCGATTTTTCGGGCTTTGGGGTGGGGGCAGGTTTCGCTTCAGTAGTTCCGGGGCCAGCCGCATCTGACCGGGGCTTGAGGGGCCGGGTGACAGTACGAGTCTTTTTTTCATCAGAACGCGGTTCGGGCTGCTGTCCGGCCTTGCCGAGCGCATAATTAAACAGTTTTTCGCGGGTTTCGGCGGTTTTGGCTGCGACGATGACAAACTGGCTGCCGGTTTTTAGCCCGGCAAAAATGATTTTGAGCGGCCCGTCCTGGGTTTGGATGATGAGCTCTCGGTCTGATACTTTGCGGTTGATGCGCAGGTCGGTTAAGAAGGCGCGGGCTTGCTCGAGGCTGTCGCGTTCTACCAGGCGCAGGAAAATTGACTTGCCTTGCTTGTTTTTATCGGTTTGTGGCAGGCCCAGACTATCCAACGGAATCTGTTCGACTTCGCCCAGGTCGTTGCAGATGAGGATAAGTCCGGCGGGAGTTTCGTTCATGCTGTTATTTTATCGCATAAAAAGCAGCGCCCAGGGCATAACAAGATGCTTTTTGCAAAGTATCCAGGCGCAAATGGATGATTTTTCGCGCATGACGGTTCGCCCCTACGGGATTTCACATCAAAAACGGTAGAGCCATGATTTTATTGTATGGCGGGGGTACTTATTCGCTCGCGCAGCCGCGCCCAGGTCTTTTGCGCCAGCAGTCCTGCCCGCCAGAAGGCGACGGCGGCCATGCCGTGCGCGAAGACGGCAAACACGGGCGGGGTCTCGCCGGTGTAGTAGGTCCAGCATTCGCGGGTGGTGCCCCACAGTTCGAGGAAGTATCCCAGCGCGGAACCGGCGGCAAAGGTCAGGAAGGCCAGACGGTGGTCGGTGGGAGTCAGAATCATCAGCGCGCAAATGAGCAGGGCCAGGATGGTGTAGGATTTGTCGAATGTGGGGGCGACGTACCAGGCCATGTGAACATAGAATCCGCCGAAGGTGAGCCAGTACAACGCCCGGAATGCGGCTTCTGACCATTTAACGGTGACATGGCTGAACGCGCGGGTGATGCGGTCGATGCTCAGGCTGGCAATCGGCCAGGCGGGAATTATCCACAGGGGCGGGCGTTCCGCGGTGTAATAGTGCCAGAGTTCGGTCTGCGTTCCCCAACTTTCGATGACCAATCCGCCAAAAA
>CAYLZI010000175.1:0-6254 GCA_964388215.1 uncultured Anaerolinea sp.
TCCCGCTGGGACTGAATTCCGCCGCGCCGAGACCGTTCAGCGGAACCTGTTCGCCTTCTTTGCGCTTTTCGAGCGGCTTGCCATATAGAACTTTCTTTTTCTTGCCTTCCAACAGATAAAGCACGCTATCACCAACGGTGTAGCCTTCGCCCATCAGCACCTGGCTATGGTCGGGGGAGGCCGCGTTAACATAACCGCCCCATTGTGATTCGGAAATTTTCTTCAGTTTGTTGGCTGCCAGGTCGCCGCGGTAGGTTTCGCTGAGCGGTTTATCGCGCCGTTCTGCTGTCAGATAGAGGATATCTTGCTCCTCATCGCAAACCGTCAGGTGAACGCGATAACCGGCGAAGAAATTGTCGAAGGCTGGTTCAGGGAATCCGCCTTCGATGGGGATGAGCATGGGCTGGTAGTTTTCGTCGCCGTCCTGGTCAATCATCACCAAAATTTTGCCCAGGTTGGGAAAGACGTGGAAAGAGCGCCCGCCAATCAGTTCCGGGTTTTGCAGGGCAATGTGCGGCGGCAAGAGCGGTTCTGGCACGCTGCCGCCGTAGTTCATGGCATACAGGCTGAGATGCCCTGAAAGGTTGCTGATGAAAAAGATGCGGTCATCCACCAGTTGCGGGAAGATGAACAAGCGCGCCGCGAGTAGAGATTCGATACGGGGGGCCATAAAATGTCCTTTCTTTCGGGTGTTCGCACGCCGAATGGTTCGTTTTTTGAGAAAATCGCATCCATTCGATGCAGGAAAGTGCGTTTATTAAGGTTTGGCCTAATCTTACCATGACACTCTGAAATTCATTCTTGACATCCCTATCCCAACCTGATAAACTTTTAATGTAAGTGGCACGTGTATTCTTGTTGTAGTCGGCAATGGCTTCACCTGAGCACGAACGCTGCTCAGGTGTTTTTGTTGCCCTGAGGCAAGGTACCGGCCGAATCACATCCGTTTTTTTTTCAAGCAGTAAGGAGTAAAGGCAACATGAGCGAACGCGTTATCGGCACCGTCAAGTGGTTCAACAGCAGCAAGGGTTTCGGCTTCATCCAGCGCGATGGCGGCCCGGATGTCTTTGTCCACTTCTCCGCCATCCAGATGGGTGGTTACAAGGCGTTGAACGAAGGCCAACAGGTCGAGTTCTCCATCGAGCAGGGTCCCAAAGGACTGCAAGCCGCTGACGTCCGTCCGGTGTAACTCACGCATCCAAACCGAATCCCCCGCCTGGGCGGGGGATTTTTATTTGTTGGTGAGGGAGCAAACCCGCTCAGTTCAACCGGCAAACCAGTCGACTCCACGTTTTTTACACCACCCCCGTCCTCAGCGCCCGAAATGCTGTAACCGGCTCCACCCGGTACGCGCCGCAGGCGGCTGGGACGACGGTGGTTTCAAAGCGGTTGAGTGTAACCTCGCCGCCGGGAGTCACGAGGTGGGCTGAGCCTCCTAAAACGGTGATGGCGTGGAAACTTTCCCCTTTTGTATCCAGCGCGATGGGCTGTGTTTCGGCAGCAAGCATTTCGAGCCGAAAGTAGGGACTCTCGCAGAGTAAAGCGGGTTGCCCATCCGTCAGCGCGGGCAGGGGGTGGGCGCTGGCGACTGCCTCGGGGCGGGAGACGGCCAGGGATTTTTCGATGTGCAGGCGGCGGGCGGGCGTTTCGGGGCGGCCCCAGTCGTAGGCGCGGTAGGTCCAGTCGGATGTCTGCTGAACTTCGTAGATGAGTAATCCGGGTCCCAGGGCGTGGATGGTTCCGGCGGGCATGAAAATCGTGTCGCCTGCTTTAACGGGCAATGATTGGGCGTGTTGGATAATCGTGCCATCGCGCATGGCGGTTTCCAGGGTTGCGGCGGTCGTGCCGGGCTTCATTCCGGCGATCAAAGTTGCGTCTGGCGCGGCTTCAATAACGTGCCAGGCTTCGGTTTTGCCAAAGTTGCCGGGGCCTTCGAGCGCAATGGCCTGCTCGTCGTTTGGGTGGACCTGGAGGGAAAGCCATTGGGCGCAATCGAGAATCTTGACCAACAGGGGGAAGCGCGTGCCGGTTTTGTCGAAGGCCCGTGAGCCGAGCAGGTCATCGCCCTTCTCGGCAGCGAGTTGGCCCAGGGTTTTACCGGCAAAAGCTCCAGCCACGATTTTGTTGCCTTCGTAAACAGCCCAGGCCTCGGCAGTGGGGATAATGCCTGGGCGCAGGCGTTCTCCTCCCCAAACGTAATCCCGATATTCCGGTAAAAGTTGTAAAGGTTGGTTCAGCATCAATAAAATCTCCCGCTGTTAGATTGACTTTATGCAGAATGAATTCCGCGTTACAGATACTCTTTCAACTGCCTGGCCTGCTTTGGGTGCCGCAGCCGCCGCAGGGCCTTGCCTTCGATTTGGCGGATGCGCTCTCGGGTAAGGCCAAATTTTTGGCCCACTTCCTCAAGGGTGTAGGCATTGCCGTCTTCGAGGCCAAAGCGCAGGCGCAAGACGTGCGCCTCGCGCGGCGGGAGCGCGCCAAGCACCTCGCGAATTTTTTCGCGCAACAGCGCTTCGTAAGCGCTTTGCATGGGCGTGGGGGTAAGTTCGTCCTCAATAAACATACCCAATTCAGATTCATCGTCATCGCCCACCGGGCTTTCGAGCGAGAGCGGCGTCCACGAGACTTTGCGAATCCACTGCACTTTTTCAACCGGCAATTTCATTGCGGAGGCCAGTTCTGCCGCAGTCGGCTCGCGCCCCAGGGTTTGCCCCAACTCATAGGTCAGTTTATAAAGTTGGCGAATACGGTCTGCCATATGAACCGGCACGCGAATGGTACGAGATTGGTCAGCAATGGCGCGCGTGATGGTCTGGCGAATCCACCAGGTGGCGTAGGTGGAAAAGCGGAAGCCACGCCGATAGTCATATTTTTCGACGGCTTTCATCAGCCCCAGGTTGCCCTCTTGAATCAGGTCTAGGAAAGGCATGCCGCACCCCATGTACCGTTTGGCAATACTGACCACGAGACGGGTATTGGCCTTAATGATGTGTTCACGCGCCGCCTGCCCCTCCAGAATTTCGCCTTCCAGAGAGCGCGCTGCCGCCGGGAGCAGGCCGCCGCGCTGGATTTCCTTGCGCGCCCGTTTTGCAGTCTCCATTTTGCGGGCAATGGCAACCTCTTCTTCCATTGAGAGTAGCGGAACGCGCGCCATTTCTTTGAGGTACAGGCCAATCGCGTCATTTCCTTCCCCACTGAGATGCGCGAGGCTTGCGCTAAAGGCAGGCGCAACAGCCACATCAATCGGGTGGTCCCAAGATTCAGACTCGAGCCCGGATTCATCCACCCGCAGATTTTCGGGCAATTCAACATCCAGCACATCTACGCCCCGCCGCCGCAATACCGTTAAGATAACAGTCAGCCGCTCCGAATCAACATCCGGAACGGCTTCCATCAGGTCATCGGTGGTGAGATAACCCTGCGCGCCCGCTTTTTCGAGCAGGCTATTGAGGATTTCGCTGCGATGTCTCCGGTTTGCGTGTGCCACGACTGCCCTCCTCCGTTCTGGTAATTCCCTCTATGCGCATGAGCGGGTATCGTATGCCTCCGCGACATTTGCGCAGGAGTCGAGTCGCGGATGAATTCCGCGTTACAGTAAATCCTTTAATGCTGAAAACGGTGAGTCAATTTCGGGGCGGTGCCCACAGTCTTTTTCGTTCAGGTTTTGACCACATTCGGGACACAGTCCCTTGCACTCTGGGCTGCACAAGGGCTTGATTGGGATTTCGAGCAGGGCAAAATCGCGCACCAGCGGCTGTAAGTCAATATGCGCATCCTCCGGAACAAGCAAACCCGATTCGGTGATGTTATCGCGGGTAAAGGCGTATAGTTCGGTAAATTCCCAATGCAGGGGCTGGGCGTATTCGCTGAGGCAACGCACGCATTCAAGTTGGGTGTTGCCGGTAAACTCCCCCTCCACCAGCAAACCCTGGGGCGTGCGGCTGATTTTGGCATGGCCTTCCACCTCGGCCAGCGTCACATCGTCTTCATCCGTTAATTTGGGGATGTAAAACTCAAAATCACGGTTGTATCCGGCAGCGGCGCTAACCAGGAAACCAACATTCAGCCGCAGGGGTTTGCGAGGATTTGGCACTTTATTCTCTTCAAGAATGAGATTTGGGGCAAAACTGGTCACATTGTAGCACGCGCGAATCGTCTAGTCAACGGGCTTTTCGTATAATAAGCGGTGTTTTACAAGCCTAAAAACTCCTATCCACAATGTATCGTGCCAGTTCGTCCAACGCATCGCGCTCGGTAGATGGGCGGAACGGTTCCAGGATGTTCAAAGCCCGCGCGACATGCGCCTGGGCCTCGACCATTGCTTTCTGGATGGCATCACTCTCGCGGATGCGTTCCACCAGCCGAGCCACGCGCTCGGTATCGGTCCAACCGCCTTCAGGGATGGCGCGCGCATCCGGGTCATCGGGATGCGACTCGGCGTAGTAAATGGCGGGGAGCGTCACCAGGCCATTGAGCAGGTCAGAGCCGAGCGGCTTGCCGACTGCCACCTGGTCGCCGGTGTAATCGAGGATGTCATCCACAATCTGGAAGGCCATTCCAATCTCATAGCCGTAGGATTTCATGGCCTGCCGAATCGACTCGTCTTCAGTGGAAACCATCGCCGCCGCCAGGGTGGACATCTCGAACAACGAAGCGGTCTTGGCGTAAATCCGCTGGGTGTAGTTTTCACGGTTCAGGCTGCCATGCGCGGCGAACATCTGCGTCAACTCGCCCCCAACGATAATAGCCAGCGTTTCGGCAAACAATTTCATGAGCGGAAGGTAATCGGCCTCAGCGGCCAGTTTGGCGGCACGCGCAAATAAGAAATCACCGGTCAGCACCGTCGCAGCAGGCGACCAGCGCGCATTCAGCGTGGGAGTGCCGCGACGTAGCAGCGCGCCGTCAATTAAATCATCATGCACCAGCGTTGCAGTGTGCAACATCTCCACAGATGCGCCAAGTATGACGAGCTTCTCATAACTGCCGCCGAGCAGATGCCCAACCAGCAGCCCCAAGGTCGGGCGAATCCGTTTGCCCCCAGCAGACATCAGATGCTCCAGCACGGCTTTCAGGTCGGGGTGCTGGTTTGCATCCACCTGGGCGCGCATCAGCGCCTCGACTTCTTTGATTCCGGATTGTACCGGCGTAAAAAATGTTGTCGTCAAAATTGTTCCTCACCAGGCAAACAGCCGCGCAGCGTTGGCAGTCGTGATGGCGGCAATTTCCTCGGTGCTTTTAGAGTGGATTTCTGCAATTTTATCAGCAATATGGCGCACAAAGGCAGGTTCGTTGCGCCGTCCGCGTTTCGGAACCGGCGCAAGGTAGGGCGCGTCGGTCTCGATGAGAATTTTATCCAAGGGCAGGGCCTTTACTAGTTGCCGTTTCGATTCAGCATTTTTGTATGTCAGCGGGCCGGTCATGCCGATATAAAAGTTTAATTGAATCGCTTTCCTGGCTGTGGCAAGATTCCCGCTAAAAGAATGCAGCACGCCCGGGCGCTCCGCCAGCGGATTCTGACTCCGCTGAAGCCTGTTTACCCATTCCTCCAAGATTTTTAACAAATCTGACGCGCACTCCCCCTCTGGAGCATCGCCCGCTTCTCGCAGGTGCAGCACCACTGGAAGCTCCAACTCACCCGCCAGGTTCAACTGTTCCTTTATCACTTCCTGCTGGACATCATGCGGCGCGGCGTCCCAATAATAATCCAGCCCGATTTCGCCGATGGCGACAATTTTTTGGCGTGCGGGAGCTTGCTCCCACAGTTCGACCGGCAAGCCGGTCGACTCCAAAAATAGTTGGCGAAGGGCATCAATTGTTGAATCACCGAAGGCAAGCGACTCGGTCGGGTGGATTCCAATCGCGGCAAACAGGTTGGGGTGCGACTCGGCCAGTTTAATGGCGGAAAGGGATGATGCCAGGTCGAGTCCCGGAATCAGGATGCGGGTCAGTCCCGCTTCCCAGGCGCGGTTCAGCGCCTCGGGTCGGTCGCTGTCGAATTTTCCAAAATCGAGGTGGCAGTGGGTGTCAGTGAGAATCACGTGTCAGGTGTCAGGTGTCAGGTGTCAGGTGTCAGGCTCAACTTGACACCTGACACCTGACATTGGAAAACTATTTTATCCCCGCCACTTTCAGCCCGTCCTGCAAAATGGCCTGAACTTTGTCACCGTGCCGGGTTTCGCAGTAGACGCGCAGAATTGGCTCGGTGCCGCTGAAGCGGATGAGCAGCCAGCCACCGTCCTCCAGTTTGAACT
>CAYLZI010000176.1:0-6241 GCA_964388215.1 uncultured Anaerolinea sp.
TCGGCCACGTCGAACTGGATGCTGTTGATGTTGTTCGCGCCGGCGCGCACGGCGGCGTCGAGCAGGTCGCCCAATTTCGCCAGGTCGCGCGCGGTCACATAAACCGTGTTATCGACGCGGTAGACCGGTTTGCCGGGCATTCCGTCCAGGCCATAGGGCGTGTTCTGCCAGATGGAGAAGTTGCTGGTGCGCAGGTCATTCTCGGCCACACCGGCAGCCTTCAGCGCATCGAGCAGACGCTGGGTGTCGGCGTTGTTCTTCGCAACCGCATCCGCCGCGCTTTCATTTTCCGTGCTGACGCCCATGTAAATATAAGCAACATCCGGCTTGAGTGAAACCTGCCCCGAACCGCTGACTGAAATGACGCGCTGGCTCTGCGCCGCGCCCGGCATAACTGCCGAGCCACACGCGCTCAACAGCACCGCTAAAATCATGAACAGGGAAACGAAAAGAAATTTGTTACGCATTTTGTTGCTCCTTTTTGAATGTTGAATTTCCTGCCTATAACGCGCGCCGCGCCAAAAAAGTTCCCAAAGTAGCGCGATTTGCCAAATCGCGCTACAATCTTGTCATGTCTATTGATTTTCAGCAGGTCTACCAGAAAATCCGCGAAATCGGCGCAACCGCCCAGCAGCGCAAGAAGACTCTCGACGAACGCCGCAAACACGCGCGTTTCCTGCTCAACTTGCATGCTGATAATTTGGATGGATTACGCTGGAAAGTGGAATCCGCCAAAGAAGCCGACCCGGCCCTCCGCTGCGCATTGCCGTTAAACGAGCGGTTGGACGCCCACCTCCCGCCGCCTGCCTCGCCGTTAAACGCGGTCTTAATCGCCGCTGACGGGTCGCAAATCTTTCCTAGCAGGCACAAGCCTGTCATGTACTACCTTATCAATATCGGCGTAATAGTCATGGAGATGGGTTCAGGAAAAACGCCCGACATTTTTGTTGACACCGATTTACACTATGAAGATGACAAAGAATTCGATACGCCAACCGAAAGTCAAATTGCGTTACGCCGCGACCTGGCCGAGCGAAAAAAAATGCTTGAGATTTGCGAAAATTATGCTGGCGAAATTGTGACCATTACGGATGGACAGTTGGAACTTTGGGGCGCAACCGACAACGACAATCTTCGAGAATATGAAAGAAGTGTTCAGGATTATATTAATGCCCTATCCGATTTCAAGGAAAAGCAAATTATTACTGCTGGTTATGTAGATAAGCCCGGCGCAAATTGGCTGATACGGCTGTTAGAAATTACAGAAATTCCTGAAAATGAGCTCAAGAATCTCAGGCAATTCTCTCCATTACGAGGCGTAACAGACCTTTGGCTTTTCGGACAGATACTTGGCAAGCACGAGCGTTCGGCGGTCTTTGCTTTTCAGGCTAAAACCGCCGAGAAATACAAAAATGACCTGTCTTTACACTTCTTCTATATCAATATTGGTGATGAAAAGCATCCATTTATAGCGCGCATAGACATTCCTCGCTGGGTAGCCCAAAATAAACACAAACTTGAGTTATTGCATCACTCCCTGATAGAACAAAGCCGTATCATGAGTCACAAACCTGTTCCCTACATCCTTCATCGCGCTCATGAAATAGCCGTTGTATCATTCCAGGAACAATCCCAGGTAGACCAAATGCTTGCGCTTGAACTTCGCAGGAACAACCGGGAAATTGGCGAGTTTTCTGGCAAGCAATCGGCCAAAGACTTGCCCAGGCGGGCATCTTTCAAATAACAAACGTCCCGAAGGTTACAAACCTTCGGGACGTTTGTTATTTATGCCTTCCCTGGCGCTTTGAAAGCAGTCATGGCGGTTTCGCCGTACAACTTGCGGTGGACAATGCTCAGGGCGCGCACCTGCTCGTAGGCATGGTACGACGAGCGCACGAGCGGATTGCTCTCGACCCACTTGAATCCCAGGCTGTAGCCGTATTCCCGCAGTTCGGTAAATTCTTCCATCGTGTAATAGCGCGAAATTGGGTAATGTTTCTTGCTCGGCTGGAGATACTGCCCAATGGTCAGGATGTCCACGCCCCAACTGCGCTGGTCGCGCATCACGGCTTTGACTTCCTCCATCTCCTCGCCCAACCCAACCATGATGCCGCTCTTGGTCAGCACATCCGGGTCGAGTTTTTTGGCGTTGGTCAGGGTGGCGGCGGCCCAGTCGTAATTGTCTTGCGGCTGGATTTGCTTGAACAGGCGCGGAACGGTTTCCACGTTGTGGTTCAAGATTTCCGGGCGGGCCTCCATCACGATTTTGAGCGCTTCGAGCGAGCCTTTGAAGTCGGGAATTAAGACTTCGATGGAACAGCCCGGCTGGAGCTCGCGGATGCGCCGGATGACCATCGCAAAAATCGGCGCGCCGCCATCCTTGCGCTCGTCGCGGTTGACCGAGGTGATGACGGCGTGTTTCAGGTTCATCGATTTAACGGCCTGCGCCACGCGCTCCGGCTCCAGCCAGTCCATCGCGTTGGGCTTGCCGTGCTTGATGTCGCAGAATACGCACGAGCGCGTGCAAACATTGCCCAACATCAGGAAGGTGGCCGTGCCGCTGCCCCAGCATTCGCCCAGGTTTGGGCACATGGCTTCTTCGCAGACGGTGTGCAGGGCTTTAGAGCGCATGATTCCATGCAGGCGTTCATAATTTTCGCCCGCTGGGGCGCGCACCTTAATCCACTCGGGGCGGCGCAGTGGGATAGTGTTGACAGTTTCGGGGTTGACCCGGTCTCTGGTGGGGGTTGCAGGCATTCAGTTCGATTCCTTCTGGTAAAGCGCGAGATTTTATTCCATCAATCTTTGAATTTTTCTCATTCTTCTGGATTTTGTGGTTTCACCGCTTCGTCCGGTGATTTATCGCCGGGCTAGGTGGCAGCGCCCTGTGGATAGGGCTAAAAAGTCCGATTTATCGGGCGCTGCGCGATAGTCCAGACGTTTTACGTCCGGGTGGCAACAGCAAACCACAAATTCCGTTAGAATCAAGAATTTTGACTTATCCGCGAGATTCCGTGCGCAAAGGTTTTGCGCGCGGCCTTGAACTCGTAAATCTGAGGAGAACCACGCTACTTTTCGCAGCAAAACTCAAGCGTTAACCGAGTTTCCTGACTTTAAGGCGCAAACCATCTACCGCAACCACTTTGACCTTATCGCCAGGTCGGATGGGGTCTTCGCCTTCATCTAGTTCTGCCGTCCAGAGTTCGCTTTGCAGTTGCACCTGCCCGCTGGGGTTAATTTCACTGCGCGCAATCCCAACCGCTCCAGTCAATGATTCCTGCCCAACATGAATCGGAGCGCGCTGCGCGCGCAGTCCGATTCCTACCAGTATGGCGAAACTTGCCCCAACGATGATTCCGGTGGCAATCACCAATGGGATGTTGACGCGCTGGAACTGTGGCACGCCCGGCGAGTTGAATAGCACCAGCGCGCCGACGATGAATGCTCCCACCCCGGCAGCCGTCAGGCCGCCAAAGGTGGGCGTTTTTATCTCCAAAATAAACAAGATAAACGCCAGCACCAGAAAGATGACGCCGAACCAGTTGACAGGCAGCACGCCAAACCCATACACCGCCAGCGCAATGCAGACTGCGCCAATGAACCCGGCCACCCAGCCGCCCGGGCTGGAAATCTCAATTAAGATGGCTTGCACGCCGATGGTGATGAGCAGGAAGGTGATGTTGGGGTTGACCAGGATATCGAGCAGTTGCTCGATGAAGGACATGCCAAAATCCTGCGCGCGGGCGTTGGCGGTGCGGAGCGTGCGCGGGCCATCGGGCATTTGTACCGCGAAGCCATCCAGTTTTTCCAGCAGTTCATCTACATCACGGGCGATGAAATCCACCAGCCCAACTTCAATGGCCTCCGTCGCCGAGACCGCCTTGGCAATTTCAATCATATCCTCGGCCAGGGCAATTGCTTCGGGGCTGCGGGCTGCTGCCAGGGCGCGCACCTGAGCGCGTAGGGCTTCTTTTTGTTTGCGCTCCAGCGTTTCGCCCAAATCTTGCCCTTCGCCGCTGATGGGGCTGGCCGCGCCGATGATGGTTTCTGGCGCCATTGCCGAAGCGTGACCGGCAATCGTAATCACCGCCCCGGCGCTGCCCGCCGAGCCTCCACGCGGGCTGACATAGACCACCACCGGAACCCGGCTGGCGCGAATTGCCTGCACAATCACTTCCATCTCGCTTATCAGGCCGCCGGGCGTGTTGAGTTGAATGACCAGTAATTCCGCATCGCGCTGCTCGGCAGCCTTGATGCCGCGCAGGATGTACTCTTTCATGGCCGGGGCCACCACGCCTTTGGCTTCCAGCACCAGCACCAACGGCTCGTCCGATTGCGCCAGCGCCGGGCGCGTGAAAGCCAGCAGTCCCGCCAGGAGTATCAGGAACAATCCAAATCGTTTCATGTTTTTCTCCTGGCCCGATTATATCCCCCTTGCATGATAGGGAAGTTAGGAACTTTAAAGTTGAATCTTTGCGCAAAAAGCAAGAATTTTCAAACACAACCCCACCCAGTTCGGGGGGCAAACGAAAACGAAGTACACAAAGATTTTTAAGGGTCTTCCTTTGCGACCTTCGTGTTTCAGCCTTTTTGGTTCCGGCTTGTTCGGGTTAGGATTCTGGATGGTGTTTTATTAGAATTTTTCCCAGTGGATGACCTGCGCGAGCGTTTTTTTCTCTCGCTCTGGCTTTTCTGCCGGGACCCCAACAGGAATCAGGGCCATCAGGCGTTTTTCGTCTGGAATGTCGAGTAAATCTTTGAAGTGTTCCTCGCGTGGCAAGACATCGCCTTGAACCCAACATGAACCGTAGCCGAGCGCGGCGCTGGCAATGAGCATGTTTTGGATGGCGGCGGCTCCGTCTTCTACCCACCAGCGGGTTTCGGGGTCAATTACGAGCGCAATCACTGCCCCAGCCTGGATAATCCACGGGGCAGCGGGGATGAATTGCATGATGGTTTCTTTTTCAGTGACGACGATGAAATCCCAGGGCTGGTGATTATGCCCGGTGGCGGCCAGGCGTCCGGCATCCACGATGGTTTCGAGGTCGGCTTTGGGAATTGATTCCCCGGTGAATTTGCGGATGCTACGGCGTTTGCGAATGGCTTCAAGCGCGTTCATTTTTTACTCCTGAGTGGGATACAATTTCTGCCAGGGTAGGCGGAATGAGGGGGTGCGAAAGTCCCTCATGAGTTTCCCATATTTCGGTGTGGGTGATGGTTTCGCCGGGGGCGAGTTTGGTGAGCGGGGCCAGGGTTTCCAGTTCGATGAATTTGTGGTTAGTGTAGGTTTCGGTGTTGCAGCCGCCATCGGGGAAGTTCGCGCCGGGCAGCGGGTCGAAGTGTTTGATAAACAGTATCCCGTCTATGTAATATCCCTGCCAGCCGTACGGGTTGAAGTAGCCCACCTTAACGGGCGGCAGGCCGCCGCTGGCGCGCAGCAAGATGAAGTCATCGCGCAGGGTCAGGCGGGGGTCATCCATCTTCGTATAGGGCCAGATGGAGAGTTGTCGGTTGGCGAGCAGCCCTGCAGGGTCGGTATTGCCAACTGGTTGGGGGAAGATGCCCATTCCGCCTGGCCGGAACATGGTGAGGGCCCAGGGGGCAAATTCAACCGCCCAGGGGCCGTCGTTGCGCATTTCGTGATGGACGATAACTTGCGGCTGATTCTCATTCAGGCAGATTTCGATGCTTTTGGCAATATGCGTCCAGGGTTCGGCGGGTTGGTCAATGCGTACGCCGCCGGGAATTTCGCTAATGACCGCGCCTTCGTTATCGGGGATGTAGGTGCGTGGCATGGCTTCGGGCGCGTGCCACAGGCGATGCCCGCCCCGAAAGTAGAACGGCCCGTAAGGGGTTTCTATAGATTCATTGCCCAGGTTGGCAAACAGGTTGGCCGCGCCGAAGGGAGAAAAGCGCACAATGCGCGGGGATTCGGCCAGGAATTCGAGCCGCAGAAACTTGTTTTCGAGGATGCGCGTGGGCCATCCGTTGAAGTCACCGGTGTTCATCGTTTGTTTCTCCAGAATGTTGTTGGTATTGGGGTGATATTACTTTCATTGCGCAACTGCGTCAAGCAAGTTGTTTTTATCCTTAAATGGCATCCTGCAATAAAAATCGGGCGTCTTAAGACGCCCGATTTTTATTGCAGGAATTTCTTTGCGCTTGGCCGCTTACTTCAGAGCCTCAAGAGCCATTTCCATCAACGCCTTGAAGTAGGTCGGGTTGTGGATGCCATGGCTGC
>CAYLZI010000177.1:0-6135 GCA_964388215.1 uncultured Anaerolinea sp.
TCCCGCTGGTCGAAAAAGACAAAATCGCCCTGTTCATCAACCTGGGCGACCACAAGAACAATTGGGAATGGCTGCAAACCGAGCTGGCCGGGCACAAAGACATTATCAATACCCACTTCACCTGGGACGACACCCGCGCTTTCACCGACAGTATCCGCGAGACGCCCGCGCATGGCCTGCACGTCTTCCTGCACGATAACACCTTCCACGCCGTCTACGCCACCAACTACCTGATGCGCGTCATGGATGTCATGATTACCAAGCCGAGCGAACTGGCCTTCTACCCCATTCCCAAGATTTTCAACGCCCGCGTCGGCGGACACGAAATGTGGGGGGCGATTCGCGGCGCGGAAATCGGCGACAGCACCGTCGAAACCCGCACCATCCCCCAAACCTTGCAGGCCATTGACCTGATGACCGAGCAGGATGACCTGCTGACCATGTTCTGCCAATTTATCGTCAAAAACAAAAGCATTGGCCTGTACGACGGCGCCTACAAGAGCGTCGAACTTGCCACCGGCAAAAAATTTATCCGCTAACATAAAGTCGGGCGGCCAACCGCCCGACTTTTTTATCCTTTGTGCTTAAAATCATCTCCCCCTCAGTACTCACCACCATCCAAGACGCCGGACGGCGCGGCTGGCAGGCCTTTGGCGTTCCCATCAGCGGGGCGATGGATGCCTTTGCCCACCGCGCCGCCAACCTGCTGGTTGGCAACCCGCCCCAGGCCGCCGCGCTCGAAATCGGATACACATCGGCAGAATTCCTGGCACTCGATGAATGCCTGATTGCCGCAACCGGTCCCGGCTTTGCCCTCCTGGTTAACGAGCGCCCCCTTCGGATGTGGGCTTCTGTTTATGTTCGGAAAAACGGGCAGATTCGGCTCGAAAAGCAGGGTTCCGGCAATTGGGCTTATCTCTCTGCTCATGGCGAGATTCAGACCCCGCTGATTCTTGCCTCCCGTTCATCGTACACCCCTGCCAGCCTCGGCCCGCCGCCCCTGGCCCCTGGCGACCTGCTGACCATTGGCAGTTCCCGCGCCTGGCTGCCTGGCCTCGCTGCGCGCACCCTGGCAGCCCCCCTTATCTATTCAGACACCCCAATCATTCGGGTTCTCCCCGGCCCCCAGGCAAATTTTGTTTCCCTGGCATCCTTCTACGCTGCGACATATTCCATCTCCCCCACATCCGACCGCACCGGCTACCGGTTGCTCGGTCCCAAACTGGAGCGCATTGCTCACGGTGAACTGCTCTCTGAAGGCATGGCGCGAGGCTGCATCCAAATTCCGCCCGATGGACAGCCGATTGTGATGCAAGCCGACTGCCCGACGACCGGCGGCTACCCAAAAATCGCATCCGTCATCACCGCCGACCAGCCGATTCTGGCGCAAGTCCCGGTCGGGATGGGGAAAATCCTGTTTGTGGAGACAACCATCGAACAGGCGCAAAGCGCGTATCGGGAGGCAATACATGGGTTGAGGAAGAACATTATCCAACCCGATTTGGCCCCCCTCTTGTAGGGGCGGGGAGACCCCGCCCCTACGGATGGTGGAAAAAACGTCATTATTGGGGCGGGGAGACCCCGCCCCTGCGGAGGGTGAATGAACATTGACCTGAATTGCGACCTGGGCGAATCGTTTGGCAACGACGCGGCCATCATGCCCTATATCACCTCGGCTAACATTGCTTGTGGGTTTCACGCGGGCGACCCGTCTATCATGCAGGCGACGGTTCGATTGGCAAAGCAGCACGGCGTGGCGGTTGGGGCGCATCCCGGTTGGCCCGATTTGCAGGGCTTTGGGCGGCGCGAGATGACCTTCAGTATGGAGGAAGTTGTGGCGCTGGTGTTGTATCAGATTGGGGCGTTGGCAGGAATTGCCGGGGCGCAGGGAGTTGAACTTCGGCATGTCAAGCCACACGGGGCGTTGTATAACCAGGCGGCGGTGGATGCGGCTTTAGCGGAATCCATTGCCAGGGCGGTCAAACGTTTTAGCCGGGAGCTGATTCTCGTTGGGCTGGCCGGTTCCAGCCTGGCCGAGTCCGCGCGGGGACTCGGTCTCAGCGTGGCAAGCGAAGCGTTCCCCGACCGCGGCTACAATCCCGATGGGACGCTGATGTCGCGCAAACTGCCGGGCGCGGTGCTGCACGACCCGGCGGCGGTGGCTGAAAATGCCGTCCGGCTGGCGACCGGGGGAATTCGTTTTGGCGAAAAAGTCATTTTCCCGGAGACTTTGTGTTTGCACGGGGAACATGCCGAAGCGGCCGAGAATGCGCGGCTGGTGCGGGAGAAGTTGGCGCAGGCGGGGGTGGAGGTGGTGGGTATGGTGGTCAGCCCGAAACCATAGAGCGGTCAGCGCTCAAATCATCAATTACACCAGGATTTGCTCTTCTGGATAGGCCACCAGGCGTGGCGGCGTCAGTTGCGCCAGGGCCATGATAATTGTGAGCGCGCCCAGCCGTCCCCAGAACATCACCAGGCAGATTATCAATTGGCCGAAGAGACTTAGGTGGCTGGTGTAACCCAGCGACAATCCGCAGGTGGCAAAAGCCGAAACAACCTCAAAAAATACATGGTCGAGCGGCGCGCCCGGATGGGTGATGAGCAAGGCCCAGGTGACGCTGATAACCACAACCAGCGAGATGGTTAACACGGCTGAGGCGCGCCGCATGGTGGCTTGGCCCAGGCTGCGGCCAAAGATGTGCGGCGTTTCACGCCCGCGGGCAAAGGCCCACAGGCCAATCAGCAGCACGGTCAGGGTGCTGGTGGTAATGCCGCCTCCCATCGAAGCTGGGGCCGTTCCAATGAACATCAGCACAATTTTGAGCAACTGGCTGGAGGGGGACAGGTTGTAAAAAGTGTCGATGACGCTAAACCCCGCCGTGCGGGCTGAGATGGACTGGAAGATGGAAATGACCAGGGCGCGCCCGGGCGGCAGGTCAGAAAGCGTGCCGCCTGCCTGGGTTTCGGCCACAAACAGGCCAAGGGCGCCTGCGATGAGCAGGAAGGCAGTTGTGAGCAAGGTCAGGCGCGAATGCAAGGCAAGATGATGGCGGTGTTTTCGCCAAACGAGCAGGATATCGGCCACAACCGGGATGCCCAGCCCCCCGATAAAAATCAAAGTGCCCATTACGACGAGTGTAAATGTATCATCGGGAACACCGTTGTAACCAGGGGTGCCTGCAAACAAGTCAAACCCGGCGTTGCAAAATGCCGATACGGCATGAAAAAGGGCATACAGGGTGGCCCGCGCATCTCCCAGAGCGGTGCGCCAGTGAAACCAGAGCAGGGTTGCGCCAATCAATTCCACAAAAAAAACCGTCGCCAGCGTTCGGCGCGTCAATGATAGGATGGCGTTCATATCCAGCAGCCCGAATGAATCGCGCAGGGCCAGCCGGTCGGCAAAGGAGATACTGCGTCCAATCAGCCGGAAAATAATCACGGCGGCTACCATGTAGCCGACCCCGCCGATTTGTATGAGCAACATCAGGATAATTTGCCCGATTAACGATAAATCTTTCCCCGGTGTGATGACGGAAAGGCCGGTAACGGTTAGCGACGATACTGCTGTAAACAAGGCTTCATTGGGGCGCAATGGTTCTTCTGCGCCGACGAATGGCAGCATCAAAACAAGCGCGGAAATAAAAACCATCAGTGCCAGCCCGGAGGCCAACCTGATGGGCGTCGGCATACGCCTGAGAAAGATTGTGTAGATTCCTGGCCGTTTTAGCATTGCAATTAGCGCAGTTCGATCAGGTCGATAATTTTGTCGGTTGGGCCGATCACAACGAGAATGTCATTTTCTTGAACGACTTGTTCGGCGGGCGGTGAGACTGTCACGGAAGCCTCGTGTTTGATGGCTACTACGTTGGCGCTGTACTGCTTGCGTAAATTGAGTTCGTTTAGGGTTTTACCGACCATCATTTCAGGGGCGCGCATTTCAAGAATGCTATGTTTATCGCCAAGGGGAATCAGTTCGAGCAGGTTGGGGGCCGCCAGTTCATTCCCCAGTTGCCGCCCGGCATCGGCTTCGGGGAGCACAACCCGGTCTGCGCCAACGCGGAGCAGGATGTCTTTCTGGCGTTGGGTCAGGGCTTTGCACGTGACCTGCTTGACGCCCAGCGCTTTGAGCGCAACCGTTGTTATCAGGCTACTTTCGAAATCGGAGCCGATGGCGACTACGACAGTTTCGAACGAGGCGATGCCCAGGGCCTGTAGCGATGCTTCGTTGGTCGAATCGACAACTACTGCCTGGGTGCAGACCTCGCTGATGGATTGAACCAGGCTGGCGTCTTTATCAATGCCCAAGACATGATGACCTTTTTCGCTCAAGGTGCGCACAACGGCGCGTCCAAAACGTCCCAAACCGATGACGGCAAATTCTTTGGGTTTATTTTTCGTTGAACCAAACATGGCATTGATTATTCCATAACTTCTGCACTTTTGCCAGAGAGGAGGCCCGGTTGCAAGCAGGGCTTTCTTAAAGCCATCAGACGCCCTCATCCCATGCCCTTCCCCCGCCGGGGGAAGGGAGAAAAAGCCCATCTTCCAACGGGAGAGGGGTTGGGGTGAGGGAAATTTAGCGACTTTAAGAAAGCCCTGCCCGGTTGCAGCACTTTCGTGGCGAGTCATGGTTGTTGCGCAATCAATGGAAATGCCGGGCGGCAGTGGAGAACCGCTGCTCATGCTGGCTTGTAAAAATCATCACAAATTCTGATGTTCGTCTTATAATTATTTATGATAATTAGTATAAATAATATCCGATTTGTTTCGATTTGGAGAGTAAGGATAAGGCGATGAATCAGACACTCCCTCGCATAGTCATAATCGGCGCGGGTTTTGGCGGGCTGCACGCGGCGCGGGCCTTGGCCGCAAAGCCGGTGCGCATGACGCTGATCGACAAGCGCAACTATCATTTGTTCCAGCCGCTCTTATACCAGGTGGCGACGGCGGGTATTTCGCCGCACGAGATTGCTTACCCGGTGCGAGCGATTTTTCAGAGGCAAAAGAACTTCTCGTTTTTAATGGCGCGGGTCAACGGAGTAGATTTTGGGCGCAAAACTGTTCTAACGGAACATGGCGAGGTCGGGTACGATTATCTTGTCATCGCGGCGGGCGCTTCGGTCAATTTCTTTGGGAATGCCTCGCTGGAGCAAAACGCGCTGCCGCTCAAGGATGTCAGCGATGCGGTCACGGCGCGCAACCACGTGCTGCGGAGGTTCGAACTGGCCGCGCTGGAACCGGATTTGCGCAAACGCCAGGCGCTGCTGACTTTTGTGGCGGTCGGCGGCGGCCCGACCGGCGTGGAAACGGCCGGGGCGATTTCGGAACTTATCCGGCTGGTGCTGAAGAAGGATTACCGGGGAATCAACGTCGAGAATATCCGCGTAATTTTGATGGAGGCTGCGCCGCGTATCCTGAATGGCTTCCCCGAGGCTTTGCAAGCAGCGGCGCGCCAGTCGCTGGAAAGTAAAAAGGTTGAAGTGCGCGTTGAATCTAAGGTGACGAACTTCGACGGCGAGAGGCTGACCCTGGAGGGCGGCGAGGTCATCCCAACGCAGACGGTGCTCTGGTCGGCGGGGGTGCGGACGGCCAGCCTGGTCGGCAATCTGGGGCTGGAACAGGCCAGCCTGGGGCGGGTCAAGGTGTTGCCAACGCTGCAACTGCCCGAACGCGGCGATGTTTACATGATTGGGGATGCGGCCTATTTAGAGGAGCATGGCAAACCGCTGCCGATGGTGGCGCAGGTGGCGATGCAGCAAGGTGACCACGCGGCGAAAAATATCCTGGCCGACTTGCAGAAAAAGCCGCTCAAACCGTTCAAATATCTCGATTTGGGCAGCATGGCGACGATTGGCCGCAACGCGGCAGTCGCCTCGGCGCTGGGGTTGCAGTTTCGCGGCTTTCCGGCCTGGATTGTCTGGCTGGTGGTGCACCTGATCGGGCTGATTGGCTTCCGCAACCGGCTGATTGTGCTGATTAACTGGGCCTGGGATTATTTCTTTTACGACCGGGCGGTAAGGCTGATTACGAGGGAATGATTCAGTATTTAGACATCAGTAAACAGTGAAGGCTCAATGAATTACCCATTCTCCCCCGCCAGCCTTGCAATCTGCAAGATGCACAGGCGCAACACGG
>CAYLZI010000178.1:0-6105 GCA_964388215.1 uncultured Anaerolinea sp.
ACCCGCTCGCGCAAATCTCGCTTGCGCCATCGAAAAAGCAGAACATTTGTCTAATCTGACATTGTCAAGGTAGTTACGAATTATCTATTCGAGTAAAAAGCACCGAAGCGGTGAGCGGCTCGTGGCAGATAGCGCGGTAAACCAGGGTTGGGTCGCCGGAGAGCGAGGCTGCAATCGCCAGTTCCTCAATTCCGCTGGAGAGACCGGTCATCAGGGCGCATTCGGGGGTCAGCGCCCCGACATGTATCGGGTGCAGCCCGGCCCTATCGACCAGCACCGGCACTTCGACGCACGCGCCCTGCGGCAGGTTGGTGACCAGGCCATTGTTCGGCACGTTGCCGTTGAATTTGTATATCTCACCCCCCAGCAGGGCGTTGATGATGTAAGAAGCATACTCGCCGCCACGCTGCAAATCTTCGCGGGTCAGGGTTTGGTCGAGTTGGACGCGCATGCCTTCCTTCCAGGTGGCCTCGGTGCGCTGGTATTCCTTCAGGATGTAAGCATATTCACCAGGATTCCAGCCCGTGCCGTGCGCGCAGTACTTCTCAACCAGGTTGGGGTGAGAGAAGGAACCAATAGGCTTATCCAACCGCCTTAAATGTGGATGCCAATGCCGGATACAATCCCCGGTAAAGCGGGTAGACTTGTTCGTAAGCGTTAACCCGCTCCAAATCAGGGAGCGTGCTGCCTGTTACCTGAATGCTCGTTTCGCAGGCCGCTTCCACGCTAGAGAATTGTCCCGTGCCGACTGCCGCGAGCAGGGCGGCGCCATAGGCCGCGCCCTCGGTGGTGTTGACCGTTACCAGTTCGCAGCCGAACACATCGGCCAGAATACCCCGCCAGAGCGGGCTTTTCGCCCCGCCGCCAGAGACACGCACCTGAGAGATTTCCCCCAACCCAGAAGATTTCATCAATTCAAACGAATCTCGCAGCCCAAAGGCCACGCCTTCCAGCACGGCGCGGGTGCAATGCGCCAACCCATGCCGCACCGTCAGCCCCACGAAAGCGCCGCGCGCCAGCGGGTCGGGGTGTGGGGTGCGTTCACCGGTCAGATAGGGCAAAAAGAGCAAACCGTCTGCGCCAGGGGGGATGTTCGCTGCCGGAGCCAGCAATTCGTCAAAATGCAGGGTTGGGGCAAAGGTATCTCGATGCCAGCGCAGGCTGCCCGCTGCCGAGAGCATGACGCCCATCAGATGCCATTTCCCCGGCACAGAATGGCAAAAAGCGTGCAGGCGGCCCTCGGGTTCGATAAATGCGCCGTTGGCGGTGGCAAAAACCACCCCGCTGGTGCCGAGCGTGAGGGCCACGATTCCCTCTTTCACCGCGCCTACGCCAACGGCCTGTGCCGCCTGGTCGCCGCCCCCGGCCACGACAGGCGTGCCAGCCTTCAGGCCGGTGGCCGCCGCCGCTTCAGGGGTCAATGTTCCGGTAACCTGCGGCCCTTCGTAAAGTGCCGGCATCCAGGCCTGGGGAATGTCGAGGGCGGCGAGGACTTCATCACTCCAACCGCGCGCTTCCAGGTTCATCAGCACGGTTCCAGCCCCATCGGCTTTATCCATGCCAAATTCGCCCGTTAATTTATAGCGGACGTAATCTTTTGGCAACAGCACATGCGCGGCTTTGGCGTAAACATCCGGTTCGTTTTCTTTAACCCACAAGATTTTCGGCGCAGTAAAGCCGGTCAGTGCCACATTGCCAGTGATTTGGATGAATTTTTCGCGCCCAATGCGGCGGTGGATTTCGTCACATTGCGCCTGGGTGCGCTGGTCATTCCACAAAATGGATGGGCGCAAGACTTCTCCCGCATCATCCAGCAAAACCAACCCATGCATCTGACCCGTTAGCCCAATTCCACCCACCTGGGTCGGGTGGGTGCCCGCTTGCTTCAGCACAGCCTGGATGGACTTTTGCGCTCCATCCCACCACTGGTTGGGGTGCTGTTCACTCCACAGCGGGCGCGGCGTCTCGAAGGGATATTCGGTGGCCGCAACGCCGGCAACCTGGCCGCTGGAATCAACCAACAGGGCTTTGGTGGCGGTGGTAGATACATCTATGCCGAGAAAATAGGTGATGTTGTTATTCATGCGAAACTCCTGATACGTTGTCTATCGGTTTACATCTTCGAAAAACTTTGCCATCTGCGTCACCTGCTCTGTGGTCAGGCTGTTATCCTTGAACCAGCCGATATAGCCGCCCACCTCGCCCAGCGCCAGGCTCTTGACGTAGGCCGCGTGCGGGCTTTCGGGCGCATGTCCGCGGCAGGCCAGCACCGCCCGCGCCGTAATGCCGGGGAAATCGAACTTGAGCAGTTCATGGCATAAATGCGCCGCCCGCCGAATCTGCTCCAGCGGGTCGCCCTCCGTCGGGTCGGGTTTGCCGCCGCGCCACACCCCCACCGCGAACAACCCCGAAGGCGTAATCACCAGGTGGTCAATTTTCGCGCTCCAGAACGATTTCCCGTCCAATTTCACCGCGCTATCGGCCTCCAGCCGGATTCCGTTCAACACCTGCGCGCTATCGGGCAGGGCCTGTAGGTATTCAAGCATCTCCAGTTCTAACAGGGCATCGCTCAGTTCTTTTGAATCCAGCACCTTTTGTAGTGTCGTGATTTTGGTATTCAGGTCACGATACTCCCTGGCCGCCTCGGCCTCAACAGCGGAGCGCTTTTCGGTTAGGATGCGGTCTTGTTCGCTCAGCAGCCGCTCCAGCCGCCCGCTGATTTCGTCCCGATTTCCCTCCAGCCGGCGCAGTTTCTTCTCCTCGCGCCGGATGCGGAACAGATTGCTGATGCGCCCCACAATGCCCTTATCGAGCCGGAACAACTCCAGGTGCAGCCGGGCCTGCCGAATGTCTTCCTCCAACGCGGCCAGACGCTCGGCGGGGCCGTTTTTTATGTTTTCTTTTTCGATTTGGATTTCCGCCTCGATAGGTTTCAACTGCTCGCGGGCTTTTTGCCCCGCCTCGGCGGTTTTAATCGCCAACTGATTGCGGTGTTCCGTTAAAAGGGGCAGAATCTCCCCTGGTTCCACGACCCGCAGGCCGATTTCTGCCAACAAATTCACAATTTCTTGCCACGAACCGCTTGTGCCTTCGATGCGCGCCATTCTGTCACCTTGTTTACCTGTTTCCCAGCTTACAACGTAATTACTTTTTCTGCTTTCACCTGGGACTCGAGAATATCGCCCATCCCGCCAACGATGCCAACCCGTACCTTCTCTGCCAGCCCGAAATAGTTCAGGCAGGTGGAACACAGTACCAGCCGCACGCCTTTTTCCTCCAGCGCGGTCAACTGCGCCAGGACGGGCGACCCTTCCACCGCAAGTTTCACGCCGTCTGTGTAGAAACAGATGGCGTTGGGCAGGTTGCCGCCGGCCGCCAGCAGTTCGAAATACTTGGCAATTAGCGTATGTTGGAGCTGCGCATCTGCCTTACCCATGCCGTCATTCGTCACCAGAATCACTGTGTTCTTCATCGTTTGCCTCAATGTTTTCAAATTCGCCATTTTCGTAGGCATCCAGCCAGGCCTCAGCCTCCTCCAAGCGGTCGTTTGGGACGCAGATTTCCACCGCCGACATAGGCCCGACGGAGACGGGATAACCAAACTGCACCGCGCCCTCCTGGAAATAGACGGCGGGGATGCCCTGGGCTTCGAGCGCATCCTTGATGATTTCCGCTTCGATGCGGTCGTTCACTTCCAACAGCGTGACCCATTCTTTGTCGGACATGTTTCACCTCCAAACGATAATGAATACGATGGTAAACAAGGTGCTGACAACGAGTTGCCGCGCGCCAATTGTCACCGGCCTGGCGTCAATTGCCGGGTTCAGCGTTCCCCAAACGGTCTCGGCGAATTGTAACAGGTATGGCAGGAAAGCCAGGCCCGGGGTGACGCCCAATGCCCCAAAAATTGCGGCCAGACCCAGGTTGAACCCGGTATATGCCAGGGCGCGTCCCCCGGTTCGTAAACGGCCAGCCAGGTTCGGCGCGGAGGTCCACTCGCGCTGTTCCAATCGCAGGTAAGCATGGACAATCGAAGCCGCCGATTGGAACCAGGTCAGAACCCACAAGACCCAGCCGAGCGGGTCGTAGGCGTTTCGACCAATCCAGAAAGCGGCGGGGGCCGCGAGCGCGAGAACGCCGGTCGCCAGAATCTCGACCCCAGCCTGCCTGCGCTCGTCGCGTTTGCTCACCAGCCACAAGTGCCAGCCGAACACCGGCCCGGCGGGGACGGCCAGCAGCAAAATTATCGTGTAGCCAAGATAGAGCAATCCAGCGGCGGCCAGCAGCAGGAGCGCGCCATACAGCCCAATCCAAAACCGGGCGGCGGGCAGGTCGCTCTGGGGGCGGCGCCCCGACCAGGCTTTGACGGCCATCACGATGGGTTGGCGAATCAGGAAGGCGGACAGCGCGGCGATGACCAGCAAGACCGAACCGGCGTCGAAGGCTTGCCCGGCGGCGAGACCGATGAGTAGCGGGCTGAGCAGGAAGACCCACGAGCCATGGTCCTGGGGCAGGGCAATTTGGCGGCGGAAGAGAGTTTTCATGGTTGGGATATTTTACTTTGGAAGGACAGTCAAGTTATAATCAAATTGTCATGTAACCGTTTACATCAAGGAGTTTCCCGTGTCGAAATTTGTTCATTTCCTGCTCTTGTTTGCCCTGCTGGCGGGCTGCGCCCCGGCCACGCCCACTCCTGCGCCGCTTGCGCCATCCGCGCCGACTGCCGTCCCAACCCCCCGCCCCGACATCCTGTACGTCGACCCCGGCCTCGACCTCGGCCCCATCAGCCCGCTGGTCTACGGCTCCAATCATGGCCCTTGGGCGGCTGTCCCGGCGACCCGGTTGGAAGATGCCTACAACTCAGCCCTCAAAGTCATCCGCTTCCCCGGCGGTGAGTGGGGCGACCGAAATATCCTCCAGCCTTACCAGGTTGACCAGTTCATGGACTTTTGCCAGCGAATTGGCGCGACGGCGACCATCAACGTTCGCACCATGACCGGCGCGCCCGAAGAAGCGGCGGAGTTGGTGCGCTATATCAATATAGAGAAAAAATACGGCATTCGCTACTGGGCCATCGGCAACGAACCCCAGTTTTACGAGGCTGCCCTGGGTGAACCCTACGGCGTGGAGCGTTTCAACCGCGAATTCCGCGCCTTTGCCCTGGCGATGAAGGCCGTCGACCCGACCATCCAGATTGTTGGCCCCGAACTGACCAATTTTGGCCCGAACCTGGCTTCCAACCCGAAAGATTCGGAGGGCAAGGACTGGATGGTTGAATTCTTGCGCGCCAACGGCGATATTGTGGATGTCGTCTCCATTCACCGTTACCCATTTCCGGCATCCTCGATGGCCCCGGCCCGCACTGTGGATGACCTGCGCAGGGATACCTCCAACTGGACGGCAACCCTGCGCTATTTGCGCGACCTCGTCCATGCCGAAACCGGGCGCGACCTGCCGATTGCCGTGACCGAAACCAACTCCGATTGGAGCAAGGCGAACGGTGGTCAGGCCACTCCTGATTCATTCTATAACGCTATCTGGTGGGCCGACAGCCTGGGGCGCATGATTCGGGAGCGGGTTGTGCTGGTCAACTACTGGATTATTTCGTACAGCCTGGGCGGCTGGAGCCTGGTGACGCGCGACGGCCCCAGCCCCACCTATTACGTCTACCAGGTTTACAAACATTTTGGCGAGCAACTCATCTACAGCGATTCTGGGGTGCCGGATGTCTCCATCTATGCCGCCCGGCGAGAAGATGGGGCCTTGACCCTGGTTGTGATTAACCTGGCAGATGAGGAAAAGCGCGTCCCGCTGGAAGTTGCCGGGGGCGCGCCCTCGACCGCTTCCGTTATTCTGCTCGATCCAGAACATAAGGCTGTTGACTTGGGGATGCAACCCTTCCTGGCTGATGGACTTTTAACCTTGTCGCCCCAATCGCTGAACTTGTATATCCTTAAGTGAGTCTCATTTATGTAGAAAAGCACCTCGCTGGTATTCAGGCGAGGTGCTTTTTTGGGTTTTGCTAATCTGCCGCCGCGAGGGACAATTTTTCTCGTTCCTCCAGGCTGGCTTTGGCGGTTTCCATGCGCAGGCGGAAAGTCAGGC
>CAYLZI010000179.1:0-6099 GCA_964388215.1 uncultured Anaerolinea sp.
AATAACTGAATGAGCTCTTGCTCCGAAAGTTTCTTATATAGCATTTTTGTTGAGTCCAAATATTTTACTAATTCAACTCTTTTCAATCTACCATCGCGAACAGCCAGTTACCCGACAACCCCGCATATCGTCCAGGTGCTCTTGCTGGACAAAGCTGTACTGAGCCTGTCGAAGTATCCCGGCGTCCAACAGGGATTGCTGCGCAGTTCCCTCTAAGCGGGGCAAATGCCCGGGCGCATACACCGTTGGGTTGTTTTTGACCTTAATCGGCTGCCGCCATTTGGCGGGGACGAACTTCACGCTCCAGACGATTGCCCAACTTATCCATAGCGACATCTAAATCGTATTCTGCCTGCAAGCCAAGCCAAAACTGCGGCGAAACCCCAAAATACCGCCCTAACCGTAGGGCGGTATCGGCTGTGACGCTACGAAAACCCAAGACAATTTCATTAACCCGGCGCGCATCAACCCCGATTTCAATAGCAAGCCGATTTTGGCTCAAATTCATCGGTTTCATGAATTCCTCAAGCAATACTTCTCCTGGGTGAACAGGATGTAATTTATTAGTCATAGTAAAACCTGCCTTTAGTGATAATCCACAATCTCAACATTATAGGCGTCACTCTCGCGCCACTCAAAACAAATACGCCATTGGTCATTGACGCGAATACTCCATTGACCCGCTCTATCACCGCTTAATTTTTCAAGCCGATTGGCCGGGGGAACGCGCAAATCGGTAAGCGATGTCGCATTGTTAATCATGCGTAACTTTCGCAAAGCAACTTGCTGAATATCGGGCGGCAATTTGCGCGAAGGTTGGCGCTGATAAATTTTGTGCGTTGGCTCGTCTTTGAAGGTTTTAATCACCGCTTTATTGTATAGCGCATCGCGCTATGTGTCAATCACCCAGGATGTTTTTTCGGTCATTGCGCATTAATTTGAAAAAATTTCGGGCGACAGGGATGTTGCGCAACGAGTCGAGATTTGATTTCGCTTACCACCGAATCTCCAGCCAAATCGTCACTACCTCGCCTTCGGCCAGTCCCTCCGCTTTGCGGATGGCGTCTTTGAGCGGAACCAGGTACAGGCCATCCTTTGGGAACAGGGAAGTTTGCCATTGCGTGCCGCCAATCCGGGCATGGACGGGAATCACGCCCCAGCCGTAGGTCACGAGGTTCGAGACGGCTTTGATGCCGCTGCTCTGCTCCGCCGGGACGGTCACGAAGTAGTAGGGAGCCGGCCCGCGCCAGGTCCAGATTTTGCCGGTGAATTCGATGTTCATGGAAGCGGTGTTCATTTTGCTCCTGATGCGGGAGAAATCCCGCGCTATGTGTACTGAATCGGTTCGACTTCGCGCCTGGGGCCTTCGACCGCATCAGTGCCGCGCGGGTAGTAGAAGGTTTGGCGCAGGCTCCAGCTCCATTCGAGCGATTGGCGGTAGCCCTGGTAGGTGCCCCAGAACTGGTTGAAGCGGAACCAGAAAATGCTGGGAAAACTCTTGAACAGCGCTTTTTTCTTCGCAGCGTGCCACAGGTCGTTGAAGATGTTACCCGCTGTCATGCGGAGGAAGTCGTAAGCGTTGAAGTGCGCTTCGGGATAAATCCGCTTGAAGGCCATCGCCTCGCGCCGGTAGCGGTTGCGCACGCCCTGGGGCGTTTCGTTGTGGATGTGGATAATTTCCGCCTCGGCAACGTAGGCCAGGCCGTGCCCGTTGGATTGCATCCACCTGGCCCAGGCCAGGTCTTCCAGCCCGGTCAGGGTCTCGTCATACGGATGAATCTCCCACAGCGAGCGGCGGATGGCGGCGTTGGCATTGTTGCAAAAGGGATGGGGTTGGCGCGGGGCCGAGACATCCGGGAACCAGCGGGCGAAAATTTCATGCTCGGAGAATTTGCTGGTCTCCGCTCCGCGCTGTTTGCCGTAGGTCAGCCCGATGGTTGAATCGGCGAAGGGTTCGAGCAAACGCTCCAGCCAGTCTGGATATACCGGGTAGACATGCGCCGAGGCGATGACGACCAGGGCGCGGGTCGCGGCTGCTATTCCCAAATTGAGCGAACGCCCAAAAGTAAATTCCGGCGGGGGGATGTTGACGATTTTCGCGCCGAACGATTCGGCAATCGCTGCGCTGCCGTCGGTCGAACCGGAATCGACCAGGATGATTTCCACCTCCCGAACGGTTTGCCGCCGAATCCCCTCCAGCAGGCGCGGCAGGTGGCGGGCTTCGTTATAGGCGCGGATGACAATGGAGCAGTTCATGGCTTGCGCTTGTAAACCCGCCCTTCGGAATCCTCATAGACCAGTTCCCAATTCTGCTCGAATTCCGGCTGGAAAATCATTTCCGGGTAGCCTTCCCGGCGGCCCTTCATCCAGGCGGTTTGAAAGGCGACGAAATAGTCGGCGTCTTGTGAGCGCGTGACGGTGTTGGTCAGGTTTTCATCGTAAAGGTAATATGGCAGGCCGTTTTCGACGATGACGGTTGCGTTTTGGGCGTTCTTCTGGACGTAATCATAGGCGCTGAAATAGCCATCCACTCCAACTGGTTCTTCGAACTGGTCATGCAGCACCAAACCGCCTGCGGGAACGAATTGCAGCAGGCCGCGATTACGACGCAGGCCGACTGCGCTGATTCCCAGGGCGATGATGATAACCAGGGCTGACAAGACAAGCCGCGGCGCAACCCAGGCATAGACTTTGCCGATAACAGGTCCCAGCAGGATGAGCAGCAGGACGGCCTGGCAGGCCAGCAGCCCAACTGCAAAGCGCCATGCAATCTGGGTCGGCTGCTGGTTATTGCCGAGAAAGGCCGAAGCCGGGGTCAGGGCAAAGGTCAGCAGAAAAACCAACCCAACCAGCGCGGGCAGGCGCATTTTTTTCCAGAAAAGCGCGGCCAGGGCGGAAACGAACGCAATGCCCAGCACCAGGTAAAGCTGCGCGGGAATATGTTCATAAAAGTAGGGATTGGTCAGATTGGCGGAGATACTCCAACTGCTGAGCCGGGCCGCGCTGCCCTTGAACAGACTGTTCATGGCAGCCAGGTTACGGAATGCCCAAAAGAGTCCCGGTAAAACCAGCAAGGCGTACCATGCCTGGATTTTGAGGGCAGTTTTTAGTCCCTGCGACCGCGCCAGGAAGAACGACCCCGCGCCCCAGGCAAAAACCACCAGCAAGGCCGCATTGGGTTTCACGCTCAAGGCCAACATGCTGGAAACAGCCAGGCCGGGCAGGTAGGCCGCCTCGCCTTTCTCGTCGCCAGTTGGGATGAACAAAGCGATGGATAGGAGAAGCGCTCCCAGCAGCAAATCGTTTTTTCCAATCAGGATAACCTGCGTCCAGAGAATCCACCAGATGTTGTGGTCGTTTTTGGGCAGGTACAGGCGGCTGAGGGTGAGAATCGCCACCACGAAGATAACCATGCCATGCGGCAGGCGGGTAAAGCGCGCCATCACCAGCCACCAGGCCAGGAAAAAATAGAGGGCAATCAGGGCATGGGTCAGGCCAAGCAAATAGCCGGCATGGTTCAGGCCAAAGGCCAGGGCTAACAGCGACTCATACCCGAATGGATATTCCCCATAGTCAATGGTCATATCCCAGGCTGAACCGGTAGAGAGCATTTCAATCGCTTTGGGAAAGTGATACAGGCCAGCGTCCCAATTCAAATCCTGCGAGATGGGCGAGAAGGGCCAGCGCGCAAGCGGGTAAAGCGCAAGCACAATGAACAAAGCCAGGCCAAGCAAGGCCAGCGAAACATTCAACAGTTTTTGGGTGAAATTTCCTGAAAGGGCAGTATCTTCCACATCGAGGAACGCGAACCAGCGAAGGTTGGCGGCCAGCAAATAAAAGACCAGGCCGCCGCAAAGCAGGCTGACCAGCATTGCCAAACCAACGCTGTAAAGTCTCAGCAGTCCCAACGCCTGTCCGGCGAAAATGGCGCCATAAAACAGGGCCGTGAGGAAGATGAAAATCCAGAGCAGGGTACGGGGAAGTTGCATGGGCTGTTCGCTTCGCTATTCTTCCAGCAGGAAATCGCCGCCTTCGAGCAGACCCTTTGTTACCGTTTGCATTGCAGGCGACTGCAACAGGCGGCGCGGCTCGAATAGTTTGAGCCGCGCATTGACCGGCAAAATGCCGCGCTCAAGAAACTCGCCAAAGGGCAGCGAGGTGCGGAACAACTGGTAGTACAGGAATCGGCGCGCGTGGCGGCGGAAATCATCCGGCACGGCGATTTTTTCAGCCGCCAGGAAATCTTCCAGCATGGCGCGATAGTCGGGAACGGATTGGGGGAAGAAAACGGTTGGGTATTGGGTAAAACGCGCCTTTCCCGCGCATAGCACCGCCGCGCCCAAAATGGAAGCCTCCAGGCCGATGGTTGAGTTGTAAATCAGCACGAATTTGGCGCGCGCAATCAGTTCATACGAACTCAAATACTCGCGCGGCGGCACAAAGACGAGGTTCGGCAGGTCGGCGGCGCGGCGCTGCTCCACCCACTCGGCCACGCTCTCCTGGCTTTCTTTGCCGGGGCGGGTTTCGTCGGGGTGGGCGCGGAGGACGAAGAGCGTTTCGGGGTGGGCGCGGGCGGTCTCCAGCACCAGGTCGAGCCAGGCGAACATATCGGGGAAGACTGTGTTGGCGTGCGGCTGGCTGGTATCGAAAATCACGTTGGTGAAAACCGGGATAATTTGCTTGAAACCGGCCGCTTTTTCCAAAAAGGCCGCGTCGAGGCCTTTCATATCCGGCCAGAACTGAATCCCGGCCATGCTGAAGTTGCCCTGAAAGCGATTTTGGAGATAGGCATCCAGCCGGGCATCCTGCGCCTCGTTCATCTCGAATGATTCGGGGATGTCGATGGGATAGATGGTGGCTTCGCCGTCGGTGAAGAATCCGGTCATCGGCATGAGTCCCACCTCGTGGGTGACGACCCGCACGCCTCGCTGCCGGGCCACCCATTTGGCGGTCGCTTCGGGGTAGAACTGCCCGTTGAACACGACCACCGCCTGCGGGTTGGTCTGTTCCAGGAACCGCTCGAAGCGTCCGGCCAGGTTGAACGCGGAGAGGATGTACTCGCGAAAGAAGAACCTCGTCGCGTCATCATCGATGAGATTGTGCCGCCGTAAAATCCAGCGCAGGCCGGGCAGGCAGAGCGGGCCGAGGGGAATTGTCATTCCGAGGGTCGAGTAGCGAAGCGTACCGAGACCTGGCGGCGTATCGAGACCCGCATTATCGGCAGGAAAAGGCCACTCGAAGGTCATCAGTTCGGCCAGCGGCAGGTTCTTGAGCGCGGTTTCGAGTTCGGCATTGCGCTCGAAGGTAAACCAGGAAACGGTTGACCGGTTATCCGGTTGTCTGGTTGTTCGGTTAGTTTTCCGGTTTTCGGCAGAACTGGATAACTGGTGAACTGGAACACCGGAATACATGGTTTTTGCCTGAAAGACGCACGAGCGGCAGGGCGGATTTTGGGCTGAGTCGCTGCGATTCGTCCCCAGCACGCAGCGGCTCATGCCCCGGTTGCAGGCGAAATAGGCAACCGGGATGCCTTGCAGGCGCAGGCCCCACGAGGTCAGCAGGTGGAAGGCGCTGTTCCACGAAAGGTCATCGAGACCGCTGGATGCTTTGAAAAAGGCGATGGGGCGTACATCGCGCGGCGCGGGGGCGGCGCGGGAAACGCGGAAGGCCATCAGGGCAATGCGGGCGTTATTGAGTAAACGAACAATGCGCCGCTGGAGGCTGGGGGAGAGCAGGGTTTTCACAGTTCTATTTCTTCTCCGCCACAGCGAGATGGGACAATTTTTCACGCGTCGGATATGAAATGGTTGATGGTTGTCCAACGGACTGCGCCAGAGCCACATTGACCAATTGATTCAGGCTGACGCCCTCGCGTTCGGCGGCCTGGGCCAGTTGACGGTGCAGCGAGCGCGGCAGGCGCACCACAAATTTGCCGCTATATTCTTCATCCGCAGCAGGCTCGGGAATCGGATTTCCCAGTGCCAGAGCGGCTTCGAACCAACTGCGCATGGCATCCTGCACCATCGCGCCGAGTTCTTCGAAGGTGTCGGCCTGGGTCAGGCAGCCGGGCAATTCCGCGACCTGCGCCACCCAGCCGGG
>CAYLZI010000180.1:0-6033 GCA_964388215.1 uncultured Anaerolinea sp.
TAAGCCCTTGACTCTCCCGGTCAACGCCCTGAACGCGAAGTTGGGTCAGCCTGCAAACGCGGATGAGTGGAATTGCGCTCATCCGCGTTGTTTTACGCTTTCCCCGGTGGTTTCCCAACAGGCCATACCCGGGCGGGACTCCCATCGCCGGGAAAAATCATTGGCACATTTTTTCATCATCCAACGTCTTTCATGACAACCCCAAACCACTTTATCTTCAAGGAGCAAACCCGTAAAACCCCAATTCATACTCGTTCTATGCCCTTATAGCGCTACATATCCACGACCAAAATTAGATGCGCTGTACGCTCACATTAAGTATCGGAAGATAAACCCGGCGGAACCGCCTTTGGTTGTGCTTCTGGCAACACCATTACTTACCCAAACACCATAAACATCAAACAACAAGCCTGAATTCTACATTGTCCAACCCACAAGGAATAATAGGGTGTTTAAAAATGAGCAGATTGCGATGGGAAGATAGCCTCTTTTCCCAAAAATTGTTGTACAATTCTCTCTCATGAAACCATTGCGCATTCTCTTCCTGGCCTCCGAAGCCGACCCATTCATTAAGGTTGGCGGCCTGGGCGATGTGGCAGGCTCCTTACCCTATGCCCTTCAATCGCTCGGCGCAGATATTGATGTCCGCCTGGTCATCCCCTTTCACACATCAATCCATGCCGAGGGATTGACCCTGGTGCGTGAGACAGTCTTCACCGTCCCCTGTTATGGCCGTGAAATTCCAGCCCAGGTTTTTTGTACCGACGTAAAAGGGCTGCCGGTCTACCTGATATCCGGCGCGCCGGTTACAGGTTCGCTCAAGGTCTACGACCCCAACCCGCAAGCCGATGGAGACAAATACACCTTCTTCTCGATAGCCGCGCTCGAAATGGCGCGCCGTCTCGATTGGCGCCCCGACATCGTCCACGCCAACGACTGGCACACCGCCGCCGCTGTTTACGAAGTCCGGCGAATGCAAGATGACCCCTTCTGGAAGGGCGTCAAAACCGTCTTTTCGGTGCATAACCTGGGTTACATGGGCGCGGAGGCCGAAAACGCGCTCCTGGCTTACGGCCTGCCCCCAATTACCGAGCCGCTCCTGCCCGAATGGGCGCGCCGCCAGCCGATGGGGCAAGCCCTATGGGCCGCAGATGAAATCGTAGCCGTCTCGCCCTCCTACGCTGAGGAAATCCAGACCCCTGAATACGGCTACGGGCTGGAGACCTACCTCCAGGCCAACCGCGCCAAAGTCACCGGCATCGTCAACGGTATTGATTATTCCCTCTGGAACCCGGCCAAAGACAACGCGCTCGAAACCACCTTCGACGCCGCCACGCTGACCGAGCGCGCCCGCAACAAAGCCGACCTGCAAGCCCATTTTGCCTTAACCGAAATGCCCAAATCGCCCCTGCTCGCAATGGTCACGCGCTTCGACTTCCAAAAAGGGGTGGATATTGCCCTCAACGCCCTGCGCATGGTCACCGACCTGCCCTGGCAGGCCATTCTGCTCGGTACCGGCAACGCCTCGCTGGAAGAAGCCGCCCGCCTGCTCGAATCCAACTTCCCCAACCGCATCGCCTCGGTCATCCGCTTCGATGCCCGCCTCTCCCGCCAAATTTACGGCGGCGCAGACATCCTGCTCATGCCCTCGCGCTACGAACCCTGCGGCCTGGCCCAGATGATTGCCATGCGTTACGGCGCAATCCCGCTGGCGCGCGCTACCGGCGGCCTGCGTGATACCATCGCCGACCGGCGCACCGGCTTCCTCTTCACCGACGCCTCCCCGGCGGTTATGGCCGCCACCATCCGCCGCGCGCTTCAGGCTTACCAGCACCACGAAACCTGGCAAAATATTCAACGCGCCGCCATGGCCGAAGATTTCTCCTGGGAGAAATCGGCCTGGCAGTATGTGGAGTTATACAGGTCGCTATAAATTTTTCATTCCTCGCGGCAAGCCGCGAGACTCCAAAACGAGACTCTAAATCGAGGCTTTTATGACTTTCAAACGCTCCTCTGGCATCATCCTTCATCCCACCAGCCTGCCAGGTCCCTACGGCATTGGCGACCTCGGCCCCGCCGCCTACCGTTTCATAGACAACCTTTCCGAAACCGGTTGCAAACTCTGGCAGGTGCTTCCGCTCGGACCCACCGGCTACGGCGATTCGCCCTACCAGTGTTTTTCGGCCTTCGCAGGAAACCCCTACCTCGTCAGCCCCGACTTTCTGAAAAACGACGGCTTATTGACAGAGGATGATTTTATCAATATGCCAGAATGGCCCGAATTTGTTGATTTTGGATTGATTTACCACTGGAAACCAGCCCTGCTCGACAAAGCGTATCTGCGCCTTGAATCGCTCCCTGCCACCCCCCTCCACGCTGAATTTGATGCCTTCCGTTTCGACAACGCCTCCTGGCTGGCAGATTTTGCGCTCTTCATGGCGCTCAAGGATGCCAACGGCGGCGCGGCCTGGAACGAGTGGCCTGAGCCGTTGCGCAAGCGCGAATCGAATGCGCTCGCCAAAGCCCGCCAACAGCACGCCGAAGCCATCCGCCGCCAGGAATTTCGACAATTCCTGTTCTTCCGCCAGTGGAACGCCCTGCGCAGTTACGTTCACAGCAAAGGGATTCAAATCATCGGAGATATTCCCATTTTTGTGGCGATGGATTCCTCAGACGCCTGGGCCAACCCCGAATTATTCTACCTGGACGAAGCCGGGAAACCAACCGTTGTGGCTGGCGTCCCACCCGATTACTTCTCTCCCACCGGCCAGTTGTGGGGAAACCCGCTCTATCGCTGGGACGCGCATAAGAATACCGGCTACAAGTGGTGGATCGAGCGCATCCGAGCCACCCTCAGCGCGGTAGATATCGTCCGCATTGACCACTTCCGCGGCTTTGCCGGTTACTGGGAAATCCCCGGCGACGCGCCAACAGCCCAAACCGGGCGTTGGGTTCCCGGCCCCGGCCTCGACCTGTTTTATGCCATCCGGGAATCGCTCGGCGACCTGCCCATCATCGCCGAAGACCTGGGCGAAATCACCCCAGATGTCATCGAACTGCGTGATGCGCTCGGCTTGCCCGGCATGAAAATCTACCAATTCGGCTTCTCTGGGCCAGATAACCCCTTCCTGCCGCATCATTACCCGCGAAACTGCGTGGTTTACACCGGCACGCATGACAACGACACTGCCTGGGGCTGGTATCGCTCTGCCCCGCAGCACGAATTCGATTTCGCCCGCCGCTATCTCAAAACCGATGGCTCCGACTTTGCGTGGGATTTAATCCGCTCGGCTTGGGGCTCGGTGGCCGTTTTTGCTCTCGCGCCATTGCAAGATTTCATGAACCTCGGCCCCGAAGCGCGCATGAACTTCCCTGGCAAAGTGGGTGGCTTCTGGTCGTGGCGAATGCCCAAAGACAGCCTGACCGATGACCTGAAATGGCGCATTCGGGACTTGAACTATCTTTATCAGCGTTGAATAGATAGTAATTTTTCAGCCCTCCCCCTTCGACCTCAGCCGGTGGAGAGGGGACTTTCAAAATCTGCTCAAGAGGTTATTATGCCAACGATTTATGATTTCACCGTAGAAGACGCCCAGGGAGGCCAAAATTCCCTGGCGCAATACCGAGGCAAAGTGATCCTGGTGGTTAATACAGCCAGTCAGTGCGGCTACACACCGCAATACAGGGGCTTGCAAGTCCTCTATCAGCAATGGCGTGAAAAAGGGCTGGAAATTCTGGCTTTCCCTTGCAATCAATTTGGCCGCCAAGAGCCCGAAGACAACCCCATAATTCAACAATTTTGCCAACGTAACTACAAAGTTACTTTTCCGGTTTTTGCCAAAATTGAAGTCAATGGCCCTGGGGCGCATCCGTTTTATAAATACTTGCGCTCCCAGAAGAAAACCATCCTGGGTGACGAGATATCTTGGAATTTCACCAAGTTCCTGATTGACCAGAATGGGAACGTCCTCCAGCGTTATGACCCGGCTATAGAGCCAGAACAAATTGGCAAGACGATTGAAAGGCTCTTGACAGGAAAATAGCCTACCGGTTCGATTGCTGGAGTTAAAACTCATGCCCCGTGTATCCTTAAACCAAACCGCTCCTGATTTCAATCTGCCCGATTTCACCGGCAAACCCTTCCAACTGAGCCAACTGCGCGGTCAGAAAAACGTTCTATTGGTCTTTAACCGCACCTTTGCCTGACCATATTGCCAAAAGCACATGGCGCAGTTGCGTCAAAACCATCGAGAATTTGTGGCCTGCAATGTGGAAGTGGTGGTTGCTGGCCCAGAAGATGCCAAAGCCTTTGCCGCTTACTTCCAGAAAGAATCCCTGCCCTTTGTTGGCCTGCCTGACCCCAAATCCAGCGTGTTGAAACTGTATGGGCAAGAAGTCAACCTGTTTAAACTGGGACGGATGCCTGCCCAGGTGTTGATTGATAAAGCCGGGATAGCGCGTTTTGTGCATTATGGACACGACATGACCGATATCCCGCCCAGCGAGGAAATCCTGGCCCTGGTAGAGCAAATCAAAGCCGCCCTTACATAACATCAAATCACAACCCAAAAAATGTCCCGAAGGGCTGTTTATCCTTCGGGACATTGGTTTATTACATTATACTCAACAGTGTTTGTCGCTGTTCCACGCTTTCGCCTGGTTTGACGCGGATGCGATGCGCTATGCCATCTCGAGGAGATTTTAGTTCGTTTTGCATTTTCATCGATTCAAGGATAAGCAGCACCTGTCCTTTTTTGACTTCCTGCCCATCTTGAACCGGGATGCCCACCACAAGGCCGGGCATCGGCGCCTTCAAGTGAAATTCTCCGCTTTCGGCCCTTGCTCCGCCGGTAGTTTTGAGCCTTTTTTCGCGCTCATCTTCTACCATCGCCTTGTACTGTCGTCCACGTAAAAGCACTTGCCAGTCTTTTTCTTCGGGGTAAACATATCCCTCGTAAGATTTTCCACCGATAAGTAAAGAATAGACCGGCTGACCGCTAACCGCCATAAAGTCAACTTCTAAAACATACTCGTTAATGCGAATATGTTTTTCGTCAATAATTTCGACGTTAAATTCCTTATCCTCAATTGTCGTTACATATTTCATCGCTGCCTCGCCTTAACCTGCTCACAGATTACTATTCACTGAACACTGATAACCGAATCATCGGTGCATCCGCTCCCAGCGCCCGACCCATTTCCAATTAGATGTGTCGCGCTCGTTGCGCTGGACGAACTGCGCGGAGCGCTCTGTTTGCTGGTGGGCGGCGAGCGTCGCCAGAACGGCAGCAATTTCCATCATGCGCGGGTCACTTTCTTCCTGGATCGAGAATCGTTCTTCCACGAAGCGCGTGTCATACTGCCCGCCCATGAAGCGATGGCTGTCCATCAACGTCTGGTGGAAGGGGATATTCGTCCGCACGCCGACGATGCGATACTCTTCCAGCGCGCGCCGCATCCGCAAGATGGCCTGGGCACGGGTCTCGCCCCACACAATCAGTTTGGAAATCATCGGGTCGTAGAAAGGCGTAATCTCGAAGCCAGGGTAAACGCCTGTATCGACGCGCACGCCGGGTCCGGTTGGCAGCAGGCTGTGGGTAATCCGCCCGGTGGAGGGCATGAAGCTTTCGTAAGGGTCTTCAGCATTGATGCGGCACTCAATGGCCGCGCCGTTGAACCGAATGTCTTCCTGTTTGTACTGCATCGGCCTGCCGCGCGCAATACGGATTTGTTCCTTGACGATGTCCACCCCTGTCACCATCTCGGTTACAGGGTGTTCGACCTGCAGGCGGGTGTTCATCTCCAGAAAGTAGAAGTTGCGGTCTTTATCCACCAGGAACTCGATTGTTCCGGCGTTGACGTAATCTACCGCTTGCGCGGCTTTCACGGCCACCGCGCCCATTTCCTGACGCAGTTCTTCGTCCATAATCGGTGACGGAGACTCTTCGACCAGCTTTTGATGACGGCGTTGGATGGAGCAGTCGCGTTCGCCCAGGTGGATGACGTTGCCATGCGAATCGGCCAGCACCTGGA
>CAYLZI010000181.1:0-6023 GCA_964388215.1 uncultured Anaerolinea sp.
CTCCATCTCCCTATTTTGCCATAGAACAAATGTTTAATCTGACATTGTCAAACTATTCAGGCGGTCGAGAAATTGCGCCGTTTTCCCTCACCCCAACCCCTTGCCTTCGGCACGCTTCGCAGTCCCGAGGGGAGAGGGGCTATGAACAGGCAAGTTCGCAAGTCCCCTCCCCCGCCGGGGGAGGGCGGAGGGTGAGGGCTGAATAGTTACCGGAAGTTTTATAAACAAACACGAAACGCAAGAACGCGAACTTTTATGGTTAAATTAGCGCGAGGAGCCTTTGCTGATGGACAAAACCTATTCCGCATTCCTGAAAAAATACCCCACTTACGAATCCACCGGTAAGATTGACGAACTGCGCGCCAGTGACTACAGCCGCCTCGATAGAACCAGGCAAGTTTATCTCGACTATACCGGAGGCGGCCTATACGCCGATTCGCAAGTCCGCAAACACCAAGAAATTTTGCTGGCCGGTGTTTTTGGCAACCCGCATTCATCCAATCCGACCTCGATGTCCGCCACCCGGCTGGTGGAAGGCGCGCGCGAACATGTCTTGCGCTTCTTCAACGCCGACCCCGCAGAATATGACGTAGTGTTTACGCCCAATGCCAGCGGCGCGCTTAAACTGGTTGGCGAATCGTACTCCTTTGGCCCTGGTGGGCATTACCTGTTGACCTTCGATAACCACAACTCGGTCAACGGCATCCGCGAGTTTGCCCACGCGCGCGGCGCGGCAGTTACCTACATTCCACTTGCCCTGCCCGATTTGCGCGTAATAGAGTCACAACTGGATGAGTACCTGGCTCAGGCCAAACCGGGCAGCAACCATCTCTTCGCTTTTCCGGCCCAATCTAATTTCTCTTCGGTCAAACATCCGCTTACATGGATTGAAAAAGCGCATGACAAAGGATGGGATGTTTTACTCGATGCTGCCGCCTTTGCCCCCACCAACAAACTCGACCTATCTCGTTACAAACCAGACTTCATCCCGCTCTCATTTTACAAGATTTTCGGCTACCCAACTGGCCTGGGCGCGCTCATCGCCAGGCGCCATAAATTGCACCAATTACATCGTCCCTGGTTTGCAGGCGGGACGATTACAGTTGCATCTGTTCAAGGCGATAAATATTACCTGGCCGATGGGCATACCGCTTTCGAGGATGGCACGGTAGACTACCTGAACATCCCGGCTGTTGAAATCGGGCTGCGGCATATCGAATCCATCGGCATTGAGATGATTAACGAGCGCGTGCGCTGCCTCACTGGCTGGCTGCTCGACCATTTAACGGCCATGCGCCACAGCACCGGCATCCCGCTCGTCAGGGTATATGGCCCCACCGATACAGAAGCGCGCGGCGGCGCGGTGACGGTCAACTTCTTCGACAGGGAAGGCCGCGCCATAGACCATCGCTCCATCGAAGAGCAGGCCAACCGGGTCAACATCTCCCTGCGAACTGGCTGTTTCTGCAACCCTGGCGCAGGCGAGGTGGCCCTCGGCATCTCGCGCATTGAATTGGATGTGTGCTTCAATGGCCCCGGCCACGAAAACCGCCTGACCCTCGATGACTTTCGCCTGTGCATCGACGGTAAATCGAGCGGCGCAGTGCGCATCTCGGTCGGCATGGTCAGCAATTTCAAGGATATTCAGGCTTTGCTAACGTTCTGTGAAGGATTACTGAGGTAAATTAACCGAGGCCGAGACTGCGCAGCGCCCCGCCGAATTTGGTAAAAAGTTACCTGCCTGAGCAGTGACTTTGTGATAACATAAAACGCGTGGGCTGCCAAATTCCATCGCCCTCCTAATACATCCTTCAAACTCGAAAAGATTATGCTGACCGAACTGCGCATCGAAAACTTCGCCATCATAGACCGGCTCGAACTCGACTTCGACCCTGGTCTGATTATTTTTACCGGCGAAACCGGCGCCGGCAAATCCATCATCATGGACGCGCTCGAAATGCTACTGGGTGGCCGCGCCGAGGTCGCCGTCATCCGCGCCGAGGCCGAGCGCGCCACCGTGGAGGGCTTGTTCAAACTCTCCCAGGCCACCAAAGAGTCAGTCAACGAAATTTTGAAGCGCGAAGACTTACTCGATGACGAAAACTACGTCACCCTGGCGCGCGAGGTGCGGCGCGGGGGGCGCTCCACCGCCCGCATCAACGGCAGTACCGTCAACGTCAGTCTTTTGAAGGAAGTGGGCGCTTATCTGGTGGATATTCACGGACAGACCGAACATCTCTCCCTGCTAGATGCGCGCGCCCACCTGGGGCTGCTCGACCGTTACGCGGGAGTTGACTCGCTGCTGGCTTCGTACCGGCAAACTTACAACGCGCTCCAAACCCTGCGGCGTGAACTGGCCGAACTGCGCGCCGCCCAGGCCGATTCAGCCCGCCGCATCGAGATGTACACCTTCCAGGTGGATGAAATCGAATCGGCGCGGCTCAAGCCGGGTGAAGATGAAGAACTGCGCAAAGAACGCGACCGCCTCGCCAACGCCGAAACCCTGGCCGCCAACGCCCAGGAAGCCATCACCCTGCTAGACGAAGGCTCGCCCGAAACCCCGGCCATCACCGACCAGATGGGGCAGGCCGTTTCGGCTCTCGCTTCGCTGGCGCGAGTCGATTCTTCCAAAGCAGAACTCTCTGCCCGGGCTGAATCGCTGCTCGAAAACATTGCCGAGGTGGCGCATGAGTTGCGCGACTATCTCGAATCGGTCGAATACAACCCCAAACGGCTCGAACAAGTGGAAGAACGCCTCGACCTGATTCACCGCCTGCTGCGTAAATATGGCGGAACCCTCGAATCGGTCATCGCTTTTGGCGAAAACGCCCGTAAACAACTCGAAACAATCACCAACGCCGCCGAAAAAATAGATGAACTGGAAGCGCGCGAGGCCATTTTGCTCAACGAACTGGCCGGGCGCGGCGAAAAACTCTCTGAAAAGCGCAAGAAGGCCGCCGAAAAACTTGCCAAGGGCATCGAAACCGAACTGGACGACCTGAAAATGGCCTCGGCCCAGTTCGCGGTCGATTTCCAGACCAGGCCAGACCCTGCCGGTTTGCCGGTGGCAGGCTCCAGGGTGGCTTTCGACGCGAGCGGCTTCAATCGGGTCGAATTCCTGGTCGCCCCCAATCCAGGCGAAGGGCTAAAGCCGCTTGCCAAAATCGCTTCGGGCGGCGAAACCAGCCGTCTCATGCTATCGCTCAAAAACGTGCTGGCCCAGGCCGACCAGGTCCCCAGCCTGGTGTTTGACGAAATTGACCAGGGCATTGGCGGGCGCGTGGGCGGCGTGGTTGGGCAAAAATTGTGGCAATTGGGCAGAAGTCACCAGGTCTTGTGCATTACGCACCTGCCGCAGTTGGCCGTTTTCGGCGAGCAGCACTTCCAGGTGCAAAAACTCGTCAAAAACGGGCGCACCACCACCCAGGTGCGGCGCATGGAAGGCGACGAACGCCTGCTCGAACTGGCCGGGATGCTGGGTGAAGTTGGCGAGGGAACGCTGCGTTCGGCCTCCGACCTGCTGCAATCGGCGCGCGCGCTCAGCGCGTCGAAATGAGAAAATCCACCTGGTGGGCGATGTAAACCAGTTCGGCGCGCTCGATTTGGGCGCGTCGTTGTTTTAACCAATCGCGGAACAGGTCGGGGTCAAGTTCGGGGTTGTAGGCAAGGGATGTCTCGAAAAAGCGCAGGATAAAATGCAGGAAGTAGGCTTCCTCGGTGGGATACTGCCCTTTGACCGGGTACACGACCCAATCGGATGCTCCGGCTGCCAGAATCTCGGCTGAAACTTGCTTCAGATGCCCAAACAGGCGGCGACCCGAAAGGCTGTCTCCGCCGGTTGGGCGGGAATCCATGCTGGCGTGGTACAGCCGCTCAATTTTGGCATCCAAGGCTGGCTCAATGACCGGCTCCAGGCTCGTCAGGCCGTCAAAATTAATCGTCAGCCAGGCCAGCCCGCCCGGCTTCACGAGCGAGAAGAGTTTGGGCAGACTCTCTGGCATGGTCAGCAGGTCGAGAAAGGCGTGGGCAATCAGCAAATCAGCGGATTGGGAAGCCAAAGAACGGATGAAGTCAAAGACATCGGCCTGCGCGAAATGAACCAAAACGGATGAGGAAGCAGACAATCGAACGCTTCCATCTGGCAGGGTTTGCGTTTCGCAGCCGTTTTCCTGCGCCCAGGCGGGCAGCCATTGGCGGGCGAAGGCGATGTTTTCGGGCATTTCATCCACAAGAGTGTAATCTACCTCAGGCGGCAGGATGTCCCAGCGCAGCAGGCGCGCGAGCATGGTTCCGATGCCTGCGCCGACCTCGACAATTGAAAGGGATGGGTAAGTGGTCAAACGGGTTTTGAGCGCGGCCAGCACATCTTTATTCAGGGCGCGGTCATCCACAGTTTGTTTAGAGAGCAGGTAGCGGGGGAAAGAGTAGTCCATAGTATCTTATCAGTGAAATTCTTGCACCCTGGCCTGATGCCAGCGCAGGCAAAAAGCAAGGAATTTTCAAACACAACCCCACCCAGTTCGCGGGGCAAGCGGACACGAAGTACACAAAGTTTTTTAAGGGTCTTCCTTTGTGACCTTTGTGTCCTTCGTGTTTCAGCCTTTTTGGTTCCGGCTTGTCCGGGTTAGGTGAAAAATGTGAAAGATGTTGCGGTCTAATTGTGTTTGGGATATAGTATTATCGCGCCAGATTTACATTAAACGCGCACATCTTGTGACTGCGGAATGAATTCCGCGTTACGATATTTTGAGTATGACACAAACCGGGCAGGAAGGAAAGGATACAGCCATGCGCGAAGTGCAAGAGTTTGCCAACCAGGTCATCGAAAACGTCGAAAAGGTCATCATCGGCAAGCGGGCGGCGATTGAATTGATGATGGTCGCGCTGTTGTGCGAGGGACACATACTGTTGGAAGATGTACCCGGTTCGGGCAAGACCATGCTGGCGCGTTCGATGGCCGTCAGCCTGGGGATTGGCTTCAAGCGCGTGCAATGCACGCCCGACCTGCTGCCCAACGACATTACCGGCGTCTCGATTTTCAACCAGAAAAGCGGCGAATTCGAGTTCCGGCAGGGGCCGATTTTCGTCAACATCCTGCTGGCCGATGAAATCAACCGCGCAACGCCACGCACCCAATCGGCGCTGTTGGAAGCGATGCAGGAACAACAGGTGACGGTGGACGGCGCGACGCGCGAACTGCCGCGTCCCTTCCTGGTGCTGGCAACCCAAAACCCGATTGAATACGAAGGCACCTTCCCGTTGCCCGAAGCGCAGTTGGACCGCTTCCTGATGCGGCTCGCGCTCGGATATCCCAACCCGCAAGGTGAACGCCAGATTCTGGTCAACCTGTGGCGCGAGCATCCCATTACGAAATTGGATAAAGTGGTCGATGGCCTGGCGCTGATTCAACTTCAGCAGCAGGTCTGGGATGTGCATGTGGACGAGACCTTGCAGGAGTATATCGTCGCGCTGGCGGCGGCCACCCGCAGTCACCCCGACCTGGCGCTGGGAATCAGTCCGCGTGGCAGTTTGGCCCTGTTCAAGGCTGCGCAGGCCCTGGCAGCGGTACGCGGACGCGACCACGTTCTGCCCGACGACATCAAGTACCTGGCCCCGGTCACGCTGGCGCACCGGCTGATTGTCCACCCCGAAGCCGAGTTGCGCGGACGCGCCGCAAAAGTCATTTTGGATGATATTTTGCAACACACGCCGCTCGATTTGGGCAAGGTGGATGAGAAATAGCCCGCCCTATCGTTACGGTTTTTCATCTGGCAAACTCTTTCTATGGTAAATTAAACCCATGCCCCCAAAACTTACCCTGATTGATGGACACGCCCTCGCCTACCGCATGTTTTTTGCGCTGACCAGCGGCGCGGCAGGCGGTCGCTGGCAGACTTCCAGCGGCGAACCAACCGCCGGAGTGTTCGGTTTTGCCCGCGTTTTGCTGAACATCCTCGAAAACGAGAAGCCCGATTACATTGCGGTCGCTTTCGATACCGGCAAAACTTTCCGCGACGAGATGT
>CAYLZI010000182.1:0-5978 GCA_964388215.1 uncultured Anaerolinea sp.
GCTGGTTTCGATTTGACCAACACCGTCCAGGTTCCTTTCATGGCGGTTTCGTTGGATTGGTTATTGACTTTAACAGAAAGGGTAACGCTGCCTCCGCCAATGCGCGGCAGGGCTTTGGCTTCGGTCACTTCCATTTCGACATGGATGGTGTCGCCGAGGAAAACGGGCTTGACGAATTTCCATTCGTTGATTTCGCGGAAGGCCAGCACATTCGCGCCCAGAATGCCGGTTTGCACGGCCAACCCGGAGGCGATGGACAACCCCAGGATGCCATGCGCGATGCGCTGTCCGAAAGGCGTCGCTTTGGCGAACTCGGCGTCGGTGTGAATCTGGTTGAAGTCGCCAGAAAGACCAGCGAAGGCGGCCACATCATGCTCGGTGACGGTGCGCCCGGCGGAGGTCAGCGTTTGGCCGGGCTGGAAGTCATCGAAGAATAAACCGGTATTCAAGGGTAAAGTGGACATGCGATTTCTCCTCGTTTTCTTATTATAAACGGCGAAATGGGTGAAAAAGTTTCGCTCCGGCCTCGATTTGGGCGGTTGCGTATATAATCGCAATGATTCTCAAAGGAGTCTCCCATGAACTGTCCCGTCTGTAAAACCGATACGCTTGGCGAAATCACCCTCATCCGCGCCTGGCTTCAGGCGCACCCGCAGCGCAACATGCTGCTGGCCTTTTTACAGGCTGAAGACCCGTATCAAATCTGATGGAACCGATTCATTTCATCGACGAGCCAATCACCATCTATTTCGAGACGCCGCCCTGCCCCCTGGTCTACCTCCAGCCGGGCGAAATTCAAGGTCACATTGTCGTTTGCTTACCCTGTTTCACCGCCAGGCTCGGCGGGAATTTGCCATAATACGCATCCCACGCCCGCGCGAAACGGTCAATCCGTTTGACCTGCTCGGCCTGCTGCTTGGTAAAACCGCAGCCCTATTCCCTGCCCCAAATCGCTATGCAATAGCCTTCCGATTTATAAATCTTGCGGAGCAAGAGGTCGCGTGTTCGATTTGCGCCGAGGTCGCTAAAAAGAGTGAGACATCGTCTCACTCTTTTGTGTTAAACCTTCCATGAGCTAAATCTCTGTTTGTCACCTGCGACCGGTCAAAATCCGCATTACAATTGAGCTATGTCTAAACCCCAAATCTTACTCACCAATGATGACGGCATCCGCTCGCCCGGTTTGTGGGCCGCTGCCGCAGCGCTTTCCCAACTTGGCTTCGTGACGGTTGCCGCGCCGCGTGAACAATCCTCTGGCACGGGGCGCAGCCTGCCAGGCAGCAGCGACGGAATCATCCAGCGCGAGACACTCAACGTCAACGGCCAGGATTGGATTGTCTATGCCGTAGGCGGCACGCCTGCCCAGGCCGTCCAACATAGTATTCTCGAAATTTTGCGGCAAAAGCCAGACCTGGTCGTTTCGGGCATCAATTATGGTGAAAACCTGGCAACCGGCATCACCATCTCAGGCACGGTGGGCGCAGCCATGGAGGCGGCTGCGGTGGGCATCCCGGCTATGGCGGTTTCGCTGGAAACCGACAAGATTCACCACCTGTCTTATTCGACCGAGGTCGATTTTTCCATCGCCGCCCATTTTACCGAGTTTTTTGGGCGACTGCTCTTGGAGCGCGGCCTGCCCCCTGGCATGGAACTGCTCAAGGTGGATGTGCCTGCCGAGGCAGCGATGGATACCCCCTGGGAGTGGACGCGACTCTCGAAACAGCGCTACTACTACCCGACCGCGCCCGAACGCACCTCGTGGGATGTCCCCGGCACGGTAGGTTACAATATGGCCGTTGATTGGGAAAAAGAGCCAGAAAATACCGATATTTTCGCCCTGCTCAAAAAGCGATGCATTTCGGTTACGCCGTTGACCCTGGATATGACCGCGCGGGTAGATGCGGCAGCGTTGGCTAATTTTTACGCTTTGGATGGCGAGCCATCCGAAACTAAAGTGACGGCAAGCCGTCCAATTCCATAAAAGGTTTCCCCATGCCACAAACTCAAAATCGTTCTGTCATGCTCTGGTTGTTCGTTTTTGCCGGATTGGTCGCGTTCCTGGTCGTGTTTGGCGGGTATACCCGCCTGACGCGCTCCGGGTTGTCGATTGTCGAGTGGAATCCGGTGCATGGGGCTTTCCCGCCAATTGGCGAAGATGCCTGGCTGAGGGAGTTCGAACTTTACCGGCAATCGCCGGAATACCAGCAGGTCAACAAAGGGATGACGCTCGAAAACTACAAAGAGATTTTCTACATCGAGTGGTTTCATCGCCAGATTGCGCGTTTTGCGGGCCTGTTCTACGCCATTCCGGTTTTCTATTTCCTGTTCAAGGGCGTCATCCCGCGCCGCGAATTCGGGATTTACTTTGTGATGGGGGTGTTGTTCATCGGGCAGGCCTTCATGGGCTGGTTTATGGTCGCCAGCGGACTGGTGGACCGGCCCTCTGTCAGCCACATCCGCCTGACGATGCATCTGTTCCTGGCGCTCGCCCTGTTTGGCTTGAGCATGTGGGTGGCGATTGGGCATTATTTTGGGTTCCCCAAGCCAGGAAAAAAGTCAAAGTGGTCACCGCTCTCGAAACTGGCGGTGGGAAGCCTGGCAGTGCTGCTCGTGCAAATTGCGTATGGTGGGTTCACCGCCGGGCTGAAAGCAGGTCATGCGTCCTCGACCTGGCCGCTGATGTTTGGTCGACTGATTCCTCCCGGCCTGTTCACTTCGGCAATCGACATCATCGAGTCGCCGCAAACGGTGGCCTTCATCCACCGTTGGTTTGCGTTCGCGGCCTTGTTGGCGGTCATCTGGCTCTATTTCGAGGCGCGCAGGCATGGGTATGGCAGGGATATTACCAACGGGCTGCTGGTACTGATTGGTCTGGGCGCAGCGCAAATCACGCTCGGCGTCCTGGTGGTCTTGCTCTATGTGCCGATTTCGCTGGCGTTGATTCACCAGGGGATGGCACTAATTTTATTTACCCTTGCAGTCTATTTCATTCACCGGCTGCGGGCGTTGGATGATGCTCGGGCAGGGCAGGCGCTCTATGCGTAGGCGATTCTCTCTCCTGTTGGTCATTTTCCTGTCCATGTCGCTGCTGCTGACTGCCTGCGGCGGGAGCAGCCAGGCAGAGGATGCCTCCCTCGACAGCCCGCCTGATGCTCAGGCCGGGAAAACCCTGTATGAAAATTTTTGCCTGTCATGTCACGGCCCGCTGGGCAAAGGGGATGGCCCTGCTGCTTCCACGCTCCAACCGAAGCCTGCTGACCTGGCTGCTCTTTTGCAGTCGGAAGATGATGCCTATCTCGCGACCCGCATTTCCGAAGGAAAAGATGGAACGGCCATGGCCGCCTGGAAAAATGTCTTGAGCGAGGCGCAAATCCAGCAGATTGTGGTCTACCTGCGCGCGCTAAAGTAGAGATTATGTTATATGTGTAGCGGCGAGATAGTATCTACAGGGCTTTTTTGGTCTGAGGCAGGGCTTCAGACCGCCGAATTTGACGAAAAGAAGAACGCCGTGAGCAGATACAGTCAGAGACCTGTCCTACGGGATTTGGAATTTGAAGCGCCAATCGCTGCCTTCGCTGGAGACTGTTGAACTTGCGCCGACTATTTCGAACCAGGTGTTGCCTGGTTTGAGAGGGAAGGGCTTACCATCGGGGCCGACCAGGATAAAGAGTTGGTCGAGTGCGTTACGATACCACTTTAGTTCAAACATCTGTCCGTCGCGGAACAGGTAGGCTTTGTCGGGGCTGGACATGACGATGTCAATGATTTCAGGCCGGTGTGAGTAGTATTGGTGCAAGACCTTCATTATCACCACATTATCAGCGCTGATTGGGTCGCCGGTTAGCCGGTCGGTCAGTTGTTCGTAGGATTCGTTGCGTCCCTGTTCCAGGTCGTTTTGGGTGTCAGAATAACGGTAATATTTGCCAGTTTCGGGGTCATAATCCCATCGGTTGTAAATGGCTGCCGAGTAGCGGATGTATACCCGGCTGGCTGATGTGCCGGGGGCGGGCGCATCGTAATTAAACGCAAATCCATTCAGGGTTTGCCGGTCATTTCCCTCTCGCAAGCGGCGGCTGTTGATGAAGTTTGTCAGATCGGTGGTGTTTGTCATCAGGTAGTTGACGCCGTTTGGTTCGTAGCGGCACATGGGCGGGCAGGCGCTTTCGATGACCAGCCGATTGGCGTAACTCTGGTTAAAGAGCAGGTTCAAGACCCGTGAATCTGCCGAGCCAAAGGCGAAGTTGGCCTTATACATCATAATCAGGTGGTTGTCGAAAAATCGCCCGGAGCGGATGGGACCTACCATCGAGGCGTCCTGCCCCAAGAAAATCGCCGCAAAACGGGTCGTGCCTTCCTCGATGTAATATTCAATCACATGGTCGGCTAAGGAGAGCCCCCACTGCGGGCGGTAGGCGCGCGGCAGGTTGGCAACTTTGATAATTATCGGGCGGCGTTCCAACATGGCCGGGTTTTCCACTTTTAACCCGGTCAGCGGGTTGATGTTGGCCGGAAAATCGGACGGCCCGTAACCCTGAGGTGGATAATCACGGGTCGGGGTCGGTGTAACGGTTGGGGAGAGCGTGGCCGTTGGGGTTGGCGTTTCGGTTACGGTTGGGGTGAATGTGGGTGCAATTGTTAGCGTTGCCAGCGTGGTATTGGTTGGGGCTGGGCTGGACAAGGCGGAGATGGGAATCACAGTTCCACAGGCCGAGGCTACAAAAGCCAGGAGCGCAAGAATCAAGAAACGTGTCATAGTTCCTCCATACTCTTATCATACTCCAAAAGCAGGATGGGATTTATCCCGTTTTGCCAGGGCAACCGCATTTGGATTTTGCGGCGCCATTTCGGCGGGCTGAAGCCCTGCGGGCTTTAACAGTCGGCCTTTGGCCGACTTCTATGCAATGAGGCAGGGGTTTACCCCGCCGAATTTGGCAGAGAAAACGTCAAATGCAATTACCCTGCCCGTTTTGCGGCATGGCGGGGTAAAGTCCACGCTACACAGGTATAATCACCCCCATGAAAAACCGATTTCTCGCCGCAGCCCAAAAATTATCTCACTGGATGGTGCCACTTGCTGCCGTTGCTATCTTGGCCGCCTTTCTTTACATCGCCCCGCCAGGAATTTTGGCCAAGGCCGACGCCATTGGCTATGCCGTTTGTCACCAACTCGAGGAGCGCTCCTTCCATGTGGACGGACAGCGCCTGCCGCTGTGCGCGCGCTGTTCGGGAATGTACCTGGGCGCAGTTCTGGGTGTGGTTTACCTGGCTTTGACCCAGCCGCGCAGCGCCGGAATGCCGCCCAAATTGGTCATTGCCTTGCTGGCGCTGTTTGGGCTGGCCTTTGTTGTGGATGGAGGCAACTCTTATCTCTATCTGATGAAGCAGACTGCGGGTGGGCGGATGGATTTTATCCCCAACCTGTACATTCCCAACAACACCCTGCGCATCTTCACCGGAACTGGCGTGGGCCTGGCGCTGGCTGTGGCCGTGTTCTTGTCCTTCAACCAGACCGTCTGGACGGATTGGAATGACCGCCCCATCTTGGGTAGATGGAAAGATGTCGCGATTCTCATTGCCCTGGCGATTGTGATGGTCTTGCTGGTGCTGACTGAGTCGGAGTTTGCGCTTTACCCGGCGATTTTCCTCAGCGCTGGCGGTGTTTTGCTATTGTTAACGATGGTTTATTCCATGCTTTGGGCGATGCTCATGCGACAAGATAACGCTTATCTCACCCTGCGCGCCGCCTGGCTGCCAGTGTTGGCCGGGCTGACGATTGCCCTGTTGCAAATTACACTGATTGACATTTTCCGTCTGTGGTTGACCGGTACCTGGGGCGGATTTCCTCTGCCGCAGTAAGAACGGTAGGCCATAAACGTAAGGAGTCAACGATGGGATTTCTCAAAAAACTATTCAGCGGTTTCAACGCGAAGCCCGAAAAACGCTACTACGTTTTCCAGGTCAAATGCAAACGCTGCGGC
>CAYLZI010000183.1:0-5943 GCA_964388215.1 uncultured Anaerolinea sp.
TTGCGCCATCGAAAAAACAGAACATTTGTCTAATCTGACATTGTCAAAGTAGATACATCATGATAATTGGTTGCACAACCTGATGATTTCAACTTCGATGTCCGGTGTCAGCCGTTAACCACAAATTCCGGTAGAGTCAGGCATTTTTCTCAGTGGAAGAAGTGCGCATGGCCGAAAGTGGTATTTTTCCCGTCAAACCGGCCAGCATTGGGAATAAAAGATAAGTTGGGTAAACCCGTAGCCAATTTTGGAAATTGCGCCCTGCGGCGATTTGTGAGCGCGGGATAACATCCCGCGTTACCCAAATATGGATGAAAAACGACGCGCATCAGTCATATCTGGCGGGCGAACACTTGTACCGAACGCAAGTGTTCGCCCCACGAAACCTGCCAGAAAAATTTCTGATTACTTCTTTTGCGCCTCCACATACACCTTGACCGCCTCGCGCATGAACTCGGCCAATTGCGGGTGCATCGCGTCGAAGTTGGCCCGGAAGCGTAGGTCATTGACGTAGCCATCTGCCAGGGCGAGCAGTTGCTCCAGGCCGGGTGTCCAGAAGTAATCCATGTGCGCCCGCCAGCGCCCGACAATCGCCTGGGACTCGGCGGAGGCCGCGCCCTTGGGTAGGACGGCAATCATATCGAGATAAATCTGGTTGCCCTCGGCCAGGATGGCCTGTTGTTTTTCCTTGCCATAGGCCTTCCACTTGCGGTTCGACTCACGCACGGTTTCGGGGTCATATATTTGCTCCGCCTCGGCAGCCAGTTTTTCTTGTTCCGCTTCGCTGAAAGCAGCGAAAAGTTGTTTTTTGCTCATCTCTTTTTGTCCTTTCATGTATAAAATCGTCTGGCCCACCGTCTCCACCAGGCGCAGCAGACGCTCGATGCGTTTTTCCAGTTCCAGCTTGTGGTTTCCCAGCGCCGCCAGCGCGTCGAAATCACGGCGTCCCATGATTTTACGAATCTCATCAAGCGGCAAACCCAGTTCGCGGTAGAACAGGATTTGCTGCAACCGTAGCAAGGACTCCTCCCCGTAGTAGCGATAGCCATTCTCGCCCAACCGGGACGGCTTGAGCAGCCCAATCTGGTCATAGTGGCGCAAAGTGCGGGGCGTGACGCCCGCTAAATTGGATAACTGTTTGACAGTGAACATGCCCTACTATAAACCCTGACGTAACGTTAATGTCAAGGGAGTTGTGAAAAGTGGTGAATGTTGTGGCATAATCGGGAAAACTCTCCCAGGAAAACAACCATGCCTTTATTGTTACTCATTCGCCATGGCGAAAACGATTTTGTTAAAACCGGCAAACTGGCCGGGCGTTTACCGGAAGTTCACCTGAACGAAAAAGGCCGCCAGCAGGCTGAAGAATTGGCCGAAGCGTTGGGAAGCCTGCCGATTCAGGCGATATATTCCTCCCCGCTGGAGCGGGCGCGTGAAACAGCCGCCCCGCTGGCCGCGAAATTGGGACTTGAAGCACAGATTCGCCCCCGTCTCATTGAAACCGGCATTGGCGAGTGGGCCGGGCAGGAACTCAAAGTGTTGCGCAAATTGCCCGAATGGAAGACGGTGCAGGCTTCCCCGTCACGCTTCCGCTTCCCGGGTGGCGAATCGTTTGTCGAGTGCCAGGCCCGGCTGGTGGGTGAAATCGAATCGATAGTCAAAGCCCACAAACCGGATGAAATCATCGCCTGCGTTTCGCATTCCGACCCGATTAAGTTGATTACTGCCTACTACCTGGGGATGCCGCTCGACCATTTCCAGCGCCTGGGCTGCGATACCGCTTCGGTGACGGTCTTCTTGCTTGGCGAGAAGGGCGTGCTGCTCTCGAAATTGAACCAAAGGCCGCCGTTTAGTTTTCCTGCGCCTGAGAAAAACAACGCAAAGAAGCCCTAAAACGCCGGTTCATGCTTTTCTCTTCAGAACATTAAAAATGGACGCGGACGATACCGGAAAACGCGGAAAACCCCAATACAAATCCGCGTAATTCGTGTCCAAAAGGTTTTGATTGCAAACGAACTCTAAACTCCAGACCCATACGAAGTAGAAACAAAAGTCCCGAAGTTGTCGGGACTTTTGTTTTATGCCGTCCGGCAGACTTCCATCCGGTTGCCATCGGGCGAACCAGCGCTTTTTCTGTCACCGGCTCGGTTTTGACGCGCTGCGGCGGGATTTGGTCATTGTCAACTCCTATCGAGTCCGTCGGCTTGCCGATGGCGTTTGTTCGACCGGCAAGCCGCTCGACTTCATGTTAATAGCGCGGGCTGGAATCTTTGGATTTGGCGGTCATCCCTGCTGGGTGATAGGTCGGTTCGGGGCGGGAAACAACCCCGCTTGACGGCGAGGAAGGCTGAGGCCGGGTCGGTCGCGCCGCGAGGGTGTTCGGGCGGAGAGTTTGCCCGGGGCGGTTGGAATCGGCTTGGGGCCGGTATCCGCTCCGATTTTCATCCAAAGTGAAGAGCCGCTCGCCTGCCAGTGAGAAAGTGCCGATAATGAGAATGCGGATGACCCAGACCATGACGGCGACGAAGACCGGGACGACGTTGGTGAGGGTGGCGCGTTCCATGATGGCGGCGCTGGCCGGGGTGTGGTTGGCGAGGGCGAGCGAGATGCCCCACCAGGTGAGGGTGGCGTTCATGGCGGCGGCCAGAATCCACGCGCCGAACAGGTACCAGACTTCGGCAGGCTCGTCGCGGCCCTGCTCGGGGGTGAACAGGCGGGCGATGCCGGCAAAATCAATGCCGCAGAAGGCCAGCGAGAGCAGGGTGGCCCAGCGGATGCCCATGAACTCCAGGTTGCCGAGCAGGTCGCTCAGGGCGTAGTCGGTGGTGGAGTAGTTGAAAACCTCGAAGGCGAGCAGCGCGCCGAATAGGATGAAAGCGAAGGCCGCGCCGCGCTGTTTGCTGGCGCGCTTGATGGAGGGAAAGAGTTGGAGTAGGTTACGGTTCATCATTTTGACCTCCCGTTTGGGTGGGATAAGGGTGACGGGATGTTTAGATTATAGAACAATTGTTCTGTATGTCAAGGGTAACTCTTTGACAATTATGGCATTCTCAAAAAAGCAAGTTTCTCCCTCGCCCCCGCCCCTCTCCCACCGGGAGAGGGGCGGGGGCGAGGGAGGAGGGCGAATGCCATGCGAAAGCGAAAACGTCAAGCATTCTTGAGAACGCCATGCTTTGACAATGTCACATGGCGCATCTCTCAAACTGCGCCCCTACCTCACCATCCCGCCAGAAATGGGGGCGCCGCAATTTTTGGCGCGTTTTTTATCAAGTAAGTTTGCGGCATTTCAATGTAAAAAAACGACTTTCCCGGTTTTGCAAGAAGTTCAATATACGGTATGATATGCTTAAAACATCTGACAGGGCAGCCCAACGCCGAGCGGCTGCCTTTTGGAGGAGAATTATGATGAGGTCGTTTCGCCTGCTTTGGACGCGTTTAGGTGTATTGCTGGTTTTGGGGTTGGCTGCGCTTGCTTGCACCTGGTCGCTGGTTGACCTGGGATTTCCCGCCGGGCCGACCCAGGTTCCCGGCACTGGGTCAAACCCGACCCCGGTGGCGCTGGCCGAGGTTACGTTTACTGCGCTTTTGCCCACGCCGCTCGCTCCGGGCGAGGGCATGGTGATTGGGATTCTGGACGAAGTGACTGGCCTGGGGCTGAACCCAACCCTTTACCCGATGACTCAGGTGGATGCCCAGCGCTATAGCATCAAACTGCCCCTTGGCCTTCATTCCGTTATCAAATACCGTTACTACCGTCAGGGCGCTTTCACCGCGCTGGAAGATACCGCCGCGGGTGGAATGGTGCGCTACCGGCTGTATCATGTCACCGGGCCCGGCGGCAGCGAAGACCGGGTCGCTTCATGGAGCGATATGCCTTTCGCCGGGCAAACCGGCAGCCTGGGCGGGACGGTGACGGATACCAAAACCGGGCGGCCTGTGGTGAATATGCTGGTCAACGCTGGGGGAATTTCTACCCTGACCGATTCTCTCGGCCAGTTCGTCATTCATGGCCTGCCGGTTGGCACGCATACCCTGGCAGCCTACGCGCCCGATGGAATGCACACCCCGTTTCAGCAGGGCGCGGCAGTTGCCGCCGGGTTGATGACCAATGCCCCAGTTTCTGTCCAATCTGTGCCGACTGTGCAGGTCACTTTTATCGTCAGCCTGCCCTCAGATACGGTGATTGGCGCGCCGGTGCGCTTGGCAGGGAACCTGCTGCAACTTGGTAATACCTTCGCCGACCTGAATGGCGGCATCAACACGGTTGCCACGCGCATGCCGACCCTTTCCGCGATGGACGGCAATCGCCAGGGCATTACCTTGCGGCTGCCAGTTGGCGCGGATGTGCGTTATAAATACACCCTGGGTGATGGTTTTTGGAATGCCGAACATAGCCAGGACGGCGCATTCGTCTTGCGTCAGTTAATTGTTCCGGCGAGTGATGTTGTGGTCAACGATACGGTCTATACATGGGCATCGGGCAATTCCGCGCCTATTCTGTTCGAGGTCAGCGTTCCAGCGAATATGCCGCCAGGCGAGAACGTTTCCATCCAGTTTAATCCGTATGGCTGGACCGAAGCCTTCCCCATGTGGCCGCTGGGCGGCAACCGTTGGGTTTATAAACTATATAGCCCGCTCAACATGCTCGGCTCATTCCACTATCGCTACTGCCGCAATGACCAGTGTGGCTCTGCCGATGATTCCTATACCGCTGGGGCGCAGGCCAATAGCCGCGTGGGCTCTACCAGCCTGACAGGCCAGGACGTCAAAGATTCGGTCAATGCCTGGGCCTGGTGGCCTGAAGCGGAGGCGGGCGCCATTGTTGCCGTGCCGATAAATCCGCGCAAGGGCGGATTTTGGGCCGGGGTAGAATTTTCTTCTAACTATCACCCCTCCTGGCAGTCGCTGCTGCCTTCGGCCATGCAATCGGCGCAAGGGTTGGGGGTCAACACCCTGGTGCTGACTCCCACCTGGACGGCGACTTCAGTCACCCCGCTGACCTTTGCGCCCACGCCTGGGCTAGACCCACTATGGGGCGATGTTGTTCAGGCGGTGCAGTATGGCCGCGCCCAAAATATGAGCGTGGCCCTATATGCCGCGCCGCGTTTGTTCCCCTCCACTCCTGATTTCTGGTTCCAGTCGCCCCGCAGCCCAGAGTGGTGGGAGACCTGGTTTAGCCGTTACCGCGCATTCGCTCTTTATCATGCCGACCTGGCCCAGCAAGCCGGGGCGCAGACGCTCATTCTGGGCGGCGAATCGGTGATGCCTGCCATCCCCGGCGGCGTGTTGTCCAACGGCGCGCCTTCCGGCGTTCCGGCGGATGCTGAAGGCCGTTGGCGCGGCATCTGGACCGAAGTACGGCAAAGATTTGGCGGGCAGGTTTTGTGGGCGCATCCTTACCGTGATACGCTTGTTCCAGCCCCGGCCTTCGTCAATCAGGTGGATGCCATCTACCTGCTCTGGTCTGCTCCGCTAACGGCCAGTCCCGGCGCGACGCCCGATACCATGACCCAGGCGGCCCTGGCCCGGTTGGATAACGACGTGCTGCCCTTTTTGAACACGGTAGGCAAAGGCGTGGTGCTTTCCATAGATTATCCCTCCGCGGCGGGCGCGGCCTGGGGCTGCGTTTCGGCGGGCGGCTTTGGCTGCCTCGATTGGGCGGCCCTGGCGCGTCCCTTTCCCGATACGCCCTCGGCCCAACTCGACCTGAAAGGCCAGGCCGACCTGTACCAGGCCATGCTTCAAGCCGTCAACCAACGCGACTGGGTGGGCGGGCTGGTCAGCCGTGGCTATTACCCGCCCGCGCTGCTGCGCGACAAATCGGCCTCCGCGCGCGGCAAACCCGCTGCCGACCTGCTCTGGTACTGGTTCCCGCGCCTGACTGGGACAATTAAATGAGCCACGGACATAAATATCAGGCGGCCTTGATGAGCGCTTTCAGGC
>CAYLZI010000184.1:0-5914 GCA_964388215.1 uncultured Anaerolinea sp.
GCGCCAGTTGGCTGGCATAATCCAGGATTTCGGCCTCGGTCTGGGTGCGGGTCGACTCGTATGGGTAACCCTCGGCATAGATATTTTGAAAGGATGACCCCATCGCTTCGCGCACGGCCAGGGGAGCCTGGCTTTCGGAGGGAATGAGAATCAGCTTGCGGGCCTGGCGCTCCGACTCAATCTGGGTCAATTCATACAAATCCGGGTCGAGAGCGGCGAGCGAGCCGCGAAAAAGGAAATCGGCCATTACGTTCTCCTGGGATATTGTTGGATAGGGTTGCCTGGTTGGATTACAACTTCGGGAAGCGGCTGATAACCGTTGCCCCGCTTGGGAAGACGGTTTTGGTCGCCAGGGTCATTTCAGCAGGCGCAACCCCGGCGCTCTTTGGCGTACCCTGGTAGACGTAAATTCGCGTCCCTTCAACGGCGCTGTCGGATGTAACATAGGCCTGTCCGGTCAGGTATCCTTCGGTATCGAGCGAGCAGGAGGTTACCCAGCCGATGACCTTACCGCGTTTGTCTACCACCGGGTCGCCGTTGTGCGCCATGCGCACAGCCTGGTCATTGAAGCGGAATCGAACCACCACGCCCTTACGTTCTTTTTCTCGGGCGATAAAGGCATCACGCCCGATGAACCAGGCCTTGTATAACTTGACATAGCCGCCAAAACCGCCTTCGGCCACGCCCAGGTCAGGTTCACCAAATTTGCCTGAACCCAGCCCCATTTCATGCCCATAAAGCGGCAGGCCCGCTTCGGTGCGCAGGCTGTCGCGCGCGCCCAGGCCAACCGGCTTAATGCCAAACGGTTCGCCCGCCTGGAGCAGCGCATTCCAAAAATCAACCGCGCGTTCGGGGTGGACGAATAACTCAAAAGACATCTTTTCGCCGGTATAGCCAGAGCGAGAGACAATCAGGTCGAAAGGTTCGCCAGCGCCTGTTGAAGCACCGCCAAGCACGGCATCGCACAACTGCGTCCGCCGCAGGCTCATCAAACGGTACTTGGTTTCCGCATCCACTCCCATCGCCAGCAAAATGTCGCGGCTTTTGGGGCCTTGCAGGGCAATATCAACCCGCATATCGTTGCCTGAACGGGGGTCGCGCAAGTTGCGGATTTCCGCTTCGTAGCCAACCACGCGCGTCCACGGGCGGGCGTTAGAGATTTTGACCTTGCCATCGCGCACGCTTTCCAGCCAGGCGCGGTCTTTGTCATCGTTAGATGCGTTCACCACCAGCATAAAGTTATCCGCGTTGCGGCGGTATACCAGCAGGTCGTCAATCACATCGGCATCGGGAGTCAGGAAGTGCGTGTAAATGCTCTGTCCGGGCAACAGCGCGCCGCAATTATTCGCGCAGACTGCATCCACAAATGAAACCGCATCACGCCCCGAAACATCGTAAACGCCCATGTGCGAAACATCGAACAGCCCCGCCGCCTGGCGCGTTGCCAGGTGTTCTTCTTTGACGCCGCTATACTGGACGGGCATTTCCCAGCCCCCAAAGGAAACCATGCGGCCTCCCAGGGATTTGTGGATGTCGTACATGCTGGTGCGTTTCAGCGCGGCTTCGGCGGGTTCCTCCCACGAAAAAGATGGCAGCGGAGTTTGCCCGTCTGTATCCTGAATCCCGATAAACCAGGGTTTTTCTACCGAACAGGAAATCATCTCGCCGGTTGCTTTGGAGGCTGCATCGGCTACGACCACCGGCCCGGGCAGCCGCCGCGGGTCGAAATCTTTCTCACCATCCAGCCGGGTCGAGACATAAGCATCCGACAGGTCACGCAGCCAGGTTCCAACCACCCCCGTTTCGGCAGGCGGCATGGAAACCTGGTAGAGTTCTTCTTCGACGCAGGTCAGCGTAACATCCACTGCGCCTTGGGGTGTAGCGATAGTCGTCGTTGTGCTAAAGCCGGGTTTAAGCGCGGAAAGGTCTGCGCTGGTGGCATAGTTTAAGAACTGACGCACGCGCGAGCCGCGCAGGTTGAATAAACCCGTTCCTGAGACATCGTTCAGGTAGTAAAAATGTGGGTAACCCGATTTCTCATATTTGAAATCAATGCCAATATTCTCGGCCACCTGCCTGATTCGCAGTTTGGAATTATTCAACGTTTCAAAATCGAGTTTGCCTCGGCTGGTGCGTCCTTTATGGACGTTTTCAATGGTGTGCGGCGCAATTGCCAGCAGAACATCGGCCATAATGTCGGTCAGTTCACGGGTTTTGGCCTCGTCATATCCGCGTTGCGTAACCCAGGAAGTTCCCAGGCGGATGCCGCTGGGGTTGAAGGCGCTTTTATCGCCGGGAATGGTGTTTCGGTTGACGACAATGCCGACTACATCCAAAATACGCGCGGCCATATCGCCGGAGAGCGGGACGCCTTCGGGTGATTTGACGGATGTGACATCCACATTGACCAGGTGGGTATCCGTTCCTCCGTAAGGGATGCGAAACCCGCGCTTCTTGAATTGGTCTGCCATGGCTGCCGAATTTTTCAGGGTTTGGGCTTGCATCTGCCTGAATTTCTCGGTTTTGGCAATTTTGAAGGTGGTTGCCAGGGCAGCAAAGATATGAACATGCGGCCCACCCTGCTCGCCGGGGAAGACGGCTTTATCAATTTTGCGGGCAATTTCGGCGTTTGTGGTCATCAACAGCGCGCCGCGCGGCCCGCCCAGGCTCTTGTGGGTGGTCGTCATCACAACATGAGCGTACCCAATCGGCGAGGGGAGGACACCCGCAGCAACCATGCCGCCCAGGTGCGAAATATCGGCCAGGAAATACGCGCCAACTTCATCGGCAATTTCGCGGAATTCCTGCCAGTCTGGTACCCACGAATACGAGGATGCGCCCGCAATGAGCAGTTTGGGACGGTGCTTCAACGCCAATTCGCGCACATTTTCATAATCAATTTTTTCGGTCACGGGGTCAACGGCATAGTGAACGGCTTTGAACCACTTGCCGCTGCGGTTGACGGATGAGCCGTGCGAGAGATGTCCGCCATGCAGCAGGTTCATCCCCATAATGGTGTCGCCCAGGTTGACCAATGCCTGGTAAACGGCATTGTTGGCCGGGCCGCCTGAAAGCGCCTGCGCGTTGGTAAAAATTTGCTCTGGCGTAACGCCGTTGGCCGCAAAGGCTTCGGCGGCGCGCCGCCCGGCCAGGCTTTCAATGACATCGGCATATTCTACGCCTTTGTAGTAGCGCGGGTCGCTGTTGCGGCGGTAATCTGCCAGGCGCATGTCCAGGTCGAGCAATTCATCTTCGCCCATTTTGCGCCACAAATCATCAGGGTAGCCTTCAGCGTAGATATTTTGAAAGGCCGACCCCATGCCTTCCCGCACGGCCAGCGGGGCCTGGCTTTCGGATGGGATTAATATCAGTTTGCGGGCTTGCCGTTCCGCTTCGATTTGGGTCAACTGGTAAACATCAGGGTCAATCTCGGCGAGCGAGCCGTGAAACAGGAAATCGGTCATAAAATTTTCCTCCAATTGTTTGTAGCGTGCAAAGAGAGTATGCAGAATACTTTTGGATTGTAGGACGGATTGAGCATCGCGGCAAGTGCTAAACGTCACTCTTTCAAAAGGGTGGAATTCAATTTTTGGGAGAATGGATGGATGGGAAAGGGGCTTCCCAAAATGGAAGTTTCGCCAGTCAGCAGGGGCGCAGCAGGGGTTTCTTAAAGTCGTCAAACGCCCTCATACCCTTTCGGGGCACTTTTCCCGCCCTTTCCCCCGGCGGGGGCAGGGAGAAAAACCCATCTCCCACAGGGAGATGGGTTGGGGTGAGGGAAATTGAGTGGCTTTAAGAAAGGCGTGAGGGGCGCAGTCTCCTCGCCTCAGATTTAGAGCGATTGCTGTAAAATTGTTTTATGCCCGCCAAGTTCAACCCAAACATTCACCATCGCAAATCCATCCGCCTGCAGGGATACCATTACTCTCAGGCTGGAGCCTATTTCGTCACCATTGAGACCTTTGGGCGCGCTTGCCTGCTTGGGGAAATCGTCAGCGGCGAGATGGTGCTGAACGAATGGGGCAAAATCATCCAAAAATGGTGGGATGATATTCCCATCCATTTCCCAAATGTCGAAACCGGCGCGTTTGTCATCATGCCCAACCATGTTCACGGAATTACCATCATTCACGCCCGTAGGGGCGCGGTTCCCGCGCCCTTTGTTTCGGGCGATGAGACTCAGGGCGGGGTCTCCCCGCCCCTACCAAAACGACCCACCCTGGGCCAAATCGTGGCCTATTTCAAATGTAAATCCACCAAAGAGATTAACGCCCTGGCTGGCACCGGGGTTGTGACCCAACTCTGGCAGCGGAATTATTATGAGAGAATCATCCGCAACGACTGCCAAATGGACGCCACCTGGCGTTGCATCGAGGCAACCCCGCCAATTGGGCGCAGGACAAAGACAACCCCATCAACCCGTAGGGGCGCGGGGACCGCGCCCTGCCCCGCGCCTTGTAATTGGAATGAAATAAAATTTGAGGGCGGGGAAGTCCAGCTCCTCACCCCAGGCACGCGCTACAAGCATTTTTGCCTGGAAGTCACCGGGCTGGAGGCTTATCGCCAAACACTGCTCGAAAAAGGCGTGGCTGTGACCGAAATCAGTCTCGGCATGGACAACTCCCGCCAGGCCTGGATTACCGACCCGGACGGCAACGCCATCGAATTGATGGAATACGGCCCCCAGAGTTTGCAACTGACCGGGAATCAACGATGAGCGGAACCAGGCGCGTGGATATCAAACTCGGCCTGAACGTGCTGATTGTCCAGAAACAAGACCAGGCCACCGGCAAATTAACTCGAGGCGTTGTCCGCGACATCTTGACCAACTCGCCCACGCATCCACACGGGATTAAAGTCCGCCTGGTGAGCGGGCAGGTCGGGCGGGTTAAGCAAATCCTGCCGGATGGAGAATAATACAGAAGCATGAATTTCAGCATTCACGACGAAATCGCCCTGCTGGCCGATAATTTTTCGCACAGTTACCCGCACGAAATCGTCGCCTGGGCGCGTCATCGCTTTGGAGATGGATTGGTGATGGCGACCGGATTCGGCCCGGAGGGCATCGTCATCCTGCACATCGTCCAACAGGTTGCGCCGGGTACGCAGGTTTTCTATCTCGATACCGATTTGCTTTTCCCCGAAACCTACCAACTGCGCGAGCAACTCGAACAGCACGTTGGTATCCGGTTTACGCGCATCGCCACCCCCCTGAGCGTTCAGCAGCAAAACGAGCAGATTGCCCCCGATTTATGGGCCAGCCAGCCCGACCAGTGCTGCCGAATCCGAAAAGTAGAGCCGCTGCGCACCTTCCTGAAGGATAAAAAAGCCTGGATAACCGGCATCCGCCGCAGCCAGACAGGACACCGCGCCAATGCCCAGCCTATCGAGTGGGACAAAACCAACGAATTGGTCAAGGTCAATCCGCTGCTCAACTGGACCCAGGAACAGGTCTGGACGTATATTCACCTGTTCGAGTTGCCTTACAACGTCCTGCACAGGCGCGGTTATCCCAGCATCGGCTGTGCGCCCTGCACCCGGCCCGTCACCGAAGGCGCTGACCCGCGCTCCGGGCGTTGGGTAGGACATAAGAAAGCGGAATGCGGTATCCATTTGTAAATATAAATCCACCAAAAAGACGCCATTTGGCGTTACATCGAGGCCAACCCCGCCAATTGGGCGCAGGACAAAGACAACCCCATCAACCCGTAGGGGCGCGGGGACCGCGCCCCGTAATTGGATGAAATAATATTTGGGGGCGGAGAGACCCCGCCCCTACAGGTGAATGTTATAATGGGATAAACACAGTCCAAATACCCCAAGGAGCGGCTATGCCCAAACAGAAGGGCCCTGCAATCTTGCCCCTTTCCCCTGAGGAAATCCTGCGCGATTACCGCCTGGCCTGCCAGAGCCG
>CAYLZI010000185.1:0-5902 GCA_964388215.1 uncultured Anaerolinea sp.
AGGAGCCCGGTCCGCCGTTGAAGGAGAAGGTGAGGGGGCGTTCGGCGGGGTTTTCGATGCCGTCTTTGGTGTAGGCGATGAAGAAAAACTGCGCTTTGGGCTTTTCGCCTTCGTAGTCTTTCTCGCGGTCAGTCTCTTCCTTGAGTACGATAGTGCCGGTTGTGACGGTGTATTTGACTTCCTGGCCGCCTATGGTGATTGCGTGTTGGGTGACGACAAGGTTATCTTTTACTTCAGTTTTGTCTTTCTTTTCATCTTTGGTTTCGATGGGTTTGGGTTCTTCGGGCATATTGCCTCCTGGAATGTTGGGGAAAATTTTTTTTTTTGGACGTGGATGGCGCGGATTTTGTGGAGATTGATTTCAATTGGTGCTTCAACGGTTAATTTTCGGTTTTGGGGCGCGCCGGGTGGTGGGTTCGATGACGGCCATTGGCAGGGTGAAGTAGAACAGGCTTCCGCTGCCGGGTTCGCTCTCCACGCCGTATTCGCCGCCCAGTTTTTCGATGATGCGCGCCACAATCGAAAGCCCGAGCCCGTGACCTTCAGCGCGCACCTGGTCGAGACGGGTGAATTGCGTGAATAATTGGGACTGGTCGGCGAGGGCAATCCCTTGTCCGTTGTCATGCACCCAAAAGCGCGCCATGCTGCGCCCGGAAGGGGATTTTTTGTAATCGGCGTCGAAACCCAATTCTATGCGCGGCGGCGTGCCACCGTATTTGATGGCGTTGCTGATGTAATTAATCCAGATTTCTTCTACCCAGGCGGCATAGCCAATCACGCGCGGCCAGGCCGGGTCATCTGAGATAACCAGTTCGGCTTTGCCCTCGGCCAGAATGCCCCATAAACGCTGTTTGGCCTGACTGACGATGCCCGACATCTGGATTGGGCCAATTCGCACGGCAGATTGGCGCACTGCCGAAAGCAGCATCAGTTCTTGAATGATGTTGTTCATCTTCAGGCTGGTTTTGACAATGGTTTGCAGTGCGTCTCGCTGCTGTTCGGGCGGAAATTGCACCTTTTGGTCGGCCAGCATGGTTGCAAAACCCATGATTGTGGTCAGCGGGGTTTTCAAATCGTGGGCCACTGTCTCTGCAAACGAGTTCAGGTCACGAACCAACTGTTCTTTTTCAGAATCGTTGTTTTGGGCCGCAACCTTCTTCAGATAATCGTTTTGGGTTTCTTTGCGCACGAGTTCGATGTTGAGTTCTTCCACCTGCAAAACCATTTCGAGCGCGAAATATGCCAGGGGTGCCACCAGCAGGATGGGAATCAAGATGGCGGTGATGTATGCCAACGGCTGGATTCCCTGCCCGCCGAACAGTTGCGCTGCTGTAGTAATTATGACCGACAGGCCAATACCTGCCACCGTTAAAATGGCCGTGCAACCCTCCAGACCGAATTTGCGCAGCCACTTGCTCCAGTTCATCAATTTATTCCTCCCATTCGCAAATAAAGGGCAGTTCCAGCGCCGGGACATCGTTCCAGCGGGGGGTGTTTTCAGAAAAGATGGCGAAATGCTCGGGTTGGCAATCTGGTTCGCCGCAATTGTTCGGCTCGCCTTCGGCCCAGTTGATGTAGGTCAGCGGTTCGCCGGTAACCCACTTCCAGTTGCCTTCTTGCGCCTCGTCGCTGAGTCCCAGCCACGACAGCGGCGAGATGCCAAAGACAAATCGATTCTCTGCCTCGTCACGAATGGTGACGAGATGCGCGCCCATTCCCCGGCAATATTCGTGGGCAGTGTGCCAACTGCGTTCCTGGTTTAGCAGCAGATACCAGTGTCCGTTCGATGGGTTTTGCGTGCCCCGGTAGAGCGTGGCCGTAGGAATAAGCGTGGGGCTGGCGCTCGGCGCGGGCGTAGACGTTGGCGGGGCGGGAGATGCGGCAGCGGTGGGCGGGAGCGAGTTGACCACTTCGGTAAATTTGCAGGCCGCCAGCAGGAAGCCCAGCAGGGTAAACAAGATGGATATTTTCGTTTGTTGTTTGGACATCGGTCAGCAAAACGGAAATCCAGACGATGGACAATGGGCAATAGACGGTTGTCCATCGCCCATTGTCTGTGGTCATCGCTACAGTTGTTCGTAACGCTCGATTTTCTTCTCAATGACCTTCAGGCTGTCTTCCCAGAATTTGCGCGAGCGGATGTCTATGCCAAAGCGGTCGGCCAGGTCGGCGGCGGTCGCTTCGCCGGTGGATGCCAGCAGGTTCTTGTAATCGGTCACAAAGGCATCTCCGCGCTGCTGGTAGATGGCGTACAGCCCGGTGGCAAAGAGCAGGCCAAAGGCGTAGGGGAAGTTGTAGAAGGATAATCCGGCGTAGTAGTAGTGTGGCTTCCACGTCCACATATAGGGTTGGTAGGTCTCCAAATCCCCATAGGTGGCTTTTTGAGCGCGTTCCATGATTTCGCTCAATTCGTCGGGGGAAAGGTCGCTTTTTTCGCGCCGCTCGAAGACTTCCTTTTCAAACAGGTAGCGCGAGTAAATATCAACGATAACTTGCGAATCGCCAACCAGCATGGTTTCGAGGATGGCAAGTTCTTCTTTGGGGTCGCTGACTTTCTGTAGAACGGCCTGCATGACAACTGTTTCGCACATGATGGAAGCGGTTTCGGCCAGAGTCATGGGCGTATCTTGCTGTATCATGGTTTTTTCGGCCTGGAAGGCGCAGTAATTGTGGAAGGCGTGCCCAAGTTCGTGGGCGATGGTCGAAACCTGGTCGAGTGAGCCGTCAAAGTTTGAGAGAATGCGGCTTTCTTTGACCGCTGGCAGGCCCATGCAGAACGCGCCGCCGCGTTTGCCTTCGCGTTGTTCGGCGTCAATCCAGCGGTTGTCGAAGGCCTGCTGGGCGAAATCGGCCAGTTCGGGCGAGAATTTGGCGAAATTTTCGAGGATGAAGGCGCGCGCCTCGTCCCACGAGTATTTTGTATCGGTTGCGCCGAGCGGGGCGAACAGGTCCCACCAGGCCAGTTTTTCTTTGCCAAGGTGCCTGGCTTTGGCTTTGAAGTAGCGTTGGAACATCGGGAAGGAATCTTCCATCGCCCCTAGCATGGCATCCAGCGTTTGGCGGTCAATTCGCGCCGCGTCAATTGCGCTATGAACGGCATCTTCGCGCCCGCGCCGCTTGTTGAGGGTGTTCACCGTGCCTTTGACGCCGTTCATGCAAGCCGCCAGCGTCTCGCGGACCGAGTCCCAGGCCTTGTTTTCGGCTTCGTAGGCGCGGCGGCGCGTTTCGGCATTGGGATGTGAGCGCAGGTTGATGAGCGCGGGCATGGGCAGCTTTTGGGTTTTGCCGTCCAATTCAAACTCTACGGTGAGTTGAGATGTGACCGTGCCTTGCAATTTGCTCCAGGCGTTGGCGCCGCTCAGGTTTAGCTCAGCAGCCAGGCCCTCTTCGGATTCGCTCATCAGATATTTCGATTGTTCGGCGGCTTCTTTCAGGTTGAATGCGTGCGCGCTGGCAACCGGGTTGGCGGCGATGGCGGCATCCAGCACCGGGGCCAGTTTGCCCACCCAGGCCTGGAACTGCGTCTCAACCATTTTTACCCGCACCATCGTCTTTTGGAACTCGGACATTTTCTTCATCGCCGCCGTGTTTCGTGAATCGGTGGTGACGAAGGATTGCATATATGAATAAAGCGTGTAGCCAAGTTCCTGGAGCGCATTGAAGCGTTCGACGGCTTCCCCAAGCAATGCGCCCAATTCGGTAAGCGGCGTCGAAACGTCTGCCTGGCTGATGTGCTCGGTTAAAAACACTTCCAACTCTGTGATTTGGCGTTGGACATTCTCAATAGCGGCCTGAAATTCAGCCGATTCGAGGGATGGATAAACATTGGAAAGGTCCCAGCGGGGGATGTCGGTCATAGAGTCTCCTTCAGGGTATTGTGTGGTTCTGCTTTGAATCAATTCTGCGTTACAGCGTCCTGGCGAGCAGGATGCCCAAAATGGCGATTACCAACCCCAGATGAAGCATCAGGTTGGCGCGGACAATGTACCATTCGGCAGGCAGGATGCTAACGAGCAAGAAGTTGACAAGTATCAGCAGGATGCCGAGCAATGGGAGCAATCCTTTACGGTGCGCCAAATATTCAGAAGCCCGGTCAACCATCACCGAAAGGCGCTGTGTAGTCGTTTTTGGTTCTTTTTTCTTAAATTCCATGGTTTACGCCTCCTGCTCTTTAGGGGGGTGCGCGGCCTGATATTCCTTGAACTGTGCTACCAGCCGGCCAGGGATGCGCCCCGCAATCAATACGCCGCCGCGTCCGTGTTCGATTTTCTCCACTTGCCCCGCTTCGTGAAACAGCGAGAGCAATTGTCCCTGCTGGTAAGGCAGCCAGAGTTGGATGGGGGTATAGGTTTCGTACAGTTCCGACGCGATTTTTGACATCAGTTCAGAGATGCCCATGCCTTTCGTGGCTGAAATTGTCACCGCTTGTGGGTAACTTCCCAGCACCGCCTGCGCTGCTTCCGGGTCTTTGAGTCTGTCCAATTTATTGAGCGCGGTCAGCGCTGGGATGTGGCCCGCGCCGATTTCCTTCAGTGTTTGCTGCACAGCCTGGAATTGCGCCATGGCGTTGGGGTGCGAAATATCAACCACATGCAGCAGCAGGTCAGCTTCGGCAATTTCTTCCAGTGTGGCGCGGAAGGCCGCGACCAGCGTGGTGGGCAGTTTTTGGATGAATCCGACTGTATCGGTGAACAGCGCGGCATAGCCGCCGCTCATTTCCACGCGCCGCGTGGTGGGGTCGAGCGTGGCGAATAACTGATTGGCGGCGTAAATATCTGCTTTGGCAATGCGGTTGAGCAGGGTTGATTTTCCGGCGTTGGTGTATCCGACCAGCGCGACAGATGGGATGCGGCTGCGTTTGCGCTGGGCGCGGTAACGCTCACGGCGGGCGCGAACTTTCTCCAATTCATCCTTCAGGCGCGAGATTTTCGCCCGCACCTGGCGGCGGTCTACTTCCAGTTGGGTTTCGCCAGGGCCGCGCAATCCCACCCCGCCGACTGAGCCAGAACGTCCGCCGCCGCCGCCAGCCTGCCGGGCCAGGTGAGTCCATTGACGGGTCAGGCGCGGCAGGTAATACTCATACTGTGCCAATTCCACCTGTAACATGCCTTCGCTGGTGTGGGCGTGCTGGGCAAAGATGTCGAGAATTAGCGCAGTCCGGTCGAGGATGCGCGCTTGTTCGCCGAAGAGCGTCTCCAGCTCGCGCTGGTGGCGTGGGTTCAGCTCATTATCAAATACGATAACCTGCGCCAGGGTCTCCTCGGCCAGGGCTTTAAGTTCATCTACTTTGCCAGAGCCGATGTAGGTTTCGGGGTTGGGGCGGTCGAGTTTCTGCGTCATCTCGCCAACCACATCCAGGCCAGCGGTATCGGCAAGCAGGGCCAACTCGGCCAGGGAGTCATCTAGCGAGAGCAGGTTTTTTTCTTGATAGATTTCCACGCCAACGAGAAAAGCGCGTTCGTTGGGTGGGGTTGTGGGTTCGGGGATTCTTTTTGCCATAGGTGATTTGCAGGGTGCTGAAACTGATTCGGCAAGAACTCACTGGTCAGTGATTCCAGGCCAGTGAGGCGCGCTTTTATTATTACAAAGCGCCGGAGATGTTCGTGTTTCCAAAGCCTACCAAATCATGCGCGCGGACTCCCTGCAATCGAAAAAATAGTAGCTACTTTGACAATGTCACATTTTCGCATAACTTTGCGCCCTCGCCCTAACCCTCTCCTAAAGGGAGAGGGGCAATGCTATTTTTATCAGAATTCTTCCCCTCTCCCACCGGAAGAGAGGGGCCGGGGGTGAGGGAACAGAAGGCGATTTTTCGAATGTGACATTGTCAAACTACCTACCCTCACCCTAACTCTCTCCCTTTGGGAGATGGAATTGGACATACGAAACGGATTTTCTTGCT
>CAYLZI010000186.1:0-5862 GCA_964388215.1 uncultured Anaerolinea sp.
CCCAGCAGCGCCAGCAGCACTTCGGGCGGCAAATCGACTTGGGGCAGGTCGGTTTGGTAGAGCGAGTCGTGTTCGGCGCGCTCGCGCAGGGAATGCCAGAGTAGTTGACGCTCCTCGCCATCCACGACCAGTTCGTTGAGTGTTTTGGCCCTCAGCAGGTATTCGCCGGTGGTGTAGAAAAAGGTGACACGCCGCCATTTTTCGGCCTTGACCGGGTTCTTCAGCCTTTCGAGCGCGCCTAACTGGATTTTGAAATATTCCTCGCGCGCGCGGGGATGGTCGGGTTCGTCGCGCAGCAGTTCGGCGCGGGTGGTCAGCTCGTGTCCGCGAACCTCGGCCATGTACTGGATTTGCCCGCCCATCTCGCCAAAACTCGCAGGCTGGTAAAAAGCCAGGTAATCGACCGCCACCACTTTCGGGGCCGATTTGAATGGGATGCGGTACCAGCCCAGCAGGCGCGCTAATTCCAGGTCGCGCGGGGTGGGAAGAAGGCAGACAAGGACAAGCGCCGAAGGGGTGAGCATGGCTTTCGCTTTTTAGCGTCGCAAGTCGTTGCCAACGGTTTGCCGTGAAGAAACAGGGCGGGCGGTTGTGCTGACAACAGGCCGCTCGATTTGAAGCTGAATGGAGCAGGTGGCCTGTAAGGGTGGGTTGCCGGCTTCGGCGCGGATGGTATAGGAACCGGGGGGCAGCAGGCTTGCTTGGTCATCGCGGCCGTTCCAGGGGACGACGTGCTGCCGACCCATTTTGCGGCGTTGACGTAACAGTGTGGCGCGCGGGTAGCCCTTTTCATCTAAAACTTCGAGAGTGACACGGGCTGTTTGGCTTAAATCCAGGTAAATTTCAAGGATGTTGTTTTCTTCGGGCATTCCGGGGGTAAAACTAGTTCGGTTGAGGGCGAGTGACAGTTCAACGTGATTGCGCTGCCAGTAGAAGAACCCCAAGACAATAAGGGTCAATATCAGGGCGGGAATGACGAGCCAGGGCGCTTGATTGAAGTTTTCTCCTACCTGATTCCAGTTTGTGCTTTGTCCTAGATTGGGGGTATAAGCAACGTTGCGGGTGACGCGGCTGGTGTTGCCAGCCTGGTCAATGGACTGTACTTCGATGATGTTTTGGCCTTCCAGCAGTGGGATGGCAGCCTGGAAGTCGCCCAACATTCCCACAGCAGCGGTTTGCCCATTGACTGTGATGCGGCTGCCGGGTTCTACTTTGCCCACCAACTGCAGGGTAGGGCCGGTCAGGATTGCGCCATCTTCGATGTTTAATTGAATGCTGGCGGCTCCGGCCTTGAAGGAAACGGTTCGGTTGAGACTTGTGACGTTTCCTAACTCATCTTTTGCTTCGACGTGTAGCAGGTTTGTGCCGGGATTGAGAATGACCTGATGGCGGAAAGAACCGTCGGCGCTGGTTTGGACACGTTGTTGGTTGACAGTCAGTTCTCCGCCGGGAGTCACGCGCCCCTGAATTTCGATGACTTGCTGGTTAGTCCATTCATTCTCGGTTGGGCGCAGCAGGGTGATTTCTGGGCCGCGTGTAGCCAGGACGATTTCACGGCGGATTTCGGCAGCGTTACCGGCTTCATCAATAACGCGCAGGGTAATCAGGTTAGTGCCTTCTTGCAGGCGTAGGGGCAAGGTAAATCGCCCGCTGGAATCTACAGTGCTTTGCATGGCGCCATTCCACCATAGCACGGCGCGCGGTTCGGTGATGCCCTCTAGCAATACTTCGGAGGCGTTGACCCGCATCTGTTCGGTTGAGTTGAGAATTTGAACGATGGGAGGGGTTGTGTCGATTTGGGCGTTCAGGGTGCGCGTTTCGCTGCGGAAGACGGATTGCGCTTTGACTTGAACGCGGTAGGCGCCATCGGGCAAAATCGCGCCGTTTTGATCGCGGCCATCCCATGTGAGGAAGTGCTTGCCGGGTGATTGCGAAGTTTCGCTTTGTAACAGGAGAACCAGGGCGGTGTCAGAGAAGATTGTAACCGTTGTGGATGCGCTGTTTTGCAGGTCGTAAGTCAGGTCGAAAATATCGAAACTGCCATCGTTATTTGGAGAAAACAGCGTTCGTGAAGCGAAAGTCTGCAAGCCTGGCGATTTTAGCCAATCGCCAACAAAAACGGTCAAGAGCAGTAAGAGTGCCAGACCAATGCTTGCACCCGTGACCAGTATGCCCGGCGTGGCATAGAATTGCCGAGCGCGGGTTGCATTTAAGCGATTTGGGCGAAGATTTTGTGACTGCACGGCCGGTGTCAATCCAATTCAATCATGATGAGATGGTCTTCGTCTGTCTTCTTAGAAAGGGATTGTGGTTCGTCTGACGAAGCGCGTTCGATTGGCTGCGGTGATGCGGGTACTTGCGCTGACGGATTGGGGCGACGCTGAACGGGCGGTTGTGAACGAGGAAAGGCCTTGACCGGTATGCTCAAGGGGTGTTCAAAAAAGTGGAAGAGTAACTCGGCGAAGATGCCTGCCAGCAACGACAGCAGCGCAGTGGGCAAAAGGCTATCCAGCACAATTGGGTTGATGTCATCAAATCCTAGCCAAAGAAAAAGCAAGGCTTGAAGAATTGCCAGGCAGAAAACACCTGCAACCACTAATCCAATGGTGGCGCGCGGACGGTGATATTGTACCTGGTCTTTGAGCGTCAGGTGACCTATCCACCAGCCAGTGAAAGCCCAAGTTGCGATTTGTAACGCATGATAAAGCGCGGCTGTGGAATCAGAAATCAAAGGGGCAGCGAGAGTTTCTAATACTTGCCATGAACTCAGCCCGGCAAAGCGCAAAAGCGTTGGAGCCAGGTCTGGGTAGAGGCCTGCCAATCTTAACCAGTCGGGGGGCAGGCCAATCAGCCCGAAGATGACTTTTCCCCACAATGCCCCGAGCAGACCGGCCAGCAACCCGCCGCGTGGCCCCCACCACAAGCCGCCGAGCAGGGGAACTAGCCAGGCCAGGTATAGGCCATTCAAAAAAGGGGCGATTAGGGTAAGCACAACCAGTCCCAAATTTGGGATAAACCAATGCTGGCCGATGAGCGCGATAGCCAGAACCAGCACAGCAACGTAAATCGAAATATTTCCTAATGGGTAGAGCGCAGCCAGCAAAAGCGTAAAGTAGCCGAGGGTAGGCCAGAACAAAAGGGTGAAGAAAACGCCTGCCATTATGGCAGTGTCCCAGTAGGTTGGGTAAACGGGCTGCGCGGCAAAGAGTTGCGCCAGGAGAGCCGTCAGGCCGCCTGCGATGAGCAGTCGTTCCAGCCAGAATAGGTTGCGGCGGATGCCAGCGTGCAGGAGGTTGATAACGTTCATAATTCCAGGCGTCTCAGTCCATCGGGCGATTGAGAAATGCGCAGTGGATAGGATGCGGGGCGGGCATGAGTGCTCGCCCATTGTCTTAAGGCTTTGATTTGGGTTTCCATCGTGCGAGCCAGTGGCACGGTTTGGCGCAGGGCTTCAAGCAAGTCGGTTTGGGTCAGGTCGCGCCCGGCCTCGAATGCGTCGTATAAGGCGGCGATGACTGCGGTTTCGATTTCTGCGCCAGAGAAGTTCTCGCTCAAGGAAGCCAGCGGCGCAAGGTCGAAATCTTGCGGGTTTCGCCCCCGGCGTCGGATGTGAATGGCGAAGATTTCCTGGCGCTCGGCCAGGGAAGGCAGGTCAATGAAGAAGATTTCATCGAATCGGCCTTTTCGCAGGGCTTCGGGTGGTAGGATACTGATGTCGTTGGCGGTGGCAACCACGAACACCGGAGCGGTTTTTTCCTGCATCCAGGTTAAGAAACTGCCGAATACGCGCGCGGTGGTACCTGCATCTGAAACATGAGAACTGGCTACTCCTGCCAAGCCCTTTTCCAGTTCATCAAGCCAGAGCAGGCATGGGGAGATAGACTCTGCCAGTCGCAAGGCTGTGCGCATGTTTTGTTCTGAAGAACCCACCAGTTCGCTGAATAGGCGGCCTAAATCGAGACGCAGGAGTGGCAGCCTCCATTGACTGGCAATGGCTTTTGCCACCAGGCTTTTGCCTGCGCCTTGCACCCCCAGCAATAAAAGTCCTTTAGGCTCTGGCAGCCCAAACTGGCGGGCGCGTTCGCTGAAGGCGAGTGCGCGTTTGTTCAGCCATTCTTTGAGCAACGGCATCCCGCCTACCGATGTCATGCTTTCAGAAGTTTCAAAGTATTCCAGAATTTGCGAGCGGCGGATGATTTGTTTCTTTTCGGAGATGATGACGCTGACATCGAGGCTGCGATTCATCACCAGTGATTTTGCGAATACGTTTTCGGCTTCACTGCAAGTCAGCCCCTGCGCAGCAGCTAGCACTTGTTCGCGCATGGCCGGGGTCAGGTCTAATTTTACGCCGCCAATTTCACGTGCTGAGCGCAATACTCGCTCCAGTGATTGCTCCATTTCCTCCCGCTCTGGTTGAGAGTAATCGAGGACAATGATATCTTTCTCCATTTCAGCAGGGAAGATAAGCAAGGGCGAGAGCAGGATGACCGTTTTTCGGCTCTCTTTGAGATGATTGACCATATCGCGCATACGGCGAGTGATGATGGGCTGTTCTTGCACGGGGTGGCGTTCATCCCAATAGGGGTGAAAATCTTTCAGCAGGAAAATGACCGATTCTTGGGAGGCTGTGATAATGTCCAGCGCGTTGAGCGGGGGGCAGGTTCCTGGGTCTGGACGTTGTGGGTTGTAATCATCCAGCGAGCGCAGGCCATCCGTAATAGACCATCCATAGAGTTTTTTTCGCAGGTTACGCGCTACGCGGCGCAACAATTGTTCGATGCGCCGCTCTTCCCACGACATAATATATAGAAGCGGGTAACGCGCCCGAATCATGGTGTTTAATTCTTCTTCACGGTTGCTAATTGGTGATGTCATGCGTTTATATTATCGCATATTTGACAAGAATTGGCAGTTTTTGCTGATTGGCCGGTAAGCCTTGTGTACTTATCAAATTTGTAAATTCACCTTCCAGAAAACCGTAACGCGGAATCATTCCATAATCTAACCACAACATAAGTGTGGCTCATGCTAATTCCCGTGTTGTACGAAAATATGATTGAGCGAACCGATTTTATAAAGCAAAAAAGAGGGCGCTATGGCTCCCTCTTTTTGGGTTGTTCCACAGATAAACGGAGCTTACTTTCCGCTCGGTAATTCGGCATAAAAACTGAGTCGTTTGATTTTGACGGCAATCTTTTCCTTATCTGCTTTATTGGTGGCGGCCAGGTATTTTGCCTTTAATTTTGCAATTTTTGCTTTGCGATGGCGGCGGCGCTTGATTTCGCGTAGTCTTTCAGTAATAAAAGCCATGTTTGGGTTCCTCCATGAAATGTGATGAGTGAAAGTATACCAAAGAAAGTGATGAGTAGCCAATGACGCATCAAGTTGTTTGAGAAGTAATTAAGAAACAGGGCGATGGTCTCGCCCTGTTCATCCCTATTCCGCGTTCAACATGGTTGGTTCTAGCGCCGGGGCGATGAAACCGACTTTTTTGTGCGTGCCGTCGCAAAATGGTTTGTTGGTCGATTACCCATAGCGGCACAGCGCAATCATTTTGCCTTCGCTTTTTTGTGGGTTGCCTTGCCCGTCAGTATATGCCGCCTGACCCGCAATTAGATAGGTGCCGTTTTCTCGGGCAGTGATGGTTATGGATTCCGGTATGGGGATTCCTCCTGGGGTAAATTGGTTTGATGCAGAACGAATAGCCCTGTTTTACCATCGCCTTGTTAGATTTTTATAAAAACAGCGCGAGAAAATCTCTCGCGCTGTATCTGTTATTTGATGACCGGCACCAGGGCTGCCGCGCTGTATTCCAACTCGCGCTCGAACTTGAACTGCTGGGTGTACAGGCGGTAGTAATGC
>CAYLZI010000187.1:0-5856 GCA_964388215.1 uncultured Anaerolinea sp.
AATGAATAACCCCCCCCGTTCCATCTCTTACGGAACGGGGGGGGGTCAGCGTCGAATTTGTCAGTTCTTTAACCTGTCATCAGGCGCAGCAGTTCGGTGATAGTATATCCGCCGCCCGCAATCAAAAAGGCAAAGTAGATGATGGTGGCAATGTTTGAGAAGTGCCCGAGAGCAATGCAGCCCCCATCTTTTTGCATCAGGCCAATGGCAAGCAAGATAAGCGCAATGGCCGGGAGTGTGTTGCTAAACGGCACAAAGCCAAAAGGTACCATCAGCAATAGCGCGCCCAGAATAAAGGATAGGTTGTTGACCAGGCCAACCGTGCCATCAGACGTGAGCCAAGCAACCCGGCGCGGGCGGCTAATTTTCTCGAGCCGCCTGAACCAAACCAGGGCGCGGTTTAAACCCGCAACCAGTTTTTCAGACGACAGGTTGCGGTTTGTAATCCGTTTTGGCAACCAAAGTTCTCGATTGATTAAACGAGTGAACCCAATGAGTAAAATTGCGCTCCCGAATACGGTGCTAACTCCCGGAATGGAAACAGGAACCAGAAAAATCAACGAAAGGAAGGTGGTCAGTAACATCAGGCTGTCGCTGCCAACAATTTCCAAAATTTGGTTTAAGGTTACTTCGGTGGGCGGCATTTTCTCAATGATGAGTTCAATTTTTTCCCCTAAAGATTCTTCGTTGAGATGGCTTTTTTCCTCCCCGGTAATCAGGTTGTTATTGCTCACGTTGTTCTTCCTTTTCTTCATTCGTAGTATTGTGCAGCATTGGCGTTGAACGCGCAAATTTTGCAGTGGGACACAGCGCCGTCGTAGCGGGTTTGCATCATCTGTTGGTTATGGAATAAATTCTGCGTTACAGATTCCTATTGGCGATTTATGCGCTCGCCGGGGCAAAATTATACCTTACGTCCCGGCGGCTTCCCTTGCAACCTGTTTGCACATCTGGCGGTTGGCAATCAGCAACCCTAAAAAGATGCCCAAAATCAGTACCCCCCAGGTAATGGTTGCGGGGAGGGGCGTCTCGATGAGCGGGGAAACCTCGGCGGCAACAGCCCCGCTGATGGAATTGAGCGCCATGACCACGCTTAAGGCATTCCAGGCTCCGTGAATCAGCACGGCGGCCAGGTAGGCTAACCCCAGGCGGGTATATTGCCGTTTTTGCCAGGCTGCAATCAGCCCCCAACCGACCAATCCACTGTTGAAGGTGTGCGGCAGGATGGCGGAGGCGCGCATGAGAATGTTTGGCAGCCAACCCTCCGCGCCAGCGCTGGCAAAACCGATGTTTTCGGCCAGGGCAAAAGCGGCCCCGCACAAGGCCCCGGCCACGAAGCCTTCCACCGGGGAGGGCATCCGCCCGGCGTAAAACCCAAGCAGGGAGACTTTGAAGACTTCTTCGATAATGGGAACTGCCAGGGCGAGCAGCCCCAGCAGCAGGATGGCCGCGCCAGGTGAGAGCAGCAAGGCAGTGGCTTGCTGTGTGATGAACTCGATCGAACCGGCTTCGTTTTGCAGTTCTTCCATCAGCGACCTGAAAACTGCATCCAGGCTGGGCGTGGAGGTGGCATAGAGTATAAAGAGCAATCCGAACCCAATAAAGGCGAACAATTCAATAAAAATGGATAGGGTTGGAGCCAGCACGGCGCTTGCGCCAAAGATGCTCAATGCGCGGCGCGGAGAGGGCAGGGGCAACCCATTGAGCGTGATGACCAGGACAATCGCTATTGGGAGAGTGAGGGCCGCCACATTGACGAGGGGCAGCAGTATCAGGGAGAAGGTCGAGTTGACAGACAGGCTATATCCCAGCGCCAGGCTGATAACCCAGGCTGTGAGCAGCATTACCAGCAGAAAGCCGGGAGTCAGCCCCCGGAGGCCGAAGCGCGGTTCAGGCAGGTTAAAAAATTTGCGGGCGTTGAGGTAAGCGCCGGGCGCGAGCAGCAATCCCAAGGCAAAGGTTCCGGCGGCGAACATCAACAGGGTCAGCGCGTCCCCCTCCCCAAGCGCGGAGAGCGCGCTCAAGCCGAGCAAGGCCAGCAGCAGCGCAATACTGACCAGGCCGAGGGCGTTCACCAACAGCAACAATCCCATCACCAGGGCCGCCCAATCGGTTTGGGCAGGGGCGGGTTGGGGTGGTCGTTCGTTCAGGCCGCTCATCGTTCCTCGATGTTGACCGTCAACAGCATATCCGGCTCTTGTTGACCGGTGTTGAGACTGGCAGCGCGTGGCGCAAAGCGGTCGCAAACGTCCATCCCGCTGGTCACTTCTCCGAAGATGGTGTAACGCCCATTCAGTTCGGGCTGCGGGCCGAGGGTGATGAAAAACTGACTGCCATTGCTACCAGGGCCGACGTTGAACATCGCCAACATCCCGGCCCGGTCAAACTTGAGCGCGAGGACAAGTTCATCGGGAATAAAGTAGCCGGGGTTGCCCATGCCGGTTCCGCTTGGGTCGCCGGTCATCGCCAGCGCGCCCGGCACGACTTGATGAAAGGGGACGTTATCGTACCAGCCATTTTGGGCAAGGAAGATGAAATTATTCACGGTATTGGGGGCTTTGTCGGCAAATAGTTTGACAGTGACATCCCCCCGGCTGGTTTGGAGCGTGGCGGTATAAGTTTTGGCAGGGTCAAGGAGGTTGGGCGGGCAGTCGCTGAATTGCCGCGCAGGCAAGGCATACAGGCGAATCAGTTGTTCGAGGTTGACCAGGATATAAGGGTTTTTGATGATTTCGCCGTTGATGAGCAGGAGCGGGAGCGGAATCTGCCCATATTGCTGGCTGGCCTGGGCGGCGGCTGTGACTGCATCCCTGACCATTTCGCTGTTCAGGTCGTCTTCATAGTGACTGGCCTCCAGCCCTAGCGAGGCGGCCTGGGCCTTTAGCCAGGTTTTGAAAGCATCCGATGTCATGGTTTCCCATTCGGCTTGTCGTTCAAACAGCAGGTCGTGCATCTCCCAAAATTTACCTTGCTGGTGGGAGGCTTCGCTGGCTTGCAGGGTCAGCAGGGCTTTGTCGTAGCGCGTTACAAGCGGATAATGACGGTACACCACGCGCAACTCAGCAGGATATTTGACGCGGATGGCCTCTAACGCGGCGGCGATTTTGGCGCAGTCGCCACACTGGAAGTCGCTGTACATGATGACGGTGACAGCGGCATCCTGTTCGCCGCGCAGGTGGTCTTTGAGCGAAACCGGCGGAAAGATGGGTGGCTGCTCGGCGGCGGGGGTTGGCTGGCGGGCATCTATGCACAGGCCCGGCGAGGCGGGAGAAATGGCAACGGTTTGCGGCCTGGCTGTGGAGGTGGGCATAATGGCAGGCACGGAGGTGACAGCCTGACCAGAGCCGGAGCAAGCCGCCAACAGCAGAGCCAAAATGAAGAAGAGTAAGGAATACTTTTGCATGGTTCTCGCTTTATTCAAGGGCGGCGAGCAGTTCTTCAAAGGAGGACATCTGTCCCATGCGTTGCAGGAACTCGGTCAGCGTGGCGCTGCGGGCGCGCAGTTCGCGCACCGCCGGGCCGACCGGGTCTATGCCCGCTGCGCCGCCAGGGGAATCGGCATAGGCGCCGTGAAAAGCAAAATAGGCCTGGTTTAATTTGCGGATGGCATAGCCATTTTCCCAAAACACCTGGCGGCGCATTTCCATGAAAGATTCGGCTTCCTCGATTTTCCCTTCGGCGAGCAGCTCATCGGCGCGGACGCGGGTTTCGTACATTTCAGCGCGGAAATCAAAATTCGAGACGGGCAGCGGGTTCAACGCGGCGAGTTGGATTGTGTCTCGATAACGGAGAGCCAGTTCGGGGTAGTAGCGTTCCATCAAAATCTGCCCAATTTCATCCCCGGCGATGGAGGCTGTGGTCTCGTTCATCGTGCGCAGTTGCGGCGTGCGGTCGTAATTCATGCCGAGCGGCCTTTGCCCCAGGTAGAGATGAACCCACTCATGGGCGATGGTATTGGAAAGCCAGCCGAGCGCGGTGGTGCGCATGACCATGGTGGGATAGGCCGCCAGTCCGCCAATTTCGACGACGAGGGTGGAGAATCCCAGCCGGGAACTGACCGAATCTTCAAGTTGAATGACTTCTTCGAGCGCCATCTCTGGCTGGAGCAGGTAACTGGTTTCCTGGCGAATAACCTCGCGCGGTGAAACGACCAGGTTCTTGGGCAGCGGCGTGACGTGATACAGCACCCAGGGGATGGGCTGCCCCCCTGCCGTCAGGCCGAGTTCGTTTAGAATGGCCGTAACCTGCGCCTCCAGCACCGACTCGGAGACGGGGGCAAGCGATTTCTGACGCAAATAGAGCCGCGCCAATTCGGCGCGCAATTCTGCTGATGCGGTAAAGGGGTCTGGCTGGTTCGGGTCGGTGTAAATCAAGCGGATTTCGCGCTCAGTGTTTTGCATGTCTTCGGTTAACTTCAGGTATTCCAATACCGTTTCGCGCTGGGCAGACGGGGTAAAATAGCGCGGCGATGCGATGGCGCTGTGGGTCAGTTTCAGCCAGGTGGAATTGGCCATCCAACCTATCAGGTCAAAGGCCTGCGAGGAGGCCAGGATGTGAACACGTTCTGCCGTTCGGGTCAGTTGGACAGTGCTGGTGGTCAGGGTAAACAGCAGGAACAGGGTCAACGCCAGGTAGTCAGAGAGTCTCGTCAGCCAGTGCATGAGTGGATTATACCCAAGGAAGATAAACGCCCGATAAAAAGAGTTCTAATGTCCTATTTTATTTTTGGCTGTCGCATAGTATAAAACGCATACCTGTTCCGTAACGCGGAATTCATTCCGCATCCTAAATCATCTTAACGCGGAATTCATTCCGCGCTACATTCAAGGAGGATGTAATGAAAAACCGGCTCAAGATTGTCCTGGCAATCCTGTCCCTGTCTCTGGCTGCGCTGGCCTGCAGCCTGGTGTCCATCCCCGGCTTGCCCGGCTCAGACGGCTCACTTTTCAAGGACAATTTCGACGGTCGCAGCCAAACCTGGGGCACCGGCACAGACGCAGACGGCGCGGTGGAATATGAAAACGGCGGTTTGCGCTTTCAGATTTATAGAGCGCTCTTTTTTATCTGGAGCGGCCCCAGTGATGAGACATATAGCAACATCCGCATCGAAGTGACCGCTAAAAACAACAGTTCTGACCCTAACGCCACCTTTGGAATTATCTGCAACCAGGGCGTGGTGGATGATAACATGTATTATTTTGCCGTAACGGCCAACGGCCAATATGCGATTGCCAAAGGAGCAGTAGCCAGCGAGGATTTGTTCCTGACCAATAACGATGAATGGGCCGATTCAGACCTGATTCCCCTGGGCGCTGACTCTTACCGCGTCGGCGCGGAATGCGGCAACGGCACGCTGACTCTTTTCGTGGATGGGCAGCAAATTGACAGCGTGCAGGATTCCACCTACACCAGCGGCATGGTCGCCTTGTTCGCCTGGAGTGATGAGGAAGAAAACGGCACCGACATCACCTTCGACGATTTCAGCATCACCCGGCTGCCCTGATATGGAACTGGAAAACTTCGACGCCTACCAGCGCCAATCGCGCAAAACCTGGAACCTGGTTCACGCCGACCATCCCATTGTTTACCCTACCCTGGGGTTGGTCAATGAAGCCGGGGAACTGGCCGGTAAGGTTAAAAAAATTTTCCGTGATAAGGGCGGCCAAATCACTCCCGAAGACCGCGAATCGCTGAAATACGAACTGGGCGATGTGCTATGGTACCTCGCCCAGATTGCGACTGAATTAGACCTTTCGCTGCAAGAAGTGGCCGAGGCCAACCTTGAAAAATTGTTTTCTCGCCTTGAGCGCGGCGCCATTCGGGGCGAGGGAGATTATCGGTAGCGTAGTTACCTAA
>CAYLZI010000188.1:0-5791 GCA_964388215.1 uncultured Anaerolinea sp.
CGGTCAGCCTGCTCGAGACCATGCGCGACCACTACGAGCCAGACCTGCGCGAAGCCTCCATCCGCCGCTTCCTGGCCGCCCCCATCGCCGCCCGCCTGCGAAAGAAGAAGGAGGAACAACTGTCGCAATGATGACCAGGGCAAGCAAATGGTAAAATGAAGCGAATGAAAACTGTGGGGTGTTTGGTTTCCCCAACAGGTGGGAATAACCCTAAAACATTCTGCAATAGAAATGTATTTTTCGTCTAACTTACCCATCGTTATACTTGACGTTATGCAAGCAGAGAAGTTCAGCCGGTACGAAATCAGGAAAGAATTGGGCCGTGGGGGCATGGCTACAGTTTACCTTGCTTATGACCCACTTTTTGAACGCGAAACGGCGCTTAAGCTCCTCAAACGCGACCTGCTCCATGATGCCCAGGTGCGCGAACGCTTTGAGCGCGAAACCAAAATTATTGCCCGGCTCGAACACCCTGCCATTGTGCCTGTGTACGATGTAGGCAAAGACAACGACCAGATGTTTTATGTCATGCGTTATATGACAGGCGGCTCGCTATCTGACCGCATGACCACGACACTCTCATTAGAAGAATCAATGCGCATCATCCAGCGCATTGCCAGCGCGCTCGATTATGCTCATAACAGGGGCGTCATCCACCGCGACCTGAAACCGGGCAACATCTTGTTTGATGACGAGAACAACGCCTTCATCTCCGATTTTGGAATTGCTAAACTGGCTTCTGGGCAAACTAAACTAACTTCATCTGGCATCATTGGCACGCCCTCCTACATGAGCCCTGAGCAGGCAGTGGGCGATAGCGTAGACTCGCGCAGCGATATCTATTCACTGGGCATCATCTTATTCGAAATGTTAAGCGGAAAATTGCCATACGAGGCCACAACGCCGCTGGCAATGGTCATCAAGCACACCAGCGAACCCGTCCCACACATTCTCGACATCAACCCCAACCTGCCATCTGGAATCGAAAACGTATTAGAAAAAGCGATGGCGAAAAACCGCGACTCGCGCTACGCCACCGCAGCAGAAATGATAGCCGACCTGGCCAAACTCTTCCCGAATGGCATTCCGCAAAATCCCGAATATACAATTCCCGTCAACCGACGCGCCCCGCAAGATGCCCCCCACGCTCAAACAAGCGGGGCATCTCTTCCGCGCCCCTGGCTTATCGGGCTGTTACTCCTGATTGCGGCTGGGCTTTCGCTGGGGGGCTGGCAAATATTCGGCAACCGCGCAACCCCATCCCCAACGCCATCCATAACTGTTGGGCCTTCCCATACCAGCATTGCCATGCCTCCGCCAGCATCACCTACCGAAACGGCAACACTGCCTGCCTCGCCGACCATCCCTCCGCCTACAGCGACCTTCACCCCCACTAACATCCCGACTCCTGGGGTTGGCGGGGCCGACACAATCGCCCTCATCACCAATAAAGACATCTGGGTTATGGGATTAGATGGAAGCGGATTGCTGCAGGTCACCAACAGCGACCAGCCCAAGTTCGACTTGCAGTGGCTCCCGGGCGGCAAAGAAATTTTATATGGTGAAGGCAAGTGTATCAAAACTGTGAACATAGACACGTTTGCCATCGTCTCATTGGCCTGCATGGAAGGCTCAAACTTCACAGGCTTTCGCGTTTCGCCAGATGGGGAACAAGTTGCCGTTACCATCGAACGTCGCGTCATCGTCATCCCATTTGACCGTGAAGCGCTTGCCAAAGCCAAAAACCCCTTCGACTTGCAAAACCTGCCCAATGCCTGCCTTGACTATTCGGCTGTTTCGGCCAAGTTTGCAATTTGGTCTGCCGACAGCAAAAAACTGGCAATCTTGCACCAAGACTTGCGCGGCCAACGCTTTGCCGATATCGCCAGAATCATTGAAGTCAGCCGCTGTAAAAACGCCAAACCGCTCATCCTAGAAGAATTCCCCAACAAGCGTTTTACGCCCGAAGGCTACGAACCCTACCCCGTCATCCCCGCCTACGATTGGAACGGCAAGGAACTCTTCCTGCTCAACACGTTTGTGCGCAACGCCGGCTACGGCGATTTATATCTGTATAACATGGATACCGGCGAATCTCGCCTGATTAACCCGGTCGAAAACACCTGCTGTTACCGCGATGCGCGCTTCAGCCCAGATGGAAGCCATATCCTGGTCGTTTTTCAGGATGTGCGCGCAGGCGCCGAGAGCGAAACCGCGCTTTATTACATCCCGATTGAACAAATTGGCTCGGGAACAAAGTTTTTTCCCATCAAATTGCCTCCCTTGTTTTTCCCCAACGTGCGCGAGGTTATTATGCCCGCCTTGCGTCCAGCCCAACCATAAAAACGGTTTAGGGACACCCCATCACCTGGAAGACGCTTGCCCCAGGCAATGTCAGCAGCCGCGCATACCACTGCGGCCTGGCTTGCAGCCCATCCAGGTTAAATCGCTCGGGCGACCCGCCCACATAGACATGGGTAATACCTCGTTGGCACAGGCTATTGAATGTTTCCCCAGTGCTAAAATCTACCCCCAAATGTTCCATAGAAACCTCGCGCCCGGCCAATAGGGGTATCCAAATACCACCGTCTGCGCCGCGCAGGTCAGATGAGTTTTCAATGTCAAACACATTCAGCGTGTTTCCAGCAATCAGGATGCCGGCATCGCCTGGAAGGTGTTCTTCAATCCACTCAAAGGCAACCGCATCATCATGTTTGACCAGGATGCAGCAAGGGGATGGCGAAAACCTGTACTCGCGCCCGATTTGAACAAACAGCGCGCCGAACACTGCCACCGTTGCAAGAACGTTTACCCACCCTTTGAAAGATTGGGCGCGCAGCCCGGCCACCCCCAGCCCGCCCAGCAGCGCCAGCGGCAGGTAAAGCATCATTTGAACAAAAGGCCGGTCGAGCGGGGTTTGGAACCAGTTGCCTGGCATGGGAATCAGCAGGCATGCCAGCAGCAGCAACAGTACCAGCAGACAAGTCATAGATAATTGCTCGAATCGCCTGAAGGCGAACGGACTGAGCGCAAAAACCAACAGAGATATCCACAACCCGGCCTCCATATACGGGTCGAAGACCAGTTTCAGGATACTCCGCGATTCTATATAAGCAACCATGCACCCCAACCCGGCGAGGAGCGCGGCCAAAATTGCCCACTTGCCCCTGTCTGGCAGCCTTCCCCAAAGCAGCGCTGCAGCATAACTAAAAAGAAAGATGGAGACCACCACCAACGAGCGAGTGTGCATCAAGACCGAAACGGCTGCCGCAGTGATGAAGAGCGCAAGCAGAGTAAACTTTACCCTGCGTGGGGCGATAAATGTTGGGCGGGCAGCCACAAACGCAATTGCCAGCGCAAATTGTAAAGCCAACAGCCCTGCCAGGGCCGGGTATTTGCCCCAGTTAAGAGCGTGAGCGGGCATATTCCAGCCCCAGCCGGCCAAGAAAAACGCAAAAAACGCCGCCAGCACGGAGCCGGTTTCCCGTTTCACCGCCCAAAAAACCGGGAATGGCAAGACAGCCAAAAACACCTGCCCTAAAATCAGAATTACTTGCCCAATGTCTGCATTGGCGATGTATGCAGCAGATGCCGCCAGCAGGTGAAAGCCGATGTGGTAATAACCACCGACGGGTGGGGGAACAATTTCCCAGGGCCAACTGCTAAAATGAGTCAGCAAATGGCGGCTGATGTTATAGTGCAGCGCGCCGTCAAAGTAAGAGGGCAGCAGCAAATCAGCCAGGAAGGCCAGCCGGGTTAACAGTGAGAGCAGGAAAAAAAGAGCAAGCGCCAGCAGCGGCCCCGAAAATCTGCCAAACGGCGCGAGGATTTTCTTCCAGCCGGGGAGTAGCAGCAGGCCCAATATCGAGATGATAAAGGTCGCCCAGCCTGGCCCAAACTCCAGTTGACGGTTTATAAAAAAGGCTAGGAATGCAGATAACACCCACCACAACGGCCAACCTGCCAGTGACAGCAGGAAAATCTCGGCAGTGTCGAGATTTTCCTTTAGCGTCCTCCGCAGCAGGCCAAAGGTCAACACGCCTCCCACGCCAAAAACAGCCAGAAGGCGCAACAAAGTGCCCCACTGGCTGAGAATAACGGTCGAGACATCTGAAAACCAGTCCATGGAACTGTTCAGGATACTACTTGCAGGCGCAAGGGAAATTCCGCGTTAGGGATAGGATGGGTACGATGGATAAGATGGGTACGATGGAACCGGCGGGGTGGCACTTCCCGGCGCGGTGCCTGTCGAAACCGGAGACCGAGGGGTTGCCTTCTGGGGCGGCCATCCCGGTTCGGGAGCAGGCCCAGGAGCATTGGCCAGGCCTCCGGGGACAATCAACCCAGAAGCAATCAGAGTATCACCTTCGACGGTGTAAATTTCCAGGGCGGAAGAAGAAATATCCCCCGAAGAAGGCCCCAGGCAATAAAGCAATCGCGGAGAGATGTCCACCAGGCGGCAATCGAACCGGATGCTTGCACGGGCCTCTACCAGGCGGGCATATACCTGGGGCATGGGTTGCAGGCCAGCCTTCAGGTTGATAAGCAGGTTGCCTTCTGCATCATAACCGGTAGACAGGATGCAGATTTTTTCTTTTGTTGTTTCGCAATCGGTCAGGGCAATCACCTGGGGTGTTTCTGTCAACGCTCCAAAATCCGCGCCCAGGGGCAGTTCGCCAGCCCGCCGCGACATGCCCACATAGCCAATTATGCCAATGCCTGCAATAAGCAACGCATAAAAAGCAATCGCTAGAACCTTTTCAAAAGGGATTTTTTTCATGATAAGCCTTGTGACGCGCTACTTTCGCGCCGCGAGGGCCAGTTCTAACGCGCGGATGCCATCTTCCAGCGTGCAGATGGGCGCGGCCTGACCAGAAGCGACCTCGAGGAAGTGACGGGTTTGGGCCTCGAACAGGTGATTCCGCTCCCAGCCATCAGCAAGATGATACTGTTCCAGAAGCGTATCACCTGGTTGGGCGCTAATAACTCCAAAAGCATCAGACATACGATAGAACTGCAAAACACCGTCGGCATTGTCCCAACGAAGCGTGCCAGCCGTGCCGATAATTTCCAACCGGTGAACGGGTGGGCGCTGGAAGTAATTGACATGCAAGCCGCCAATCGCGCCGCTGGCAAATTTCAGCCCAATTTCGGCCACATCCTCCACGCCCGCAAGTTCCAGTGGAGAAATATGCCCTTGCAGCGCCTGTAGCGATTCGACTTCCCCCAACAGGTAGCGCAGATAATCGAGCGGGTGCGTGAGCGTGCGAATCACCCCGCCGCCCAGGTCTTCGCGCGCGGCATAACTGGCACGGTAATCTTCCCAGGGGTGCCAGTTGGGCAGGTATTCACCCCAATGCGCGTGAGCCGTCAGAATTTTTCCCAACGCCCCCGACAGAATCAATTCCCTGGCCTTGTTCAGCGTAGGATGATAGCGGAACTGAAACCCAACCAGAATGCGGCTGCCGCTCTTTTGGGCTGCCTGGCACAGTTCGTTCACCTGCGTCAGGTCTTCGGCGATGGGTTTTTCGAGCAGGATGGCGCAGCCCGCTTCGGCGGAGGGAATGGCGACATCCAGGTGCAGGGCGGTCGGGTTGGCGACGACGACAGCCTGCGGGCGATGCTTTTGCAGCGCTTCGACTAAATCGGTTTCGACGGGATAGCCCGCCAATTCGTCATCGGGCAGGGTCGCCCTGTGGGTACGATAGAGAACCAGGTCACGCTCGCCAAGCGCAACCAGGTTGCGAAAGTGTCGGCGTCCAATCGAGCCGAGTCCGGCAATCAAGATTTT
>CAYLZI010000189.1:0-5790 GCA_964388215.1 uncultured Anaerolinea sp.
AGCGGCGGAAGGCCAGTTCCACCGCCACCCCGCCGACGATGCGGCGCAGGCGCGAATAAAGCGAACCGCCCATCCGGTCGTAGGTGTAAGACAATGAGCGGGTGGCATAGCGGATGCCGCCTTCGGTCAGGTCGGGGGTAAAGGGCAATTTGATAAAGTCTGGGGAGGAAATCATGGCTAGTCCGTTATTGGTAATTCGTTATTCGCTATTCGGCATTTGTCTTTTAGATAACCACATCGACTATCGAGCATCCAGTATCGAATATCGAGTATCCAGTATCGAATATCGTTACTCGTTCCTGAACTGCAAGCAATAATGATGGAAGGTATTGCTCACCCATGCGCTGCCCAGGCCGAAGGGCGCCAGGCGCTGGTTGTCCTGGCAGTTATGAACCACAAAACTTTCTGTTACATAACTGTTTGCATTTTCAACTGCAAGGTTATACACTGTTCCATTGTATTCCAGGATATCCTTTTCTCGAACAGGCAGCCAGATTTTTTCTTGATTAATCCAATATTGATCACGAACAGAATTAATTGGTGTCTTTTCAATTTGCAACAACCCTTGCATCTGCGCCATTGAACGTCCCCGATAATCTAGTGACAAATACCTGGCGTTTTGGTAGATATAGGGGACAGCTCCCGCTCTGGCGGTTAAGTATGTAATCCCTAAGGCAAGCTCTTCTGAAACTGTTTTGTAGCGCACGCGATTTTTATGAATGTGGCCATCGCCTGCCCAGAGAGATTGAATCAAGTCGGCTTGTTTTTCTCCTGAAAGATGCAAAATGAAATCGGGTAGTCTCTTTGTATGAGAATCCTTGCCAAACAAGCGCATCAAAAATTGAGCAACAGACCTGCTCCTGCACCAAACACCTTTTGATCCAATTTGCGAATTCGCACCGAAAACCGAGTGGAATAATCCGGCAATTTCCTTTTGAGCATTTGAATCCAGGTTGGCAATATGAACACCCGACTTGTTACTGTTACCTTCAGACAAATACCAACCGGCCAGGCGCAGAAATTCTTTATTGACGGCAATCCCTTTCGGAAGTTTTCCTCTGCCATGTTTCCCTCTGCCTCGCGTGTAATACCATTCAGAATCTTGAAGCCAGGTTAAAACTTCGGGCATAAAGGAACTCACATTTATTTCCGCTAAATCAATGAACGTGCGAGGAATCGGAAACGCAACCAGATCCCCGATCTCTATAGTTTGCGCTGGTATCCAACATGGTTCGCGCTCCAAACTGCGCTTTGCGTTTTCATGGAAACTCACGCCATTTTTGTGTGAATATTTTTTTCGTTGAATGGTCAATATTTCATGCTCTGGTGTCAAAGAGACCACTCTGCCCAACAAAGCCGGTTTAATGCGTATCAACTTCCCTTGATGCTCCCGGTGCATAGAACGGGTAACTTTTTCAAGGGAACCAAGGTGAGTCAAAACGAAATCATCCTTTGTGATTTTTTCAATTTCTTTAAGTCCACTGCTTGTCCATATTTTTTGCCCAGCTGGTAAACACCAAATTTTCTCATCCTTTAAGGTGTAGACCTTGCCCAACTCGCGGGCAATATCCCACGCCAACGGGTAGATTTTACCGCCCTTTTTTACATTTTTGACAATAATGGTCAGATACGCCCGCTCCTGCAAGAGCGGCTTCAGCCCGCTGTAAATGTTCACCAGCAGCCCCAAGAAGGCTTCGTAATCGTGGATGTTGCCCAAATCGTGCGGGTGGTCTGAATAAACCACGTCCAGGCCGTCCGATTCGCGCCGTTTTTTCTGGTTTTCGGCCCCTTTGGCGTGCAGCATGTCCCAATAGGGGGGGGATGTGAGAACGTACTCGACTTTGGGGATGTCATAATCGAGGGCATTTAACGCATCCCCGGTGATGACCTCGGCGGCCAGCCCGGCTGAATCCGGTGTCTCCGCCAAAATGGCTTTTTCCTCGCTGATAATTTGTCGCGCAATCTCGGCGTAGCGTGGATTCAACTCGATGCCGTAGGAATTGCGCCCGGCCCGCAGCGCGGCCACCAGCGTCGAGCCGGTTCCGCACATTGGGTCCAGCACCGTCTGGCCTGTTTTGGTGAAAAATTCGATGAATTCCTGGGCCATTGTCTCGGGGAATTTGGCGGGATGCACCAGCACGCCCTTCTTGCGCGGCGGCGGGTTGTGGATGAACCACGATTTCTGGAATTTCAGCCAGGTTTTGGGGTCGAGGTCGTTCAATTTATTGTTGGGCATGGGGATATTGTAATTCGATATTCGTAATTCGATACTCGATTATCGAATTACGAATATCGAATTACGGTCTTGGCGTTCGGCTGGGCAGCGGCGTGTTGCTGGGGGTGACGGTAGGGGTGGGGGAGACGTAGGAGATGGCGTTGATGCGCAGGTCCGAGAAGGAGACATTCAGGCCGACTTCGCTGCGGACGCTGGCAAAATAGCCGACGCTGCCGCTGCGGAAGACCTGGTCGAAGACGGTGAACTGGTAACGGTCATTGAGGAAGAAGCGCATCTCGGTTCCCGCCACCCACACGCCGAGTTTAACCTGTCCCGGCGCGCCGCGCGGCAGGTCGCCGCTTGCCTCCCAATCGGAGAGCGGGTAGGTTTCGCCGCCGCGCGCGCGTTCGATGCGCATCTGCCCGTCGCAGGTCAGGGTGAAACGGTAGGCGTAGGCCTCGGTGGCGGCGCGGAAGAACATGCCGTAGGCGTCGCGGCCTTCACAACGGTTGAGGTTGACGTTGGTCTGGGCGTAGAAATCGGTCAGGACGAGGCCGGTTCGGATGCTGGTGAGCGTGACCGGGGCGGCGTTGACTGAGAGGGTCAGGCGGTTGCCGATGACCAGGACGTTGTTGCTCCCCTGGCTTTCGGCGCGGGCGTTGGTCCAGTCTGCCGGGCCGGAGAAGTCGTCGGTGTAGAGCGAGGCTCCCATGCCGGGGAATGGCTCGGTCGTGACGCTGGGCTGGACGGTGGGGAATGGAGTCCAGGTGGCGGTGGGCGGGAACCAGACGATGGTTTCAGTGGGGATGATTTCGGGGGTCGCGGTGGCAGTTTCCAGTGGCGCGGCTTCTATGCCTGGGACGCAGGCCGCGTTGGAGAGCAGGAGCAAGCCGAGGGACAGCGACCAGAGTCCGTTGGCCAGTTTTTTCCAGATAAACTCTTTTAGACACGGATGACGCGGATTACACGGATTTACACGGATTTTTCTTAAGAAATCCGTGTAAATCCGTGTACGGGTTTGGGGGCAGGGTTTCACGCCAGGATTGTACCCTGAAAGAAACATCCCGAAGGTGTTTTGGGCGCAACGTTGGCCCTTTGGAAAAACCTTCGGGACGGTTTTGGAAAGGTATTGTACAATTAGATACCTATACTTTCAAAAGGAGAAAACTATGCCCGATAAAGCCGTCCTCGTCACCGGAGCGTGTGGTGAGATTGGTCAGGCGTTGGTTCAAAGTTTGGCAGGCAAGGGAGGCTTCCGCATCGTTACGACGGATTTGGCGCCGCTCCCTGATTCGATGAAGGATTACGCGGCGGAACACCTGCAAGGCGACCTGGTGTACCGCGTGAAGCAATTTTACGATTACAACTTCGATATTATTTTCCACCTGGCGGCTTCGCTTTCTTCGAAGGCGGAGATTGCGACCGAGGAGGCGCACCGCATTAACGTGGAAGGGACGATGCAACTGCTGATGCTGGCGGCTTATAAATCGGAGAAGCGCGGCAGGGCGGTCAAGTTCCTGTTCCCCAGTTCGATTGCGGCCTTTGGCTTTCATTCGTTGGACGAGAAGCGCAAGGCCGGGCGGGTGACGGAGGATGCGAATAACCATCCGCACACGATGTATGGCGCGAACAAGTTGTATTGCGAGAAACTGGGCGAGTATTATGGCAATTATTACGGCCAGCGTCACCTGGACCCCAGCCCGCCGGTGATGCTCGATTTTCGCGCCATCCGTTTCCCCGGCCTGATTAGCGCCTTTACCCTGCCAAGCGGCGGGACGAGCGATTACGGCCCGGAGATGCTGCACGCCGCGGCCCAGGGGCTCTCGTATTCGTGTTTCGTGCGCGAGGATACGAAGATTTCGTTCATGGCGATGCCGGATGCGATTAAGGCCCTCCTGATGCTGACCGAGGTGCCGCGCGAGTACCTGACCCGCCAGGTCTATAACATTACCGCCTTCAGCCTGACGGCCGGCGAGTTCCGCAAACGGGCCGACCACGCCTTCCCCGGCACGCGGATTGTGTTCAACCCAAACCCGCGCCGCCAGGGGATTGTGGACTCGTGGCCGGAGGATATGGACGACTCGGCGGCCCGCAAAGACTGGGGCTGGCAGCCGGATTATGACATCGACCGCTTCTTCGACGATTATTTCCTGCCCGAAATTCGCAAACGCTACGCGGTAAGGCCGAGTTTGCGGACGAAGGAGTGAGGCAGACCGTTGACGATAGACCGCCGACCAGGGAATGGGTCGGCGGTTTTTTGTGGGGGGTGGTGGGCAGCTAGAACCGTTCCGAAGGTTCCAGGCGCAAGTTTTGTGATGCGGGGCAGCCTTCTGGACGGTTTCGGGAAAAGCTTGGCGGAGGACCAAAAATCTCCGGCTTTTGGCCGAAGTCGGGAGGCTTCGGACTCCATCCCTGGCAATCAACCGCAGTCTGCGGTCTGTCGTCCACTTACGGCTTTTCCAGCCCGTGCGCTTCGAGCAGCGGGATATTTTCCAGCAACTCGGCGGTCGGGCCGTCGGCGACGATGCGGCCTTCGTCCATGATGACCATGCGCGGGAAAATCTCGCGCGCCAGGGACAGGTCGTGAGTCGAGACCAGCATGGTGATGTCGAGTTCATTCAGGAGATGAATCAGCGCGCGGCGGGCGCGCGGGTCGAGTCCGGCGGACGGCTCATCGAGTACCAGCAGTTGCGGTGACATCGACAGGACGGTGGCGATGGCAATCCGCTTTTTCTCGCCCATGCTCAGGTGATGCGAGAGGCGGTCGCGGTAGGCGCTCATCCGCACCCGCGCCAGGGCCTGCTCCACCCGTTCGCGGACTTCGGCTTCGGGGTAGCCGATATGCAGCGGCCCAAAGGCCACGTCCTCGAAGGCAGTCGGCGAAAAGAGTTGGTCATCGGGATTTTGAAAGACCAACCCGACGGCGGCCCGGATTTGGGGCAGGTTTTTGTCATTGACCGGCAGCCCGGCCACGCTGACGCCGCCTTTGCCGCCCAGGATGCCGTTCAGGTGCAGCATCAGGGTGCTTTTGCCCGCTCCGTTGGGGCCGACCAGCGCGACTTTGTCGCCTTTGCAGAGCGAGAGATTGACTCCGTGCAGGGCGGCGTGCCCATCAGGGTACGAAAAATGCAAATCGTTAACCTGCAAAACGTCACAGGCGTAGTCTGGAATAGTAAGGCGGGGCGTAGCGTGGGTGACGGGCATTCAGCCAATCCTTCCGATGAGTTGCAGGAATAGAAGCGCGAGAATGCTTACCGATAAAACCAGCCAGTCGCGGCGGCGCATGAGGTGGGCGCGCAGGGTGCGCATCTGCCCGGTGTAGCCGCGCGCCAGCATGGCATTGTAGATGCGGTCGGAGCGTTCGTAACTGCGCAGGAACAGCTGCCCGGCCATGTGACCGGCGATTTGGGCGCGCCAGAAAACCGTCCGCCCGCTTTTTTGGCCGGGGATGGCCGCTGAGCGCGAGTCGCGGGCGCGCAGCAGGCGCAGGACTTCATCGGTCAGCACGAACAGGTAGCGATACAGGAAGGCGACGATGGTGGTCAGCACCGCCGGGACGCGCAAATGCTCGAAGG
>CAYLZI010000190.1:0-5786 GCA_964388215.1 uncultured Anaerolinea sp.
CGAGCGCCACGCCCAGCACGACCAGCGGCCAGGCGGCGGCCCACACGTTCCAGTTACCGAACAGGCTGGCGAACATCAGGATGCCGCCGGTGACGAGCAGCGGCACGCCGGGGATGAAGAAGGCCCCAAATCCGCGCCGGGCCAGGCCGAGGAATCCGGGGGCGGTCAGTGTAAGACCGGCGATGATGACGATGGCCGGCCACAACCGCCAGGCTTCGAGCCGCAGCAGGGTGTTGCCGAGCAGGCTCAGGCCGCCGATGACGATGAGGGCCAGGCCAAAGATGAGGGAAAGGGGGTTGGCGGTTTTCATTTTGAACTCCTTTTGAGTTGGTTGGTGGTGTAAGGGCGACCCGACAAGGCCAAATAAAAGACTTTTTTGCGGAGCGATTTGTCAGCCAGGTTTCTTTTTCTGGCTGGGCGGGTTGCCCCTACTCGTAAAAATGGCGCGTTGAAAAGAGTCGCGCGGCAGTCTGCAGCGCAACCGGTTCAGTGGAGCAAATTATTAATTTGCTCTACGTTTTGCTAAAGAGGGAGACGATGAACGAGAGCCAGCAGGTGAGACACGCCATTAACACCGCCAGGGTTGCCAGGGCCATGCCGCTCACCCGTCCCCAGACGGGGATTTCAGCCTGTGGGCGTTCGGTCATTTTTTGGGGCAGGTAAATAGCAAGGCCTATGATGAGCGGCTCGAACATCCACAGGAATGCCCAATCTTGCCAGCGGCCCGTGATGGCGGCGTAGGCCAGCAGCGTGGCATTGGAGAAGATGATGATGCCGGGCGTGAGCAGCCAGGGGGTTTGCGTGCCCCATCCAATGAAGGCCAGCAAGGCCGAGACGAGGAAAATCTCGAAGGCCCAGCCATATTGGAAGACGCTGTGTCCGCTGGCGGTGCTTAAAATGGCGGCGAACAGGTTGACGACAGTGAATAAGACCAGGCTGATGAAAACCGCCGAAACGGGGCTGAGTGGGCGGGCAAATCTTTCGAGGCGGGGCAGGATGTTCTCTATAGCGGCAGGCAGGCTGAGGGGAGTCTGCTCTGCCCGCGCCTCGGGTTTGGGCAACTGCATATCGAAGTCGGTATCTTCTTCGGTGATGCGCTGTCCCAAAATCTGTTGGCGGGCATCCCCCGAAAAAACAGCGTTGGGTGAAATGCCGCCGGGGGGCGGAACGACGCGGCGCGCGCCTTCCAGGTTTTCGCTTTCGAGCGTTTTTTCGATGGCGGCAAGCATTTCATTGGCGCTTTGGAAGCGGTCGGCGGGTTCTTTGGCGAGGGCTTTGAGCACAATTTGTTCCAGCGCGGGCGGCAGCGAAGGGTCGATTTTGCTGGGGAGCGGCAGCGGGTCGTTGAGGTGTTTGAGCAGGATGGCGAGCGGGGTGTCGGCGTCGAAGGGGGTGTAGCCGGTCAGCATTTCGTAGAAGACGATGCCGAGCGAGTAGATGTCACAGCGGGCGTCACATGCGCCCTTGAGACCTTGCTCGGGGGCCATGTAGTTGAGCGTGCCCATCAGCGCGCCAGAAACGGTGTATTGGGTGGCGCCGACGATTTGGGCGATGCCGAAATCGGTGAGAACGGCCTGCCCGCGTTTGGTGAGCATGATGTTGGCGGGTTTGATGTCGCGGTGGATGACGTTTTCGCTGTGGGCATATTGCAGGCCGCCGAGCGCGTCTTTCAGGATGCGTAAAATTTCGGGCAGCGGCATCCGCTCGCCTTTGACGCGATATTGGTTCAGGCGGGCGCGCAGGGTGTCGCCTTCGAGCAGTTCCATGACCATGTAGTAGATGTCGTCTTGAACATCGAAGTCGAAGACTTGCACAATGGCGGGATGCCGCAGCCCAGAGACGGCGCGCGCCTCGCGCCGGAAGCGGCCCAGAAATTCGTCTTGTTCGACTAGGTCGGAGCGCAACACTTTGACGGCCACATAGCGGTCAAGCTGCGGGTGGTAGGCGCGGTAGACTTGCGCCATGCCGCCGCGCCCGAGGGCTTCGAGGACGCGATATTTGCCGAGTGTTTGACCTTCTAAAGTGTTTGCCATTGCGGGTTGCTCCGTATTATTCTTGCGCTTATCTTACCCCCGGGCGGTTTTTTCTACCTATCGGTTGGCTAACAGCGGGCTATTGGGTGGGGATGGGGTAGATATTATTTTGCCGAGATAGAATGCGCTTATTTTGAGAGTTTAATGCTCACATCGGTTGGCAGGGCCAGTTTGGCTTCGATTTCGACCGCCTTGACGATTCCCACCGGCACCGGGCAGGCGGCGTGGGCGCAGTGTTTATGCCCCATCTCGTGGATTTTGGGCATGGTGCGTTTGAACGAAATTTCCCCGTATGGGTGCGCTTCGGTCAACTCCTCGGCCATGCGGTGGATGGCGGCGCGCTCACTGGTTATCTCGATTTTGCAGGTTTTGCCGTCCATGCTGGTTTCAACCTGCGTATTGAACCCGCAGTTCCCGGCGAAAATTTCAACTTTGGCCATGCTTACATCTTCATCATCCCCACCAACAACATCTCCAACTTCCCGGCCAGCGACTCGCGGCTGAAGTATTTCTCCAGGTAGGCGCGGCCAGACAGGCCCATCTGCAGGGCTGCGTCGCGGTTGGCGGCCAGTTTCAGCACCGCATCGGCCAGGGCTTGGGCATTCCCCGGCTCGCAGAATACCCCACAGCCGGCCGCCTCGACCACCTGGCGAATCACGCCGTCGATGGCGAGAATCACCGGCCGCCCGGCGGCCATGTAATCGAACACCTTGTTTGGGTAAGTGGTTTTGTACGCCTCGAGCGGCTTCAAAATCGCAATACATGCATCCGCCCCGGCCAGGGCCGCGCTCATGCCGCTTTTTGGCAAGGGCGGCAGGAAGGCCACATTTTTTAGTCCCATTTGATGGGCGCGCGCCTGCAAATTGGCCTTTTCTTTGCCGTCGCCGAGCAGCACGAAATGAATATCGAGCCGTCTCGCCAGCAAGCGGGCGGACTCCAAAACGACCTCCAAATCGTTGGAAATCCCGTGCGCTCCGGCATACAAGACCACGAAACGATTTTGCAGATGGTTGGAAGCCCGAAACTGGCTGCCCATATCGAGCGGGTGGAACATCCCGGGGTCGGCTCCGTTTGGAATCAGTTCGACGCGCTGCGCGCCCCGGCTGGAAACGTGTTCCACGTACCCCGGGCTGTTGACCATCACCTGGTCGGCGCGGCGGTATAGGAAACGTTCCAGCCATAACGACATACTTATCAGGAGGGGGTTTTTCAGCACCCCGACCGCGATGGCAAAATCGGGCCACAGGTCGCGCACCTCGAACAGGAATTTCGCTCCTTTGAGTCGCGCCAGCATCCAGGCCGTCCAGCCCTGGAAAATCGGCGGCGAAGTGCCCCAAACCACATCCACGTTTTGGACGCCCAGCCCGGCAAAGAAAGACGAAAGAGCGAAAGAAAAAAAGGCCAGCAGGCGGTGAAAGAAGGATTTGTGGAGGGCCGCATACACGCGTGGCCGGAGAATGGTGATCCCGTTCAGGGTTTCGACACCCTTTGGTGAGGTTGTCCCGGTCAAATAACTCACCGGCGAAGCAATCACCGTCACCCGGTGGCCTTTCGAGACGAGAAAACGCGCCAGTTCGTGATGGCGCGTCCCGCCCGGTTCGTCGAGCGCGGCAAAAGCCTGGTGGATTAAGAGAATGTGCATGGGCTGACCGTAGACCATAGACGATGGACAATAGGCAACGGTCTATGGTCTATCGTCTAGGGTCGGAAAGATGAATTCTGTCGTAAACTGAACCGTTCTCGTCGATTGTACTTCAACCGCCACCGAAAGCGCGGGATTTTTAACGCTGTAGGTTGGCGAAACCCAGCCGCGCGTTGTGGGGCAATTTGTCAAATTGCCCCACAGCACTTCCCCGGCGCGGACGAGAGATATTGAATGTGGGAACGTTGAAGGTTGAATATTGAGCCGGAGCGTCACCCAGCCCTGCGGAGACTTCAGCCGAATATCGAATAGCGAATCTCGAATCTCGGCCTCCCACTCCCAATCGGGCAGCAGCCAGTGCAGCCGAAAGACGTGCATTTCCTGGTTCCGGTTGAGCAATTCATCCTCCACCAGCCAGCGTTCATCGGCAGAAACGGTTACGGTGCGGGTGTGACGGATTCCCAGGCGGGCGTAAGCATCGGTTTGGGCGGAGACGCGCTGGATGAAATCTGCGCCGTTCGTGGAATGTTCCCGCGCTGCGGCATCGGCCCAATCGAGATACAGGAACCGGCTGACGCGGGTCATCTGCTCTCGGCCATCGACCGTGACTGTGTTGTGCGCCAGCGTCGAGGTGAGTCGATTGTCCCAGGGCGGGGGAGCGTTATAGGAATAGGTCCCGGCGTCCTGGGCGATGTTCCATCCGCGCCACCACAGGTCGAAATGCAACTGGTCGGCGTGCGAGGGGCGGGATTGGTATCGCGCGGCGCGCAGGTGGCCCCACGAGTTTGGCGCGTAGAGATGACTGCAATCGGGGATGCGCGAAATTTCGGGCAGGTTTTCTTTGCGCGGCAGGCCAAACCAAAGCGCCATCTCATCCCAGGGGCCGGGGTTCAGCGTGTAGCCATGAAAAGCGCGCGCGGCGGCGTTGGCAACCGGGCGGAAATCGTTGAATGGCAAACAGGAAAATGGAAGAATGTATGCGCCATCGTTCGCGCCCAGGTTCGGCGCTCCCCCAGAGGCAAAATCGAGCAGCGAGAGCAGCCAGCGTGTGGCGCGGGCCAGGTTTTCGCGGGAGCGATGTGTCAGGAGCGAGGTGTCAGGTGTCAGGGGCGTACCTGATACCTGACACATGACACCTGACACCCACAACGCCGTTTGCAGCATCAGCCGGTGATAGTTGGTTGAGTGCTGGACGTATTCGCCGGTTTCATCAATTTGATTCTCGAAACACCAATTGAGCCACTCCTGGCCGGTTTTAAGCCAGCGGTCAGAATCCGGGTGGTCGGGCAGGGCGAGCGCGGCGGTGTAGAGCGCGGCGGCTTCGGTGAGGAGATGATTGTTGTTCTGCGAGCGCGCATACAGCAGGGTAGCGGGAATGCGGGCGGCGTGAATGCCTATCGAAACGGCCAGGCCAGCGAGGCGTGAGGGGGTGGTCTCTTTCGATGGGCTGAACACCTGCCCGGCCCAGGTAAAGGCCATCAAACGGAGTCCGACTTCCTGGCCGCTTGTCCAATTTTCCCCACAATAGGGCGGGTTGGCGGTCTGGAAGGTTTCGAAGTAGCGCCAGAAGGCTGCCGCGTATGTTTCGTCGCCGGTGGCGTGGAAGGCGCGCCCCAGGGTGAAGGCCCAGCCGAAACGGGCCGGTTCCCAAGTGAATTTGATGTCGGCGGCGTGAGGGGCTGTTTCGCATTCCGTCCAATGCCGTTGGGAAGGCGGCGTGAGCCTGATTTCGACCGGCTCGCCGCCGAACTGGCGGTATCTGCCAGCGACAATTTCACCGGCCTCGGCGGTGAGCTGCCTCAGTCCCTCCGGGTCGAGCGCGGCGAGGAGTTGCTCGCTGGTGGGGAGAGCGAGCAGACCACTGACGAGAGACAATGGACGATGGTCTGTGGTCTGTGGTCTATGGTCGAGAAGTCGAAAATAGCCGGTTTTCAGGCCGAGATTGTAAAGCGCGTTGAGCGCAACGGCAGTAAAACCCAGTTCGCGCAGGGCTTTGAAGGCGGTCAGTGGATTCATAGGACGATGCGATTCAGGCGCGAGAGCGCAAAAAACAGGGCGCTGACCTGCATGGCTTGCAGCAGTTCGCCGCGCTGCGCCATGCGGATGACTTC
>CAYLZI010000191.1:0-5724 GCA_964388215.1 uncultured Anaerolinea sp.
CCCGGTTCTGCCGTTTTTTACCCCATCCAAAAATGTCACTTGAAATTGCAGTAGGCTGCTCCTGGCATCATGCTTGTAGCAAAATTATAGCGTATTAATAATCAATACCTTTGCCAATTTTGGGATTTGGATTCTGTGGCGCGAGATGCTATCCCGCGTGACGCATATATGGGTAATGTGGCTCTACCGTTTTTAATGGGAAAACCCGCAGGGGCGACCCGTCAGGGCATAATGTGATGCGTTTTCGCAGAGAATCCTGGCATAAAATGATGATTTTCACGCTAGGCGGGCCGCCCTGCCTCGTCATCCCGCCAGAAGCGGGAGAGCCGGTAATGTGAAATAACATCCCGCGCTGCAAATCGCCACAGAACACTATTTTTTCTAACGCCCTCTGCGCAGGCTGGCTCTTGCGCTCATCGGGAATATTCAACGAGGATAGTATAATACTGCAAACAAAATCGGCTCATAAAATGAACTTCACGCTCAGCTGGCAGACATGCACGCAACTCACCGCTCGGCAATTCCGCAGACCATTCCAACTATAAGGAAAAAACGATGAACAGTTTCCTCGGTTATCGCTGTTCCCTGTGCAAAAAAGAGTACCTGCCCGGTCAGGTTACATACACCTGCTCTTGCGGCGGAAACCTGGATGTGGTGCTCGACTACGATTCTATCAAGAAAAAATATCAGCCGGATGATTTTCTGTGCCGGGGCGACGCCTCGCTGTGGAGATACCTGCCGCTCCTGCCGGTTTCCTTCCCGCCCGGCGGCGAGCAGACCCCGCTGCAACTGGCTGGCGGGACTCCCATCATCTCCCTGCCCCGGTTGGCTGCCGAACTCGGCCTAAAGCAACTCTGGCTAAAAGACGAAAGCCGCAACCCAACGGCTTCCTTCAAAGACCGCGCCAGCGCGATTGTTGTAGCGCGCGCCATCGAAACAAAGGCAGATGTAGTCGTCACAGCCTCCACCGGCAACGCTGGGGCAGCCCTGGCGGGCATGTCGGCTGCAGTAGGACAAAAGGCGATTATTTTCGCGCCCAAAAACGCCCCGCCCGCCAAAGTGGCGCAATTGCTGGTCTTTGGAGCAAAAGTGCTGCTGGTAGATGGAACGTACGACGACGCCTTCGATTTATCCGTCAAAGCCGCCGATGAATTTGGCTGGTACTGCCGCAACACCGGCTACAACCCCTTCACCGTCGAAGGTAAAAAGACCGCCGCCTACGAAATTTGGAAGGGTCTTCACAAACAGGCCGACCTGGGATTTGGCAAAAAGCCCGCCGAAGTCACCTCCCCATTGAACCATCCGCGTTTGACCATTTTCGTCTCGGTGGGAGATGGAAACATCATATCAGGCATTCATAAAGGCTTCAAAGATTTACGCGCCCTGGGCTGGCTCGACCACATGCCGCGCATTGTGGGCGTGCAGGCCGAAGGCTCGGCGGCCATTGCCAACGCCTTCCGCGCTGGCACAGAGACCATCGCCCCAGTCATCGCCGCCACCCTGGCCGATTCCATCTCGGTTGACCTGCCTCGTGACGGCGTGCGAGCGGCGCGGGCAGCCAGAGAAACCAGCGGAACGTATATTACCGTTCCCGATTCCGAAATTCTCAAATCAATCGCTGCGTTGGGCAGGTTTGGGGTCTTTGCCGAACCCGCCGGGGCCACCGCTCTGGCCGGTTTAGTGGCGGCAAAGGCCAGCGGGTGGCTGGAAGCAGATGCGCCAGCCCTGGTCATGAATACCGGCAGCGGTCTGAAAGATGTTCGGGCGGCAATGCAATCTGTCCTATCTGCCCCGGTGATTGAACCCACCCTGGATGCTGTTAAAAAATTGTTATGAAGCCAGCCTGGAGCCTGTCATTCCGCTACCTGATAGGGATTTTGCTTTTTACAGGACTGATGGGCTTTCTGTACTATGCCCGCGAAGCGCTGGAGCCGGTGGTCATCGCGGCCTTTATCGCCTACTTGATTAGCCCCGCAGTCACCCTCCTGTCTCGAAATACGAGGATTAGCCGCCGCGCAGCCGTTAATATAGTCTATTTTTCGGCACTGATGTTGATAATTGTCCTGCCGGCCACCATTACCCCCATCTTCTTTGACGAGTTGGCCGGCGTAGCGCAAGATTTGCTCTCGCTGCTTGAACAACTTCAGGCCGCGCTTGCCGCGCCGGTGATGGTGGCCGGGCTGGAGTTCAACATGACCCAATTGGCCGACAGCATGGGCCAGTTTATGTCCATGACGACCACCCCCGTGCCAGAAGAAGCCTTCCTGTTGATAGAATCCACATCGCGTGGGACCATTTGGTTCCTGGTCATCATCGTTCTGGTCTACCTGTTTCTTTCAGAATGGCAGGCCATGCGCGAGTGGCTGCTTGGCCTGGCCCCCGCCCCCTACCGCATCGAAGTGGAAACGCTTTATGGGCAGGTGCGCGACGTGTGGATGGCCTACCTGCGCGGTCAAATTTTGTTAATGCTCATCGTCGGGGTTGTGTTCACAGTTGCCTGGTACATCCTCGGCATTCCAGGCGCCTTTGTGCTGGGGGTCATCGCCGGTTTATTCACGCTTGTGCCAGACCTGGGGCCTATTTTGGCAGTGGCCCTGGCGATGGGCGTAGCGCTGCTTGAAGGCTCAAGTTGGATTCCGCTCTCCAATACCTGGGTGACGGTCATTGTATTTGTCGTATACTTTGTTTTGATTAACCTAAAAAATATGTGGCTCAGGCCCGTCATCATGGGGCGCATGGTTCACATGAATGAAGGCCTGATTTTCATCGTCATCTTGATTGCTACCATCTTAAATGGGATTTTGGGCGCGTTGCTGGTTGTGCCGGTGCTGGCCTCGGCAATTATCGTTATCAAATACCTGCTTCGGCGTGTCTTAAACCAACTGCCGTTTGAGGATAGCCCGCGAATGGACATGCCCACCCCGCCCCACCGCGTCAAAAAAATCAACAGGAATTAATTCATGCCTATCACCTATTCTGTTATCGCGCCCATCTTCAACGAATTTGATAATATTTTTGAACTGTATCGCCGCGTTAGCGAGGTGATGGACTCGACCGGCGAACCCTGGGAGTTGATTCTGGTTGATGATGGCTCCAGCGATGGCTCTACCGACCGAATCCGTGAACTGGCAGCCAAAGATAAAAAAGTGCGCCCGGTTATTTTTGCGCGCAACTTCGGCCACCAGATAGCGGTAACGGCCGGTTTAGACTACGCGCGCGGGCAGGCGATGGTTGTAATTGACGCCGATTTGCAAGACCCGCCTGAAACCATCCTGGAACTGGCGAAGAAGTGGAAAGAAGGCTACGAGGTGGTTTATGCCGTGCGCGCCGAGCGCGAGGGAGAATCGTGGTTCAAATTATTCACCGCCTCCCTGTTCTATCGCCTGATTTATCGCATTACCGATGTCAAAATCCCGCTCGATACGGGTGATTTCCGTCTGATTGACCGTAAAGTGGTGGATGTAATGAACGCGATGCGCGAAAAACACCGCTTCTTGCGCGGCATGTCCTCGTGGATTGGGTTCAAACAAATTGGCGTGGAGTATAAACGCGCGGCGCGCTTAAGCGGCGTCACCAAGTACCCGCTCAAGAAGATGCTCAAGTTTGCCAGCGATGGCATTACCGGGTTCTCTTATTTCCCGCTGCAAATTGCCACCTACCTCGGCTTCATGGCCGCGGGGTTGGGCGTAGTTGCCATTCCAGTTGTCATCATCGGGCGATTGACCAATCCAGAAGCCTTCTACGGACAGGCCTCCACGCTGATAGCGGTGCTATTCTTCGGCGGCGTGCAGCTCATCTCGCTGGGCATTCTGGGGGAGTACATTGGCCGAATTTACGATGAAGTGAAGGGCCGCCCGCTGTATGTGGTCAGGGATGCGCCCAAGAACAGTGAATAAGCATTGTGCCGTTGAAACAGGGAGTTTTTTCGGCCTGGGCATCCCAAAAAAACTGGGTTCAGGCGCAAGCTTTGATTGCCCGGCCCAGCCGCCGAATCCCATCTTCAATTTTCCCATCCTCCTGAACAACAAAATTCAGCCGCAGCCAGCCTGCGCCCTCTGCCGGGTTTAAGAAAAACCCGCCGCCGGGCATGAAATCGACTCCCTCGCGGATGGCGTATGGGAGCAATTCGTCGGCAAATAGATTCCCCGGCAACTTCAGCCACAGGAACAGACCTCCCTGCGGAATTTCGACCCGGCATCCGTCCGGCAGGTGGCGCTGAGTCGCAGCCAGCATGGCATCGCGCCGTTTGCGGAAAATCTGGCTGGAGCGGCGCAGGTGCGCCTGGTAGCGTCCAACCGTGACGTAATCATGCAGGGCGCGCTGAATCAGGCTGGAGGTTGCCAGGTCGTTAACCCGCTTGAACTTGACCAGCCCGTCGTAGATAGGGCCATCGGCCACCAGGAACCCGACCCGCAGGCCGGGCATCAGCATTTTGGAAAAGGTGCTGACGTGTATCACCCGCCCGCCGGGGTCGAGCGCCTTGAGGGCGGGCTGGGCGCGGCCCTCGTAACGCAAGTCGCCGACGAAATCATCCTCCAGGATGGGGACGTTGTATCGGTCGGAAAGAATGATGAGTTCACGGCGGCGCGCTCCAGACAGGCAGGTCCCGGTCGGGTTGTGAAAGTTTGGGATGGTGTAGACCAGTTTGGGGTGGTGCTGCTGCAATTGCTTTTCGAGCAAGTCAACCTGCATCCCCTGGCTATCCACCGGGACGCTGATAATCCTAAAGTTCAGGGCGCGGAACAGGTCGAGCGCGCCGGAATAAGTGGGACTTTCGACCAGGATGGTATCGCCTGGTTCGAGCAGCAACTGCGAAACCAACGCCAATGCCTGCTGTGACCCGGCGGTGATGAGGATGTTTTCGGGGCTGGTCTGCAAGCCCTGGCTGGCGAGAATGTGGGCGATAGTCTCGCGCAGGGGAGCATAACCGCGCCGGTCGCCGTAGTCGAGCGCGTCGATGCCGTCGCGGCGCATGACGGCTTGCAACACTTTGCGAAAGTCCTCGGCTGGGAACAGGTGCGAATCGCTGATTCCGCCCGCAAAACTGATATGGTCAGCCCGCCCTGAGGTCAGGCGCATCTGTTCCACCGCAGCGCGCGCGCCCAGGCTGCGTTCGGGCAGGGTTTGCTGCCATAACGGCCAGACCGCTTCCGCGCTTTTTTGGGGAATCTGGGGAAGCGGCGGAGGCGGCAGGACGTATGTTCCGCTGCCGACCCGCGAATAGACCAGGCCATCGGCCTCCAGCGCGGCATAAGCGTTTTCGACCGTGATGCGGTTGACGCCCAGGTCGCGCGCCAATTGGCGGCTGGCAGGCAGGCGTGTTTCGGGCGCGAGGCTGCCGCTCAGGATGCCCTGGCGCAGGTTCTGCTCGATTTGCTCGTAGAGCGGGATGGGGGAGTTGCGGTCGAGGGGGATGCGCATGTCGAGTGTAAATGGTGATTCGTAATTAGTGATTGGTCTTGTCAATATACCATCTTTTGAACAAAGAAATAGAGCCAATTTGATAAAAAAAAGATTAATTTCACTTAATTGGACTGGTTTTGATTTGCCATTATTGGCTCTTAACATCAGCCAATTTATGCCTAAAATTGTGTAAGCCGGAATTCATTCCGGCGAATTTGGGACAGAATAAATTCTGCCCTACATTAAGGAGATGTTCTATGGAATCTATCACTGGTAGTTTTGCCGTCAAAAAAGGCCTGGCGCAGATGTTGAAGGGCGGCG